>CASDUJ010000010.1 GCA_949283935.1 uncultured bacterium
ATCATCTACTAAAATACAAGAAATAAAGAATTTACTAAAAATGACACCTAAAGAAATACTAGAATACATAAGAAATAGAAACATGACCAAGTCTAATAGCTATGAACAACTAATATATGATTTAAAACAATGTATGTCTTAATAAAATATAAAGAACTTACTAGCTAGCAATTGATTTAATTAAGGTTCAACTATTTCAATATTTAATTCAATTGGAGGAGGTTCTTGTTTATTATTGTTTGTGGAACTTTTGGGAACACCAAAATCAGGATTAGTATCGCTTTTGTTTTTTTTAAGAATTTTTTCTTTTGTTTTTTGTGTATTAGAAGTTTTTATTTTTACTTTATTTGATTCGTGGATTTCATTTTTATTTAAAGAATTTTCTTTTGGGGTGGTATTAATTTTATTATGCGATTTCTTTTTTAAATAAGTAGTATTATCCCATCTTAAATCAACATAATCAGTAGAATTCTTTAAATTTTCTATTTGCGGCATAATTGAACTTAATCTTTCAATCCTTTGTTTTAAAGTAGAATTTAGTTCACCTATACGAACTTTTATAGTTTCCAATTGCGCATAAACGTCATTTTGATTTCTAATATCAAGATACAGAAGTTTTTCTTGAGAAAAATCTTCAATACGTTGAGCTAAAATTTTAAGGGAAAGAATTTCTTTAGAAGTCCAAGTTGAAAAATCATCGTAAGTTAATATTTTGTACGTTTTATATTTGGATGCATTAAAAGGTAAATAATCTTTTGTAATAATTTTTCCCTCAGCCGTTAGTGCAGCAATTTCAGGAGCATTTGGATTTGGAGAAATAGTAATAATTGGAATTTCTTCTTCAATAGTCACCTCAAATCTTGCTGGCAACCAATATCTTCTTACAAAAGCCTTTTTTACAGATGATAATTTTTCGATTTCTTCTTCATAAGGAACCGTATTAATTAAATAAATTGGACGTTTTTCTATTGGAATAGTTTTTAAAGAAGCAATAATTTTATCTTGAGGAGTAATTGTATTACCAATAATTCTTAAATGTATATTGGGATAAGTTTCAAAAGTATTTTGAGGTAAATACCAAAAATGACATATCATTAAACGCGAAGAAAGCCAGAGTAAAAATATAATAGACACTATTTTTATAAAAGTATGAGTTTTTGAAATAGTATTTTTCAAACGTTTTTGCGCACGTTTTTTCTTAAAATATTTCATTTTCAAATTACTTGACGGAATTTCATCAAGATTTATATTATTGCTTTTGGCATATTTGCGTTTTTTATTCTTTTTATCTTTTTCCATAAAAATTTATTGTTTATCATTAATTTTAGAACTATTCAAAATAATTTTTACTAACTTATCAAAACTCCATCCCATAGACTTAGCTTGAGCAGGTAAATCGCTGAGATTAGTCATCCCGGGAATGGTATTAATTTCTAAAACATAAGGTAAATTATCTTTTGTAATTAAAAAATCTACTCTGCTTAAACCTTTTGCATAAACAGCTTTATGTGTTTTTATTGCAATTTCTTTAATTTTTTGTGTTAATTCATCAGAAATTTTAGCAGGCAATTCAAATTCCGTTAATCCTTCTGTGTACTTAGCTTCATAGTCATACCATTCGGTTTTTGTGTGAAAAGCAAGAATTGGAGTAGCAATAGTTTCATCTTCGATATCTAATACCCCAACTGTAGCACTTAATCCATTTAAAAATTCTTCAATTAATACACAAGAGCTAAACTTAAAAGCATACAACAAAGCTTCTTGCAAATTTTCAGGAGCTTCAACTTTTACCATTCCAATGCTTGAGCCTTCGCAAACTGGTTTAATCATTAACGGATAATTTAATTTAATAGAAAAATTTGGTAAATCTTTTCTGTAAAGCACTTGAGATTTTATCAATGGAATTTCAGGAAATAAGCTGAGAACTCGTTTAGTTATATCTTTATTCATAGAAATGGAACTTGCTAAAACTCCACAACCTGTATAAGGAATTCCTAATATTTCAAGTAAACCTTGAATACAGCCATCTTCACCATATTTTCCGTGTAAAGCCAAAAAAGCGGTTTCTATTTTTTCATTTTTCAAATTTTCTGCAATATTCTTATCTACATCTATTAAAACAATATTTTTATAGCCAAGGCGCAAAAGAGCTTCATAGCAATTTTTACCGGATCTAAGAGATACATCTCTTTCAGAAGACATCCCTCCACAGAGAACTCCTATTTTTGTATCCAAAGGAACTAGTGTTTTGTCATAATACTCCATAATTTTTCTTCCTCTTCAGTTTTTTTACCGATAAATTTTATTTCAGGTTGTAATTTAATTCCAAATTCTTTTTTTACTTTTTCCCACATATTGTACATAAGTCTTACTGCATCAGTTGAATCAGCATCATTAAAATTATACAAAAAATTGGCATGTTTAGGAGAAAATCTGATTTTATTATTTTCAATATATTCTTTTGCTCCAACTTTTTCCAATAAATTAGCCGCATAATGACCTTTGGGATTTTTAAAAGTTGAACCTGCACTATATTCGCTAAGCGGGGGATGATTTTGCGCTCTATAATTTAAATGAAAATCCATTCTTTCTTTGATTTCATTTTGCTCACCTTTTTGTAGTTTAAATATAGCCGACAAAATCAAATTTTCTTTATCAAAAAAACTTGTTGATCTATATCTAAACTGTAAATATTTAACAGGAACTTCTGTAATTGAATAAGATTTTAAATTAAGTATTTTAACACTTTCAATTATATCTTTTATACTTTGTCCGTGTGCACCTGCATTCATAAATATAGCACCACCTATTGAGCCAGGAATTCCTACTAAAAATTCTGCCCCTGAAAGCGAAGCTTCAAAAGCAATTTTTGCAAAAGCAGATGATTTTGCTCCACATAATGCATAAATTTTGTCATCTTCAATTTGAATCACATCTTTTAAATTTTTGGTAAGTATAGTTACACCATCAATACCTTTTGATGCTACCAGTAAATTGGAACCTGCTCCAATTATATTTATTTCATTGTTTTGCTTGGTATGATGTTCTACACAATCAACCATATCACCAACAGTAACAGGCAAATATGCAAGTAAGGCATTACCACCTATTTTTAAAGTAGTATTTTGTTTTATATCATAATTAGAAATTGAATTAAGTATGTTAACCATTATATTTAAGCCTATCTTTTAATATTTGAGATAATTGGACAATGGAACCAGCTCCTAAATCTAAAACCAAATCGCCTTCAGAAAATTGATTATCCAATAATTTTGCAGCATTTTCTAAAGTTCCGGAAAGATAAGTGTATCCAGTTTGTTCACAAAATTCTTTTGCCCCATAGCCAAATATAGGTTTTTCACCAGCAGGATAAACGTCTACCACATATACTTTATCTGCATTAGCGAAACAAGTTTTAAATTCATCCCATAGACCATGCAATCGAGTATATCTATGAGGTTGAAATATAGCAACAATTCTTTTTACAATTTTTTTATCTTTAATTTCTTTTGCACTTTTTAAAGTTGCTTCAATTTCGGTGGGATGATGAGCATAATCGTCAACAATTTTTATTCCATTAATTTCAGCAGCAAGTTGAAAACGTCTCTTCATTCCAGTGAATTGTTCAAGCGAATTTTTTATATCTTTAAAATTTACTCCACAATCAATTGCAACGGCAATAGTTGCTAATGCATTTGAAATATTATGAATTCCAGGAACAGTAAGACAAATAGTTCCAATATATTCATTGTTTTTATATACATCTGAGCTTGTATTGAACCCATTTGCAATGATATTTCTTGCTATGTAATCTGCATTAGAATTTTCATCCAAACTATACGTAATTACATTACCAAATTCAATAGATTTCAAAAGTAAATTTATTCCTTTATCATCCACATTGACGATAATTTTTGAATTCTTGTTGAGATTTGAAATATAATTTCTAAATGTATCCAAAACTTGCTGTAATCCATCTGCATAATGATCAACATGGTCTTTTTCTAAATTAGTAATGATTGTATAATCAGGTCTATATTCTTTTATAGTTCCATCACTTTCATCTAGTTCGGAAACAAAATATTTTCCAGAATCAAATTTAGAATTTGTATTTAAAGCAGGAATCATCCCCCCCACAACAATTGAAGGCTTCAATCCAGAATGTTCAAAAATCATTCCCATCATACCTGTTGTAGTTGTTTTGCCATGCGTACCAGAAACTCCGATAGACACGGGTTTTTCTTTCCTTGCAAGTCCTGACATCATAGCTTCCAAAAGTTGTGAGCGATGAATAATTGGAATATTTAATTCTTTTGCTCTTAAAATTTCTGGATTATTTTCTTTTATTGCACTACTTGCAACAACTAAGGAAGCACCTTCAACATTTTGAGCACTATGTCCAATAGTAATTCTGGCTTGTTTTGAAATTAAATTTTCAATATTTAAATTTGATATAATATCAGAACCTGAAATTTTAAAACCATTATTTACAAGACATAAAGCTAAAGCACTCATGCCAATTCCACCTATGCCAATAAAATGAAAATACTCTTTACCATTCTTAGTTTTTTCAATTATATAATCTTTATTAGAAATTAAATTAACCATTTGATCTACCCAAAATTTACCTCTTCATAATTTATTGTAGAATAATTTTTTAAAATTGCCAAAACTTAATAATACTTCACTTTTTACTGTAAAACTTGTATAATTTATGAACGAGGGAGGAGAACATTGGACGAAGGTTTATCTGCACTTATAAATAATAACAACAAACTTCTTGAAGAATTTATGGTTTATTTAGAAGTTGAAAGAAACCTTTCAAAACATACTCTAAGAGCATATACAGCTGATATTGAGCATTTTTTGTACTGGTTAAAAGAACTTGAAGTTTCACAAGTTAATACAAATACCATAAGACTTTATCTTTCTCAAATTCAAGTTTTTAATTATTCAAAAACTACTATAGCTAGAAAAATTGCTGCGCTTAGGACATTTTACAGATTTTTGTACAGGGAAAGAATTATAGAATACAATCCTGTCGATAACATTCGAAGTCCCAAAAAGCCTAAAAAATTACCTTCCTTTTTAAATGAAGATGAAGTTGAACAAATTTTTAACATAATTGAACCAAACTCAGCAACTAATGCTAGAAATAGGGCTATTATTGAAGTTTTATATGCTTGTGGGATGAGAATAAGTGAACTTTGCGGACTAAATTATGGAAATTTAAATCTTGAAGAAAATGAAATAACTGTTTTTGGTAAAGGTTCAAAAGAACGAATAGTTCTAATTTCTGAACGTGCAAAAAAATATTTAAATTTATATTTGGAAAAATTCAGATCTATTTATGCACTAAAAAACGAATACATAAATGAAAACACACCTGTTTTTATAAATAACACAGGATATAGATTAAATCCAAGAAGTGTAAATAAATTTCTTGAAAAAATTTCTTGCGAACTTTCAATAAATAAAAGAATTTCTCCACATGTTTTTAGACACAGTTTTGCTACAAAACTATTGGAAAAAGGAGCAGATTTAAGAATTGTACAAGAATTACTGGGACATGCAAGCATATCAAACACACAAATTTACACACATGTTTCGACTGAACGTTTAAAGCAAGCTTATAGCAAAGCACATCCGAGGGCAAAATAATGAAAAAATATTTGTTTACAATGATAATACTTTTACTTTTTATAACAGGCTGTCAGCAAAAAGAACTGGAATTTGAAAGTTATGTTCCTCAAACTCAATTAAGAGAAAAATATATAAAAAGTGGCACTCCAACTTATGGAATATATAAATGGGCTTTAACTACAAATGGGAGTATAAATTCTTCACCTGCCGTAGGAAAAAATACAGTAGTTTTCGTAAACCAAAATGGAGTAGTAAATGCACTAAATTCCCTAACTGGAGCAAGACTATGGAAAACCTCAAAACAACTTCCGACACAAATTGACGAATCTTCGGTAGAAATTGAGAAAAATACAATTTACATAGCTGGCATAAACGGCACACTATATGCATTAAATTTATCAAACGGAGATATTTTATGGGAATTTTCTACGGATAATAAAATTCAAACAACTCCAATTTTTACCAAAAACTATATAATTTTTGCATCAGGAGATGGAAATATATATTTTCTTAATTTAAAAAATGGTTCATTAAGTTATAAAATTCCACACAATATTCCATTACAATCTTCTCCGACTTTGTACCAAGGGAAAATTTTTATAGGAGGACTAGATGGAAAAATTTACGCATATGAAAATAACTCAAAAGTTCCGATATGGGAATACAAAACCCAAGGTGCTATCGTGGCAAAACCAATTGTAACTGGAGATAAAGTTTATGTTGGTTCTGTAGATAAAACTTTTTATTGTTTAAATGCAAAAAATGGGAATTTGCTTTGGAAGAAGAAATTTGATGGCATCATAAAATCAACTGCTGCAGTTCACAAAGGAATTGTATATGTTGCAGACGGAAAAGGAAATATAAAAGCTCTAAAAGCTCAAAATGGAGAAATAATATGGCAATACAAGACAAATGGAGCAATAATTGCTTCCCCAGCAATAGCAGATGAAATTCTTTATGTAGCATCGGGAAATGGTTTTATATATGCCATAAAACCTTCTACAGGCAGTATAATTTGGAAATTTGGTGCAGGTTCAGCAATTTTATCTTCACCTATAATAAACAGTGGTATAGTATATTTTGGAGCACAAAATGGAAAATTCTTTGCACTTAGGTAAAACAACTATCATTATTCCGGCCAGATACGCATCTACGCGCCTTGAAGGCAAACCTTTATTAAAAGCCAAAGGCAAAACAATAATTGAATGGGTATACGAAAAATCCAGCCAATCAAAGCTTGCTAACGAAGTCATTGTAGCCACTGATGATTCAAGAATTGCAGATGCAGTAAAAGCTTTTGGAGGAAAAGTTTGCATGACATCAGTAAATCACAAATGCGGAAGCGACAGATTAGTAGAAGTACTAAATAAAAACAAAGATATAGAAATTGCAGTTAATGTCCAAGGCGACGAGCCAATGATAAAACCTGAAAGCATAGACAGCGCTATAAAGGTACTTAAAGATGATACCAATGTAGATATTTCAACAATTATAAGAGAAATAACAGATGAAGAAGAAATATTTAATCCAAATGTTGTAAAAGTAGTAAAAGACAATGAAAACTTTGCAATGTATTTTTCAAGAAGTCCAATTCCATATGAAAGAAACAAAAATCAAGCAAAAACTTTTGCGCATATAGGTTTGTATGTATACAGGAGATCTGCATTGCTAAAAATGTCTAAGTTAAACCAAACAGATTTAGAAAAAGCCGAAAGTTTGGAACAACTAAGGGCACTACAAAACGGAATAAAAATCAAAACAGTTATTGCTACCTACAAACCAATAGGAATAGACACAAAAGAAGATTTTGAAGAATTTTTAAAAATGATTGAAAAAACTTAGCAAATTATGACATTTAGCAATTTTAAAAGGATGTAGAATTTTATTGAGAGATGGATTATGAAAACGAACTCTGTTGTTACTTTTAGCGGAAAAACTTACAAAAGTATATTAAAAACGTTATTTAAAGAAGGAAATTTACCTAGCGTAACCAAAGGATTTTATGGTGGTAATATAAACAGGAATAATGTCAGTCTTGAACACCTTAAACCACGTTATGGTGGTGGCAGAACAGAACTTAGCAATTTAGTTCTTGCAACAAAACGCAGAAACATGGCAAGAGGAAACAGAAAGCTTAGAGATTTTATAAATCCCGAAGCAGCTATTGCATATTTAAACCAATTTAAAGACGTTAAGGTGGGAAAATTTAATGGAAATGATTACATAAGAATGATTACCAAAAGGTTAAAAGAAATGAACATCTTTTTGTACTCATTTGGTGCAGATAGAAAAATCAAAACTAAGCCTTACAAAAGACCTGTTAATCTGCGTTATAAGTAAATGTCACAGTAAGTTCACTTCCTGCCGGAAGTTCAAGCTCTTTGCCCTTTGAAGCATATGAGAAAAAAGATTTCTCGTATGTTAATTTTGCGCCTGAAACAAGAGGATTTTCGCCCTCCGTATGATCGATCGCCCCTCTTACAAAATTAACAGGATAACTTATGTTTTTTACAAAAAACCCCGCAACAGAAACCCCAGCATCGATGCCTTTATCTTTTAAGTCAATAGGTTCATATTTAGAAATTTTCGCGACTGCATTAGGATTATCAATAATCTGAAATTCATCATTTTCTGGAAGTTTATATTGAATTAATTGCAAAAAAGCATAAGCATCTCTTTTTCCTCTTTTAGGCTTAACAATACCAACAATTTTACCTGATAGCAATGTTCCATCAGGAATATATTCACCATTAGGTAATTTATAATCACCACTTATTTTTAGCATTAAATTTTCAGAAGGTTTTACTGTAGAAAAATCATTTTGAGTTTCAGCTATTAGCTTAAAAGTCTTTGCCAAGACAGGTGAAGTTAAAGAAAGCAAGAGAACAAATAAACATACAAGAAATATTTTTTTCATATGATCCTCAAAAAAATTACCAATATGAGTATAACATACACAAAACTATAGTAAAATTTTGTGAAAAATAATATAATAAAAAGTTGTAAAAATAAAGGATTAAATATGAATTTCGGCGATATAAAACTCAAAGGTATAGATACAAATGGGGCAGAAAGAGAATTTTCTCTTTCTGAATTTAAAGGTAAAAAAGTTATTTTATATTTTTACCCAAAAGATAACACATCTGGATGCACAACAGAAGCTTGCAATTTCAGAGACAATATGAACAGACTCATTTCAAAAGCAACTGTTATAGGTGTTAGTCCTGACAGTATAAAAAGTCATTTAAATTTTAAAGCAAAGAACTTTTTAAATTTTATATTAATTTCGGATCCAGAACATGAACTTGCGAAATTATTGGAAGTCTGGCAAGAAAAATCTATGTACGGAAAAAAATATATGGGTATAGTTAGGTCTACTTTTTTGATAGATGAAAAAGGAAAAATTGAAAAAGAATGGAGAAAAGTTAAAGTAAAAGGTCATGTAGATGAAATATTAGAATACATAGGCTAAATAACAAAAAATTTTTTTCAGTGATTTTGATAAAAATGATAAGAAAAGTAACAAAATTATGAAAATCAATTCACTGAACAATATTTATTTAACATACAAAGGGAAACGTGACGAAAATAACTACGTAAATAAATTATCAAATGGAAATGAGCCAATAAATGAGAATTTACGTATAAACATTCTGAATGCACTAAATTCAATGTCACAGAATTCTAGTATAAAAAATATCAATTTTTTATTATCCACAAGAGAAAAATTAAATTATGGTATAAGAGAAAACAGTAAATTTAAAAAACTTTTACTTGAACAATCAATTTTGAGAGAAAAAAATGAGATTTCAAACACAAATTGGGATAATAAACTAAAAGAAACGATACAAAATGCAATTAGATTGAACAAAACTAACTCAAAAGAAGCCTTAGAAAAAAAATTTGAAAAAATTTATTCTACAGAAATTCCACTAACGCAAGCAGAAGAAGAGATATTAAATTTTCGAACTAAAATTTTAAAATCTATATCCGCGATTAATTTTAGAGAAAAAGGAGAAGAAACAAGCAAAATTCAAGAAAATCTTGACTATTTTATTGCCTCATCAGAAATATCTAAAGAAGAAAAATTAAATTGTTTGGAACAAATAAAAGAATTTTTAAGTTCAAAATATAAAATTAACCCTCAATTAAGAGGCAAAAAGACACAAATTTTAAGTGAAATTTTAAATGATATCATAATAAAAACTCCTGAAGATGCACGTTTAAAGATAAAAGAAGTAGACCAAAAGCGTCATGGGATGTGCGCAGCCATAGCAGCTTGCCGAAAACTTGCAGCATATCAAGACAAGAGAAATTATTTAAAGAATATATTTTCAGAGCTAAGCGCATCTGCATACATGAAAATTTATGACATAACTCAACTAGGAACAGGGAAAAAAATTCCTGTAAAAAAAGCAATTATAGATTTTGAAGATGCGTTAAAACGTGGCTACAGAATCATAGATGCATCAGCATTACAATGGATGCAACATTCGGCCAGGTCAGGAGATGGAACTATAAAGAATGAAAACTATATAGCATTTGATGCACAAAATTATGAAATATTTAAAGATTCATTTTGGCTATCAAATTTTCCTGCAGAACTTGCAGAAATTAGGTTATTACTTATGTATTTAATAAAAGCAAGAGCATTTGCAACCGATGTTGAAAAGACAATGCTAAACAACAAGATTTTGACAGAAAACCATTTTAATAACAGAAATAAATTATTAAATGAATTAAGCAGAAAAAAAAGATTACTAGAAACAATTTTAGAAGAAACTATTCCTAATAAACCAAGAGAAGAAATAATTAAGTTATCTAATCTTATATTAGATCTTGAAAACAAAAGGTACAACACAAAATCAACAAACAATTTGGAAAAAACAAAAAATGCGAAATACAAAATTGATCCGCAAGAGCCTAATGAAAACAAAAAGAAAAAAATATCTGCATTAATTAGGGAAGAAACTCAAATTTCTGAATCAAAAATAAAAGAAAACATTGATAAAATTTTTTCAATTTACGAAGCAGTTAATATTTGCAACAACGAATTAGATCTTCTAAAAAAGGCATCAAAACCTGAACAAAGAATTTATCATTACATAGATTTATTTAATTTTGCGGCGGCATACAGAAAAGCTATAGAAACAAATCTATTAGCTGCAGATTATATTTTTCAACTTTCAAATGAATATAATATTCCAAATAGAGAAGACATAATAAAAGGACAACTAAAACTTTTAGAAAATGAAATACGCAACACACAAAATAGAGATATAATAAAATATTACTCACAAATACTGCAAACATCAGAGGACAAATCTGCTTTACTAGAAAAATTAAGTCTTTTTAACAATGGTTTTCAATCGTCAATTTCATCAAAATTCGAAGAAATATGCAAAGATTTAGGGGTAGAAAGCACAAAAGGTCTACTAAGAAGAATGTTAGAAACCAGAGCCTTAAGTACAGAAATAAATGACAAGGAAGACATAGCAGACTTGGCAGAAATTTTTAAAACAAAAGCCAACAGTTTTGCAGTCGCAAGGAAAATAAAAAATTTACTAGAAGAATTAGAGCAAAAGCCAACAGAAGAAACTTTTTCAAAAATTTTTAATTATTTTCAAATAAAAGACAGAACTAGTTTTATAGAAAATTTATCTAAATCAATATATAACATTATAAATTATCCAAATCTTGAATACGAACCTTCAAGTATGTTTAATCTTGCAGAAAACATAATAGAAGGGCAAGATGACATAAATAATTTAAAAAAGAAACTCCCATACATATTAAAAAAGGCAAAAGGTCTACAAACTCATTTAGAAACAATAGAAGAATTTTTTCAGGTTCCGAATACAAAAGATTTAATATTATGTAAACTAGAGAGAGAAGGAGAAATTTTAAGCAAAAGAGAACTTGATTATTTTGACAGAAAATTTCTTGAAATTGTACAATTCAACAATTTAAAAAATAACATAGATTCAAATGAAGAAAAGCAAAAAGATATCAGAAAATATCTTTTGAGCAACGAAGGTAAAGAGGCAATAAAAAAAATTCAAAAAAATTTTTTCAGAGCAAAAAGGTATATAAACCGTTCATACGAACAACTTAATAATTTTTACGCAGAAGATTTAGATGAAATATACAGAGAAATAGGTAGAGGGACAGGACGTTTTTGGATTCCTGAAGAAGGGTTTTCTGGGATGAGTGACAGTGAAGTATTAAAAATTATAGAACAAATTACAGGGAAACCTTATCACATTGAACATGATTTTTTAAAGGCGATAAAAGCTATAAAGAGTGGTAATGGTGGAGGAGAAATAACCACTGATATAATGGACAACGAATTTTCCGGTCATGCACAATTTATTCCATCAATTACGACAGAAAGATACAAAGATAGTGAAACAGGAGAAACAAAGCTCAAAGAAATAGTATGGCACGATAATTCTTGGGGAAAAACAGAAAGACAAACGACTTGGAGAGACAAAGAACAATTTTTGAGAACAAATTACAATAATGGAACAGGAGGAGCCAATGGATTTATAGTAAGAGATAATGACATGATAGGCTGGGAAACAGATTATATGCTATATGGAAAAGGAATAAATCACCCAGAACAAATATATAATACACGGACAAAAAGATTATATGATTCAGTAGGTACAGAATATTCGTTATTCAGATCAATAATTATGCCAGGAGGCACAACTAAGTCAGAAGAAGATGCATCTGAAATCATAAAAAACATTTTTAACAAAAACAAAAACAAAATATACTTGACTACTATTTTAAATAGAATAGAAAAAGGAGAATATCCTGAAATAGAAAAATACGGAGAAAAAATAGACAAAGAGGTAGAAAACAGCTGCCAAAATTTAGCAAAAAGAATAAAGGAAATAAAATCCGAAGAAGAATTTAACAATTTATCTGAAAAAGATGAATTAAAAATCATATTCAATAAAATTGCGATTACAAAAACAGCAATAGGTGCAAGAAACAAGGAGCTAATAAATTCATTAAAAACTCTTAAAGAAATAGAAAGTTATAACAATGAATTATTAAATAAACTAAAAAGATTTACATTAAGTTACTTAGGCAAAGATGCAAAATTGTTAAACTCTAACAGTTTGCAAGAAAAATATGAAAAATACATAATAGATTTTTGCGCAAAAAATAAATATTCATTAAAAGGATTAAAGAAATCATTAAAAAATATTGGACAAATAAACTCAGAAGATATTAGCAATTTATATACATTAAAAAGAATATTCATAAAAAGGATTGAAGAAGCGATTGATAAAAACGTAAAAATAAAAACTTATACAAAAAAGATAAAAGAAGATTTAATAAAAATTTCTAATGAATATTTTGAAAATACATATTCTGCAAGAAGCATAATAAGCAATAATAATTTCAAACCCATATTAAAATATATTGACAACAAATTTAATCCCTACGATAACGCAGAAGCAGAAAACATAGTAAAAAAATTAAGAACCAAGAGCAAAGAAGAGCTAGAAAAAATGCTAGAAAATGCTCAATTAAAAGACTTTGGAATTGAATACACAAAGCCATATCATTACCTGAAATTATTTAAATCAGAAAATTATTCTGCAATAAATACTTTTAACAATGCAGCATTTGCACATTTTATAAATTTATTACTTCCTGAATACAAAAAGCCAAAAATCACATTAGGGACAGAATTTGAGCCACTTGAATATATGAGTAGCACATCAGTAAATGCATATTTTAGAGAATTATACACATCACTTTCCTACATAGAAGTAGCAAAAGAGATTAAGAAACAAAAAGCTGAAGCATTAAGAGAATACTCGCTGCGAGAAGCATTTCCACATATAAGCAATTTCAACACAGAAGCAATACACGAGCCAATAAACAGCAACATTAAATTACTAAACACGCTATCATTAAAATATACTGCACTAAAAAATTTAAAAGAACTAATAATAAAATTAAGAAAAATAGAAGACTTCATGTCCAAGAACAAAAAATTATTTGCACAAGATTACGAAGAAGTCATATTACCAAATTTAAAGGAAATTCACGATTCTGCATATAAAAGTGAACTTGGCATAGAGATAATAAATATAATAGAAGAAATTATACACACGTCATCAGGAGATATTAACAAATTAACAAATCTTTTAACAAAATTAAAAAATGAATTCAACAAAATAAACAAAGATTTAAACGAAGAAGCAATTGAAAAGAGCAAAGAAAATTGCATAAGTGGTATAAAAAAAGTTACAAAAACATTTGCAAAAAAATTTATACTTCCAAGCAAAAAACAGAACGAATTTGAGCACATATTGCATAAATACATAAATGAAAATCTAAAACACAACAATAAAATAACAATGGAAAAGAATTTGGCAGACATACATAATTTTGTTGACAAATATTGTTTTACTAAAAATCCATCATTATTATTAAAAGAACTAATTAAAATTGCCATAGAAAATAATAAAAATAAAACTAACAAAGACTCTGATTTAATATCTACATACAGCGAAACATTAATTTCTCAGCTAGAAGCAGCAAATTTAACTGAATTAGAATTTAAAATTTTAGATACAGTTAATTCTGGAACAATATATGACTTTAAAAAACACTTAGAAAAATTTCCAATATACCAAAATGACGGAAGTATAACAACTCTTAACACCGAAGAAGGAATGCTTGCTTTATTCAACGCATTGTACAATAGTTCAAACCAAGGAAGTATCGAAACAATAAATTTACTTTGTAAACACACAGGATTAGCTGAAGATATTTACAAAGCATTAATAAAAAACACCAATTTTAATGAATACAACAAAGAATTCTCAAATTTTGAAAGAAATATGCTTAAAGGATATCAAGCCACAAAAACAATAGATGAAATCTTTTCAACAATAAATATTGGGGTAAATGATGAGCTAAAAAATATAACTCATGAATACACAGAAAAATTAAGTAAACATTTTGCAAACAATAATTTATCTTCAATATTTAAAATCTACTTAAAAGAATTTCAAAATTTTTCCAAAATTATTATAGACATAGAAAATAAAATAAAGGAGAATGATTTTGATTTATACAAACAAAAAAAATTAAAAATTATGAAAAAATTATTTAAATTAAATCACCAAAAAGCATTAAACACAGTAATTATGTCTTTAGACAAACACATTGAAAAATTTAATATCAACATGGATAGTTTATTTAACGACATAAATATATTAGAAAAACTAGAAATAAGTAAATTTTCTGACGCATACAAAAGCAAAAAAGAAAACATAGAAATGCTAGAAAAATTATACAAAAAAAATGAAAAACTATCAGTGAAAATACCCAAGAAAATTGACAAATTCTTTGACGAATCAATAACAGAAAACATTCATTTAAATTTCGATGAAATGTAAAAATTATTTTCATGCAAAAAAAATCGGGATGACAGGATTTGAACCTGCGGCCCCAACGTCCCGAACGTTGTGCGCTACCAAACTGCGCTACATCCCGAAATAAAAAATAAAATCAAAACCTTAAATTAAACAACAATAGTTTTCTCCAATAAAGTTTTCAAGTTATAATCTTGAACTTTATCTAAAATCACATTTTTATTTATACCATGAAAATCATTAAATGAGTCAAGGGTTAAAACTAGTTTATAAATAACATCTTGAGGATAATCATTTTGAAGCATTTCTTTAATTTTAGGCACAAAAGTTTTCTCCGAAAGATTTGTTATAACTTCCAACGCATAAACAATTCTACTTGGATTATCTTGAATTAATTCATATTCAAGATAATCTACACATTTTTGCCAAAAATCATTACCTCCCTCATTAAGAAGTTCTAATATGTTTTCCAAAGCCGCAAGAGTATATTTATCTTCATTAAATTTATATTCATCATTATTAAAAAAGACTTCGAATTGATATTTGGTACGTAAGAGCAAAGCACAATACCTTGAAGTAATTTGCTTGTCAGTATTGTCATTAATTAAGGCAATTAAAGTTTCTACACAATCAAAAAGTTCAAAATCAATAACAGTAGATAGAGGCCAAATTTCTGCTAAAGAATCAATTAAATGTTGATAGCAATCTAAGGATAAATCTCTTAAATTTTTATCATCAATATTAAAATATCTGGCAATATTATCGAGCATAGCAACAGAACCAGCAATATGTTCAGGCATAGAAGACTCATTCATAGCATTCAGCATTGATTGGAAAGCTTTTTTGTTACCATACCATTGTAAAAATTGTGCGGCATCAATTTTTTCCCAATCATCTACTGCAGAAAGTTTATTTGTAAAATAATTATATGAGTACAAATCACCTGCATCGCCTAAAGCTTTTGCCGCATTATATTTAAGAGGTTCATAATTAACAGAATATGCATCAAACAAATAATAATTTGCTTTTTCATTTGGAATAAAAGAAAAGAATTTAGCAGCATAAGCTTTTTCATCTTCAGAACCTTTTTCCAACAACTCAAGCATTTTTTGAATAAGTTCTTCGTTAGAATATGAAAAACGTAACAAAATTTGAATAAAACACTCATCCCAATCAAAAGAGTGAATTTTAAAAAGCTCAAACAAATTTTTATAATTATTTTCATTAATTACTTGAGCAAAATATTTGGCAATATTTTGTTTTATAAAATCGAATATATTATCAGAATTTTCGACGAAACATTTCCATGCTTGTAGGTCAGGTGTTTCAATTATATGTTTTGCGGCATCTAAAGCAATTACTTTATCTTTTGAAATCAAATTTGAAGCATATTTATTTTCAAGTTTCATATTAACTCCTTTTTTATCATTATATGATAATTTTCAGGAATAACCAAATATATTTTCATATATTTTCGTGATAACATTAAATATATGAACGATTATATAAAAATAATTTCAAAAAATTTAGAAGATACAGAAAAAATTGCTCAAAAAATAGTGAATGAACTGAAGAGATTTGGAGGGCTAATTTGTTTGTACGGTGACATAGGTGCAGGAAAAACAGCTTTTACATCAATGTGTGCAAAATCAATAGGGGTAAAAGAAAAAGTAACCAGCCCAAGTTTTGTCATATTAAACGAATATTATTCAGGAGAAATTCCTATTTACCATTTTGATTTATACAGACTTGAAAATGAAGGATTAAGTTCTATTTTAGATGAATTAAGAACATATAGCCAACAAAAAAATTCTTTAGCATTTGTAGAATGGGCAGAATTTTCTGCTAACGAATTAGATTTTAAAAGATTAGAAATATTTATAAAGTATATAGATGAAAACCAAAGAGAATTTACAATAAAAAATTGTGGAATTTTTACAAATAAAGAATTTGAAAAAATAAAAAAGGATATATAGAATGAATATTCTAGGATTTGATACAAGTTTAAACAAGACATATCTTGCATTACAAGTAAATAAAATTATTTATTCAGAAATAATAGAAAGCACAAGCGAAAAGTATCATAGTGCTTATTTAGTTAAAAAAATAGTAGAGCTATTAAAAAAACACAAACTCACTCCTCAAAATATAAATTTAATTGCAACAAATATAGGTCCTGGAAGTTTTACTGGAATAAGAGTAGGTTTGACTGTTGCAAGAGCTTTTGCGCAAGGAATTAATATTCATACGGCAAGTATAAATTCTTTAGAATTAATATCAGAAGCATATTCAAACAATTCAATAACAATTTTAGATGCAAGAAGGAACAAAGCATATGTTGGAAACTCTACTAAAATTGAATTAATTAATTTAGAAAATCTACCTGAATTTTGCACAAATTATGAAGGGGAAATTATTGCTGATAGCACAATCAGTAATTTACTTAAAGAACAAGGCATTTCATGTATTAATTTTGAAAAAGACAATATAGATTACGGAAAAAAACTTATAGAGCTTGCTCAAGAAAAATTTGTTAAAGGGGAAACAACCAACTGGCAAGGTTTAAAACCGTTGTACATTCAACCTCCACCTATTCATAAAAAAAACTAACAAAAATTTACTCACAGCTTGAAGTAGCAAAAACAACTTCCAAATCAGGCATAATACTTTTATGAGTCATTTCAAAAGTTACAGGAGTAATTGAAATTTTATTATGCATAACCGCAGAAATGTCCGTACCTTGTTCGTGATTTTCGTTAATAGGTTCGCCAGCCATCCAATAATAAACCTTACCCCTTGGATCAAAACGTTTTTCATAGGCGTCTGTGTACATTCTGGTGCCTAATTTAACTATACAAACTCCGTCCATATCTTTTAATTCGCCATCAGGAACATTAATATTAAGTATAGTTTTTTTGGGAAAATTAATGTTATGAATTTTTTTAATAAATTTTGCGACAAATTCAGCTGTAGGCTTAAAATTATAGTTTGTTCCATACAAATCAGCCAACGAAACAGCTATACTAGGGTATCCCAACACAGCACCTTCCATAGCAGCGCTAACAGTACCTGAATAAAGAACATCAGCTCCAAGATTAGGTCCATGATTTATCCCCGAAATAACCAAATCAGGTTTTACATCTAAAATTTCTGTTATGCCAATTTTGACACAATCTCCAGGAGTTCCTGATATTGCATAAGCTTTAGCTATATCAATACCTATATTCACTTCACTAACTCTGATAGGCATATTCAAGGTCAAAGCATGACCTGCTGCGCTACGTTCTTGGTCGGGCGCAACAATATAAACCTCATTTTCTTTACACAAAGCCTTAGCAAGAGTTTGTATTCCAGCAGCTTGTATTCCATCATCATTTGCTATAAGTATTTTCATATTTTATCCTTTCATTAACAATTCAGCTTTTTCAAAATCTTTTTGTGTATCTATATCAACGCTAAAAGCAACTTCATAAATATAAGGTTTATTTCCAATAAAATCTTTGTATTTTTTAAATGCAGAATATTTTATAGCATAAAAAGCTCCATCTTCAGCTATAAGTTTATCATTCATTTCAACATCTTGCCATCTTGGCCTTAAATGGTAGTCATAAAGAGGTTTTACTTCGTCTTTTGAATTTTTAGTCCATAAAGCCATAGTAAAAGATTTTTTAAATCCTGTAAAAAGACTATCATATTGGGGATTAGCAGACAAAATATTAAGCGTATTTTTGCACAAATCTTTTTCCCTAAAAGGACAAGTTGGTTGTAAAAGAATAATAATTTCAGGAACATAATTATTTTTTTCGAGCTCATTAACTACGTGAAGGAGAACAGGAGCAGTTTTTGTTGTATCTTGAGCTAATTCAATTGGTCTAAATAACACTTCTGCTCCATATTGAAGGGAAATATCGGCAATTTGTTTACTATCTGTAGACACCACAACTTTATTAATTTCAGGAGAATTGAGGGCAAATTCGATTGAATAAGCAATTAAAGGTTTTCCATTAAGAAGCTTAATGTTTTTGCCTGGCAATCTTTTTGATCCGCCACGAGCAGGTATTATTGCCAAAATATTTTTATTTTTCATTGTAAATAGAATCCTGAAACAACTCTTAACAAATATAATATTACATTATTTTATAACTTACGACAAATTTTTAGTAAAGAAAATTTTATACCTCTTGTCAAAGTAATAAAAAAATGATATCATTTAGCTATCTCGTGAATAGAGAGTGGTTTTCCACTCTCTTTAATTTTTGATAAAGTTTAAGTAAAGTCAGGTAAAAATTAAGTGCAACAAGGATTTAACAGAAAAGAAATAATAGAAAAAATAACTCCAATCATTGAAAATGCAGCAATGAAAAATGGATTGATTCCAATTGAAATAGAATTTCAAAAAGAATCAGGAAAATGGTTTTTAAGGATTTTTGTGTTTTGCAACAATCATCCGGTAAATCTTGATGATTGCGAAAATCTTACCAGATCGATAGATAATTTTTTAGATGAAATTATACCTGTAAAATATTATTTGGAAGTATCAAGTCCTGGTTTAGAAAGAAAGATAAAATCTACAAAAGAATTTAGCATATTTAAAGGAAAAAAAATCAAATTAAAAACAAAATTTCCAATAGAAGAATTAGGAGAAAAAATATTTACTGGTTTTATAGAAGATTTTCAAAAGAACATTGGATTAATTTTCAAAGAAGAGAAAACTAATAAAATCTTCACTATTTTGGAAGAAAACATATTGTCAGCACAATTAATTTTTGAATATAAAGGAGAAAAAGATGATTAAATTCGGTTCTGCATTAATGGATGCAGTAGAGCAAATTGAAAGAGAAAAAGCAATAAGCAAAGAAGTTATATTGCGTTCACTTTGTGATGCAATGGTTAGTGCTTACAAAAAACAAATACACGACAAAACTGCAACAAATGTCAAAGCAATTTTATACGAAAAAACTGGTGAAATTGGGATATACAGAGAAAAGACAATTGTAAAAAATGTTGAGGATGAAAATCTTGAAATTTCACTAAAAGAAGCCAAAAAATTAGATCCAGAAGCAGAACTGGACAAAATTGTAGATGTAGAAGTAACGCCTGCTGATTTTGGTAGAATTGCAGCTCAAGCAGCTAAACAAGTAATTACCCAAAGAATAAGAGAAGCAGAAAGAGACATTATTCTCAATGAATATTTGAGTAAAAAAGGCACTCTTATGACAGGAATCGTTCAAAGAGTTGAATACAGAAACGTAATAGTAAACATAGGTAAAACAGAAGCAATAATGCCACCAAGAGAGCAGCTTAAAAATGAATACTACAAACCAGGAACAAGAATCAGAGTTTACGTTTTAGATGTTAAAGAAACAGCAAGACTTCCACAAGTAATTGTATCTCAAACTCACGCCAAAATAGTTCAAGAACTTTTTGAATTAGAAGTTCCTGAAATTGAAGACGGTTTAGTAGAAATAAAAAGTATTACCAGAGAAGCCGGATACAGAACAAAAATAGCTGTAGCTGGAACTGATCCTGACGTAGACCCAGTTGGTGCTTGTATAGGGCCAAGAGGCAGTAGAATTCAAACAATTGTTAGTGAGCTTAAAAATGAAAAAATTGATATAATTAGATATTCGGAAGATCCAGTAGAATACATAGTAAATGCATTATCTCCAGCCAAAATAGTATCTGTAGATATACTAGAAGATTCTGAAGATGCCCATGAAGCTTTAGTAGTTGTCCCTGATGATCAATTAAGCTTAGCAATAGGAGTAGGAGGACAAAACGTTAGACTTGCACATCGTCTAACAGGTTGGAAAATTGACATAAAAAGCTTAAGTCAAGTTGAAGAAAGTGGATATTACAACCAAGAATATCAAGAAAATTCAACTTACGAAGAAGAATACTCAGAAGAAAATCCAATTGAAGAAACAAATGAATAAATTTTTTGAAGAAAAATTAAAAAACAAACTCAAAGGCACATCCAAAGTGCCTTTGGTTGTTTTACGCAAATGTACTGCTTGTGGAAAAATTACTGATAGAAAAGATTTAATAAGAATACTAAAAAATTACAAAACATCTCAAATAATCATTAATCCAAACCCAAATGAATTCGGGAGGAGTACGTATATTTGTAGAAATCCTGAATGTTTAAAAAATGCAATTAAAAAAAAGCGTTTAAAAAACTTAACACCTGAAAATATAGAAGAAATTAATAATTTGATAAATTAATAAAATTGTCAATTATTTTTATTTAGAATACTTAATTGTAATGTCAAACAGGCTCATAGGAATTAAATAGGAAAAGGTATAAAAATTGAGTACAGAAATTTATTTGCCCCAAAGAAGAAATAATTTTGCAGTACTAAGCCGCCCTTACACATATCCGACAAAAATTGTCAATGGTATAATACATAAAAAGCTAAACACCTTCTATAATTTTGGTCTGGAAAAAGATTTATTTGAGGCGCAAAACATAGTAAACGAAAATTTATCTTTTGGGCAAAAAATTCATAAGTCAAAAAAATCCAAAAGAAAATCAAATGATACAAGCTCACCAGAAATTTCAAGAGAAACTGAAATAGTAAACATAGCAACTAAAATAGAAAAACTTGATTATGAACTAAGCAACGAAATATTAAAAGCCTGCATAAGTATAAAAAATATGAAGGTAAAAACTATTCAATTAATCTATGAAGCAATAAAAGATAACGGTAAAATTACTGAAAACTTCCCAGAATTTGACATACTAAACACATATCATTTGTTATATTTTTTGAATACATTTTCAAATAATCAAAAAACACCGCTAGAAGCAATAAGAACAGGAATTGATATAGTTAACATATACAAAAACAATTCCCAAAACATACCTCCTAATGAAGATGAAAGTTATTTCAGAAATTTTATTTCTATAGTAAGAAAATTTCATGAAAAAGGAAACATTAATGTTGAGAACATATCAGAACCAATAGAAATATTTAATTTATATAAAAATTACAAAAAGAAATACGATGAAAATGCAGATATTAACAAGCTTTATTATCAACACAATGAAATGGTAAAAAAGCACAAAATAAACTTAAGTTTTCATAACTATATGAAATTTAAAAACATAGGTTTTGTAAATACAAACCCAGAAGATTTTATAAACTCCTTAAAAAACTATCAAAAAGTCAATATTAAAGCCACACCTGCTGATTTTATAGATCAACTACAAAAATACAATGAATTTATAGAAAAACTCTCAGAAAATAACAACTGGTTACCTGAAATAATAGCAAAAATAATTCATTCATCAGATGATATTCAAAAACTTTTAATAAATGACAGGAATATTTTAAATGCAGACAAATTTTTATCGGGAAGAAATTTGGGTGAGCTAGTCGTTAAAAAAAATATAAAAAACGACAAAGGAAAAGAAATAAAAGTTTTTGATGAAATAAAAATAACGAGAAATGGTAATATTTTTGTAAAATTAACCAATGAAAATCCTGTAAAAATAAAATATTTCATAAATGCTTTTGAACGATTAGCAGAAAGGACATATCCTTCTTTAAAGAAAATGCAACATGAAAAATCCATAAAAGAAATAATTGCAGAACAATTACAAGATTCTTCAACAGAAAGGTATGCCAGTGGCTATTTTAGTAAAAGTATTAAAGATGAAGGAAAGAAAATTAGTTTTAATGAATTTTATACTCAAAACAAAGAATTAATAATAGCAACTATACGCAAAATAAACAATACTTTTGGTTATCAAAATCTCTCAATACATAGTATTTTAAGAACTATATCAAGAAATTTATCATACGAAAGAATCACAAAAAATGATTTAATAAACTACATTAATGGAAAACCTGCCGAAAAAATACTAAACTTGCTAAATGCATTTGCCTTACCAACGCAAGAAGTAAAAATTGGCTTAAAACTACTAAATGGAGAAATAATAAAAGGTTTTGCAATTGAAAAAGCCTTAGACGGAGAATCTCCAGGAATAAGCATATATACAGCCACAGAAAATTCAAATGGAAGTATTAAAGATGTTTATTTTTACACATATAACGGTGATGCATCTTTGAGAACATTCTATAAAGTTGAACACATGCCAGAACCCAAAAATCAAACTTTTATGGAAATAATTACTGCCAAAAGAAACGGAAGATCAAAAGAAATCAAATTAAACTAATTCATCTAAAACTGATTTAAATTCATTTTTATATGCATTTTTGAATCTTTGTTCATATTTTTCAAGACCATGCGGATTCTCAGAATTAGTCATTTCAATATCATATTGCAAATTATCAAAAAGGTTAATTACACTAACTGGGATTTCCCCAATACGCACAGGTGACAAAAAATACTCTCTAGCTTTAAAAACTTCATTAATAAATTTTTCAAATTTTTTTTTGGATGCAGGATTTTTAAAAAACAATTTTGAGTTATATTTTTCATCATCTTCAAAATTACCGGAAACATATTCATCACAATCTTTTATAAAGAAAACTAGTTGTTTTTTCATTTTTTTATTTTCATTATCAATTTCTGCGCAAAAGCGGATATTGATTGGATTTAATTTTATATTCATATAACACCTAATAATTCAAGAAAATATATTTTATTTATACACTAATTTATAAAATTAAACAAAGAAAAATTTGCTAAAATTACTAACAACAAGATTAATTTTACGAAATATAAAAACGTGTTATGATTAGAACATGGAAAAATTATTGGAAATAAAAAATCTAACAAAAAAATTTTCCAAAGGAAAAGATTTTTTGGGAAAATCAAAGGGTTTTGTTTACGCACTTAATGGAATAAATTTAGACATATATAAAGGTGAAACATTAGGTTTAGTAGGTGAATCAGGATGTGGTAAATCAACTGCAGGACGATGTATTATAAGATTAATTGAACCAGATTCAGGGAATATAATTTTTGAAAAAAAGGACTTACTTTTACTTAGCAACAAGGAATTAAAAGAAATTAGAAAAGACATGCAAATAATATTTCAAAATCCCTATTCCAGTTTAAATCCTAGAATGAAAATAAAAGATATTTTAATTGAGCCATTGAAATTAAACACAAATTTATCTAAAAAAGAAATGGAAAAAAAAGTTGATGAAATACTTGCTGATGTTGGATTGTCATCAAATATAAAAGATAATTTTCCTCACGAATTTTCCGGGGGGCAGAGACAAAGAATAGTTATAGCAAAAGCATTAATATTAAATCCCAAATTTATCATAGCAGATGAGCCAATAAGTGCGTTAGATTTAAGTATTCAGGCACAAATAATAAAACTTTTAAAAGAATTAAAGGAAAAATTTAATTTAACATACATATTTATTTCACACGATTTGAGTACAATTGAATATTTTTGTGATAGAGTAGCAGTAATGTATTTAGGAGAAATAGTAGAACTTGGAGAAAGTCAAGAATTATTCAATAACCCATTACATCCATACACACAAATATTATTAAATTCTATTCCTAAAGTAGAATTTAAAACTCAAAAGAAAACAATAGAAATAATAGGTGAACCTCCCAGCAATGAACAAATAACAAAAGGTTGTAAATTTGCTCCCAGATGTCCTTTTGCCAAAAACATTTGTAAAGAAAAGGAGCCACCAGTTATATTTATATCGAAAGAACATTCCGCAAAATGTTTTCTTCTTAAATGACAAAAAATATTTTCACAAAACTTTATATAGTATAAAATGAAAAGGACATGTTATGCGAATATCATTTAATAACACAACAAGATTAAATTTTAGTTCAAGTGCTCCAATTTACCACGTATACTTGAGAAACAAAAATGGTTCATTATCTGAACTATCAAATGCCGAATTAGTTGGTCCAACATTAGGACTTGTAAGAAGACTAAATAAAAATAACACAAGAGAAGCCATATTTTTAAAAAAGTACATAAAAGATTTTTATGAATATCCTTTGGCAACAAGCAGTATTGTAGGTAGAAATGATTTAAAGAAAAAACATATTATTTTTGGTGAAGATGCATATATTGCAAATGAATTAAGGGAAAATTGTTTTAAAAAAGAAAACATGACCCAACCGGAAATTAGTGATATTATTCACAGAAGCCTTATAGACCCACTAGACAAAAAGGCAAGATTACCAAGATATAAAGAAGACAAAATTGGAGAACAAATTGGATTAGTGTTGTACGCAGATAAAATAAATGGTAAATACAACAAATTAAATGGGATAAAGATTACAAGTATAGATGGAAGAATATTTGCAGAGCTTCCTGCAATAGAAGAAAAGAAAACATTAAAGAAAAATAGTAAAATTAATCCATTAGCTAAAGAAGAAAATACTTCAACAATTGTACAAAAAGAAGAAGAAAAAGTTTTCCAACCCGACCTTTTAGGTTTTGAAATTCCTCAACAACCCAGAAAAAACCATTGGGAATGGGAACAAGAAATTATATTTAGTCCTAAAAAAAAATCTAAACAAAACAAAATTTGATATTAGTTAGTATTAAACAAGGAACGCAAACGATATTCAATTTCAGCTCCATCCATAACGTTGGTTATTTTGTTTAAATTTATAGCCATTTGGTAATTTTCTGCAGCCAAATTAGACATTTGCATAATATGATAAACCCTCCCCAAATTATAATAAGAAGTTGCATCATTGGGATTTAATTTTATAGCATTTTTAAAACATTGAGTAGCTTTGTCAATATCTCCAACTCCATCTAATAATGCTATTCCTAGATTATTATGAGCTTCAGCATCGTTTTCGTCAATGGAAAGACATTTTTCTAGAGCTAAAACTGCTTCATCTATTTTATCTTCTTCCCAAAGAATAATTCCCAAAGCTCTGTAAGCTTTAGCGGTTTCTTTTATTTTTAGAGAAAGGCAATAATTTTCCAATGCATCTTCGAATTCGCCCATATCTTGGAAAATTTCTCCCATTGCAAAATATGCATCATGATTTTCAGGATCAAGTACAGTAGCCATTTCATACGAAGTCAATGCAGCCTCAAAATTTCCTTTAATTTGGTGATAAATTGCTCCTTGAGCTTGGCACACAATAGAAGTCCATTTGTTATCAGGATTAATTTTGATTGCTCTTTTGTAGTAAATAAGAGCTTCATCATAATGTTTTAGCTGTATCAAAACATACGCATAACTATTCATGAGAAAAGGGTTATTTTCTTCAATTTCGAGAGCAATTTTAAAAGCATTTAATGCCGAAAATTTATCATCAATTTTTAAATACAGATTACCCAAATCATAATACAAACGAGCATTTTTTGTATTTGAAGCAATCAATTTATTATAACATTCGATTAATTCATCTTCTTTATTTTCGCAATGATTTTGTAATATTCTAGTTAATTTTATAATTGCAGTTGAATTGGTAGGATTAATTTCAATGGCTTTTTTGTATGACTGAATTGCATGGGAAAGATTTTTGTTTTTGTAAGCAGCATCACCAGCCATTATGTAAAAAGTTTCTGCATCAGGTGTATTTCTAGCGGCAAATTCGTAGTTTTTCTCTGCTAATTCATAATTTCTAATTTGTTTTAAAACAAAACCTTTTAAATAATAATAAAAAACAGAAATATGAGCCAATGCAACTTTGTATAACATACAAATTGTAGGTAAATCTACTAAAGACAAAGCCGCACCTGACAAAAGATAATAAATTGCTTTTGAAAAATTTGAAAGAGAATACTGTCCTTGTTTAATTTCTTTAAAAATACTAAGAGCTAAAGCAATTCTAGCTCTTGAAGAAGTTATAAAATTAATATTGATGGCTTTTTTAAATTCTTGTTTTGCTTGTTTTGTTTGTCCAGAAAGATTAAGAAAATAGCCATAATACAATTTAGCTTTAGGACAATCAGGATCAAGCATAACTGCTTTGCGACATTGGTTTAAAGCTTGTTCCAAACTAATTTGTTTTTTGTTATAAAGTAAAATAGCAAGCTTATAATAAGGCTCACTTATATGTGGAGTTAATTTCATAGCTCTCACATAATAATCAATAGCATTTTCCAGATCTATTTGTTGTTGTTTAAGAAGATATTGTTCATGAGATTGTTTGGCAAGTTGCAGCAATTTTTTACTATTCAAAAACTCCTTGGTATTTTTGTTTTTAGCTTCCCGCTTTGTTTGTTGATTTAACATTTTTAATCCTTAAAAATCAAGATTTGTCTAAATGTTAAATCGACAATAGTGAATAAATCTTTAATTAATTTCTAAAAAAACATCCAAACGGATGATAAATTTTATTAAGTTTTTAAAGAAATTTAAAATAAAGGTAGAAAGCTACAAATAAACAAAGTAAAATTAAAACTATTAAAACACGTAAAAATATTTGAATATATGATTCAAAACCTTTAAAATTAAAACTTGTATTTAGCAAAAATAAATTTATGGAGAAATACATAAAATCATTATTTGATAAAAATCATTCAAATTTATCAAAAAACCTGCTTTTAGCACGATAGACGTAATAATGACAATAAGTTTAATAGGCATATTGGCAACAGTAATGTTATCATCGAATAATTTTTCAAATAATTATTACAATGCTTTAATAGGTATTTGTCAATTGAGAAATTACTTTCCTTGTGAAAGGTCAAATCAGATATACAAAGAGAATAACATAGAAACAATATGAGCAGAAATCACTAAAGATTGGAATTACGGACAATCTGTATGGGATATAAAGGCATGTACCAACCCCAAACTTAAAAATGTAAACGGCCCCCAATAAATATATATATATCAGTTTTTAAATTATATTCTATGAGGAGAAATTCGCCAAGAAGTCTTACTGTCTAAAGGAATTTCTCTTCCTGTTTGGTATTCAGTTGGAACTTTTATTTTTTCAGAAAACACTTCCGTTCTCAATTTATT
>CASDUJ010000011.1 GCA_949283935.1 uncultured bacterium
ACTACACTAAAAAGAGGAAATTATGAAAAATATTTATTCTCAAGGTTTTACTGTAGGAGAAGTATTGATAACTTTGCTAGTATTAGGAATACTTTTTTCTTTAACTGTTCCTACAATTATGCGTAATCACCAAAGAAATACGACACAAGCAGGTTTTACCGATTTTTTTAAAGAATTTAACAAAGTAATTTTTAATTATAGTGTAAAAAAACAATGTCAAGGTAAATTGTCTTGTACAGGATTATTTTCTAATATTCAAAATATTGAAAATGAATTAGCTCCGGTGTTTAGAGCGACAAAAGTTGGAACAAATTGCTGGCAAGGGAAAAAAATTGTTAACAATATTGATGGATCTGGAAGTACAACAGATTTAAATTCCAAAAATTGTTTTGTCGATGCCAAAAACAGAATTTACGTAATCGAAAAAATCTCTGCTGATTGCACTACAGATTTTTATAACAGTACAAATGACACAAGGACTACTAAAAAGCATAAATTACAAAAATCTTGTGGATATTTAATTGTGGATATAAATGGGGTAAAGGCTCCAAATACTTTTGGCATAGATGTTTTCCCTTTTGTTGTTACAGATGCTGTAGCAGCTTATTTATATCCTGTTGGAGGAAGTCTTTCTAAAGCAAGTTATGCAGGATTATCTTCTTGGAAAGGTACTTGTGGAGATGGAAGTTTAGAAGGAAGAACTTGTGGAGGAAGAATTATTGAAGAAGGTTGGAAAGTTAAATACTTAAAATAGGAGAATAAAAATGTACGAAGTTATGATAGAAAGTCATTTTTCCGCTGCTCACCATTTGTTAAATTACGAAGGAGAATGTGAACATCAACATGGTCATAATTGGAAAGTTGAAGTTTATGCTCAAGGAGAAAATTTGGATAAATCTGGTATTTTAATTGATTTTAAAATTTTAAAAAAGGTTGTTTCGGAAGTATTAGATTTGCTAGATCATCAAGATTTAAATGAACTCGAATATTTTCAAGGTTTAAGTCCTAGTAGTGAAATTATTGCAAAATTTATTTACAAAAAGTTAAAAGAAAAATTTTATACAATAACCAAAGTCTCCGTTTGGGAAACAGAAAGGGCTTGTGCTACATATTTTGAAGATTGACAAAAAAGGATTTACGTTAGCTGAGACACTTATAACGCTAATAACTATAGGTGTAATCGCTGTATTGACCATACCTTTGCTAATGCAAAATTACACAGAAACTGAAAATGTTGTAAGATTAAAAAAAATTTATTCAACTTTGCAGCGAGCATATTTTCGCGCCAATGCAGAATATGGTTCTGCTGAGAACTGGGCTTCAAAGCCTCCAGCAAATTTAGAACGATGGGTTCATAATGGTGAAATTTTAAAAAATCTTCTTCCGTTTTTGGATGTTGCCAAAGATTGTAAATACAATTTATCTGGATGTGCTCCAGTAGAACCTTATTTATATTTAAAAGGAAATGAGATATGGACGGTAGAAAATAATGCTACTTTTTATAGAATTTTGCTAAATGATGGAACTACACTGTACTTAGTAAGTGCAACAAGACCCAAAACTAATCCTTACAAGTTTGCCAATGAATTTTATGTTGATATTAACGGAATAAAACCACCTAATGTTTTAGGAAAGGATTTATTTGGATTTTCTTATACTGATAGAGGTTTCATTCCTTGGGGAGGAGCAAATTTGCAAGAAGGAGTTTTTTATCCTCATGATGGTGATTGCGCAAATACTAAACAAACAGGTTGGGGTTGTGCACGTTGGGTTATAGAACGTGGAAACCAAGAATATTTACACAAACAAACAAAATGGTGAGAAAATTTTTCAAATAATACTTGATTATTAAAATATTTTTGTGTTTAAATAAGAATCGAGAAAAGTTAGCACCATAAGCCTCGGTAGCTCAGCTGGATAGAGCAACCGCCTTCTAAGCGGTAGGTCATGCGTTCGAATCGCATCCGGGGTATTTTTTGTTATTTGTAGTAATATTGTTTTGTAACTTTGTATTTTATTGTCAATATTGTATAAACAGGAATTTTCATGGAAATATTTTCAAAATTTTTTAACCCAGAAACTTTTTTTAGTAATACATTTGTAATGATTTTTATCAGACTTATTATTTTAATAATAGTATTAAATCTAATTCATTTGGCAATTTCTTTTTTAACTAAAGGTATTACTTCAAAAATAAATTCAAAAGAACAAGCAAAACAAGTAAATACAATTATAATGACAGCAAAATCGTTGATAAATATTGTAGTTTCTGCAATTTTTGTCATGGAGTTGTTAACAAAATTAGGTATAGATATAAGGCCAATACTTACTGCAGCTGGAGTAGTAGGTGTGGCGGTAGGTTTTGGAGCCAAAAGATTTGTAGAAGATATTATAAGTGGAACTATGTTAATTTTAGAAGGTCAAATTAGAGTTGGCGACGTAATAGAAATAGGTGGAAGATTTGGTACAGTTGAGAAATTAAATTTAAAAATGGTTATGCTGCGAGATGTTGATGGCAAAATTCATTATATTAGAAATGGTATGATAGATATAGTAACTAATTACACAAGAGATTATGCTTATGCTATCGCTGATATTGGGGTTGCATACAAAGAAAATATAGATAATGTATTGAAAGTTGTTGAAAATATTGCTGAAAATGAACTAAAAAGTGGTTTTTACGGACAATATATTATAGGTAATATTGAAGTTTTAGGTTTAAACAGTTTTGGAGATTCTGCAATAAATTTGAAATTTAGAATAAAAACGAAACCTCAACATCAATGGGAAGTTTCAAGAGAATTTAATAGATTAATAAAAAATAAATTTGATGAATTAAATATTGAAATCCCATTTCCGCAGAGGACAGTTCATATAGAAACGGATAAAATACAACAAAATTAATAGCAACAAATGTTTATGCAATAAAATTAAAAAAGGTTTAATTATGGAAAAACAATTAGCAGAAATTAGAAAAAAATGCGAGAATTGTAATAAATGTGAGTTGAGTAAAACGAGGACAAAACTAGTTTTTTCTGATGGTATAGCTAATTCCAAGTTAATGTTAATAGGAGAAGCTCCAGGATATTGGGAAGATCAAAAAGGTCAACCTTTTGTTGGTAAAGCTGGGCAACTTTTAGACAAAATTTTTCAATCTGTAGGTTTATCTCGAAAAGAAAATGTTTATATTTGTAATATCTTAAAATGCAGACCTCCCAACAACAGGGATCCTTTACCTGAAGAAAAAGCAGCTTGCAGGGAATATTTAGATGCCCAAATAGATATAATAAAACCGAGGATTATTTTGTTGTGTGGAAAAGTTGCATTAAGTTCTTTTGTAGAAACATCATGTGGAATTACAAAAATGAGGGGAAAATGGTTTGATGGGCCTTATGGTGCTAAGATGATGCCTATTTTTCATCCATCTTATCTTTTGAGAAATGACTCTAGGGAAAAAGGAAGTCCGAAGTGGCTTATGTGGCAAGATATTCAAGAAATTAAACGTGCATATGATTTGTTAACTTAAAACAATTTTGAGCTTTTTTGGTTGTTGATTAAATACCTCTCTAGTAAAAGAATATATTGCTTGAACAATAGTTGTCTAAACCCAAAAAGAGTTTTATAATCAAAATATGAAAGACAGACTAAAAATTTTTAAAATAAATCTTGATAAAGAATATTTTATGCTCAAAGAAATATTAGAGCAAAAGGAAGTTTTTCGTACATTATGTCTTAAATTTTTTGATAAAGATGGCAATATTTTTACTCAAAATTTACCTTTAAAAAAATGGAATAGGGTAGTAATTTGCGCAAGTGGTTCTTCCAAAAATGCAGGAGAAATTGCAAAATATGTAATTGAAGGTTTAGCCAAAATACCCTGCACAGTTGAATATGCAAGTGAATTTGCACATAAAGACGTGGTTTTAACGAAAAATGATTTGTTTATAGCAATTTCACAGTCAGGTAATACTGCTGATACTTTTGAAGCATTGATAAAAGCCAAAAATATGGGGACAAAAACTTTGGCATTGACAAATAACCAAAACTCAAAGATTCATAACAATGCAGATTATAAGATTTTAGCTGATGCAGGTATTGAAAAAAGTATTGCGGCAACAAAATCTTTTACGGCACAATTGTTTATACTTTATGTATTTGCAATTGCTTTGGCAGAGAAAATTTGTCATAAGAAATTAAATGAATTAAAAGAAGAATTTTGTTGCATATGTGAAAAATATGATGATATATTTAATCAGCGTCCAAAGATTAAAAAAATTGCCGAAAAAATAAAAAATGCAAAAAGTCTTGTTATACTTGCAAGAAATATTAATTCTGCATTAGCAAAAGAAGGTGGACTAAAAATTAAAGAAACTTGTTACATTAATGCAATTAGTGCTCCAGCAGGAGAATTTTTGCATGGACATTTTGCTTTTTTGGACAAAAATGTTCCTATTTTAGGTATTTTAAACAAATCGCAAAATGATGAAAAAAATTATAATTTAACTTTGAATAATCTTTATGAAATAAAAACAAAGCGTAAAGCAAATGTTATTTTAATTAAAACAAAAGATGACTATGTAATTGAAGATAAAATTCACAACAAATATTCAATAGAAATTCCCGAAATAAATAAATGGTTTACTCCTTTTTTAAATTTAATAGCGCTTCAGCTTATTGCATATGAAACAGCAAAATTAATTCACAATAATATAGATAAACCAAGAGATTTAACAAAATGTGTGGAAAATGAATAAACTAAAGCTTCTGCTTTAATAAAGCAGTAGTTTTAGGAAACAAATTTCTTGTAAAAAATGGATTATACAAATCATACAAGCCACTTCCATACTTTCCTGCTCCCAAATTCCAAGCAATAAGATCAGGTATTAATATTTGAAGTTTTATAGTTCCATTAGAAGCAATGAGTTCGTCTTCTAGGATATTTTTTTCATTTGGGGAAAGGTCATTAATTTTTTTCAAAGAATTTATGTCATCAATATCTTCAGCAACGGCCAAAAGCAATTCATTTTTGGAGTATAAATCCAATGATTCTGCCAAAGCACTACTTAGAGCAAAATTTACTATGTTTTTTGCAAATTTTTCAGAATAAGGCAATTTATCGCAAAATATGATATATTTTTGATTTTCTTCTCCCAAAGCAATGGTTGAAAGAGTATCTTTAGGATAAATAGTTTCATATTCTTGCATAGCTGGAGCCAAAAGTCCATGTTGAAATAAAAATTCGCACATAGAAGGTGCAATGGCTATTTTATAACCGTTAGATTGCAAAATATCTTGGTATTCGTTAGGAAATGAAGTAATATTATTTCTAATTATGTTAGCGAATTTAATTCTTGTATTAGGTAAAGTTTCTGACTCATAAGCCATTGCAACTCTAATTCCAAAAGCTGGATTAGAGTTATGATTGGCAGTTTTATTAAATTGTTTACAATAATAGGGATTTAGTGGAGAAATTTTCATAATAGTTCTTAAAATTCTTTGCTCTTATTTAAAAGCAAAAAATAAAAAAAATTGCTAATATCATTGACAGAAAAGACTCTAAAAAACCTTAGAAAATTTCACTTGACAGGCTAACATGTCCTTAATATCATAGAATGTGTGCCGGTGTAGCTCAATGGTAGAGCAACGGTTTTGTAAACCGTAGGTTGCGGGTTCGAGTCCCATCACCGGCTAGCTTTTCAGAGCTAACTTTGACAATTAAATAAGGGTAGGTGGCCGAGTGGTTAAAGGCGGCAGACTGTAAATCTGCTCACGTGAGTGTACGCTGGTTCGAACCCAGCCCTGCCCAAGTTCTAAGAAACCCATGCCTATGTGGCGCAGGGGTAGCGCATTCCCTTGGTAAGGGAAAGGTCACGGGTTCAAATCCCGTCATGGGCTAGAAAAAATTAGAACAAAGAATACAAAATAAAGTAGAATACTTTGTAAAAAGGAGAAACAAAATGGCACGTGCAAAATTTGAACGTACAAAGCCACACGTAAACGTAGGTACCGTAGGACACGTTGACCACGGTAAGACAACGTTAACAGCGGCAATTACAGGAACAATGGCTGCAGCAGGAAAAGCAGAAGCAAAAAAATTCGACGAAATTGATGCTGCTCCTGAAGAAAAAGCTAGAGGTATTACTATTTCTACAGCTCACGTTGAGTACGAAACAGATGCAAGACATTACGCTCACGTAGACTGTCCTGGTCACGCTGACTATGTAAAGAACATGATTACAGGTGCAGCTCAAATGGATGGTGCTATCCTTGTTGTAGCAGCTACAGACGGTTCAATGCCTCAAACTAAAGAACACATTCTTTTGGCAAGACAAGTAGGTGTTCCAAGACTAGTTGTATTTATGAATAAATGCGACATGGTTGACGATGAAGAACTTTTAGAGCTTGTTGAAATGGAACTTAGAGAAGATTTGTCTAAGTATGAATTTGATGGCGATAATATTCCTTTTATTCGTGGTTCAGCTTTAAAAGCTTTAGAAGCTGTTCAAGCTAATCCGTCTATTAAAAGAGGTGAAGACAAATGGGTTGATAAAATTTGGGAATTAATGGATGCTATTGATTCTTACATTCCAACTCCAGAAAGACAAGTTGATCAACCATTTTTGATGCCTGTTGAAGACGTATTTTCAATTACAGGTCGTGGTACAGTTGCGACTGGTAGAGTTGAAAGAGGTAAAGTTAAAGTTGGTGATGAAGTAGAAATTGTTGGCTTTGGCGAAACTAAAAAATGTGTAGTTACCGGAGTTGAAATGTTTAGAAAACAGTTAGACGAAGGTATTGCTGGTGATAACATAGGTGCTTTGCTTCGTGGTGTAAACAAAGAAGATATTGAAAGAGGTCAAGTTCTTGCAAAACCTGGTTCAATTCATCCTCACACTAAATTTACAGCAAACGTTTATGTTTTAACCAAAGAAGAAGGTGGACGTCATACTCCTTTCTTCCCAGGTTACAGACCTCAATTCTACATCAGAACAACAGATGTAACTGGTTCAATTAAATTTGATGGCGAAATGGTTATGCCTGGCGATAACGTAGTTATGGAAGTTGAACTAATTGCTCCGGTAGCTATTGAAGAAGGTATGAGATTCGCTATTCGTGAAGGTGGACGTACTGTTGGTGCAGGTGTTGTAGATAAAATTCTTGCATAATATTAATTACAAGCGGGGTTTTCCCCCGCTTGTTTTAGCGAAAAACAAAACATGGTAAGTTAATAACAAAAAAGGATAACGTGAAATCATGAGCACGACACAACAAAGAATCAGAGTTTGCTTAAAGGCATATGATCACAGATTAATTGATGCATCTGCTGAAAAAATTATTGAAACAGCAAAGAGAATAGATGCAAAAGTTTCTGGTCCTGTACCTTTACCAACTCGCAGACGTGTTTATTGCGTTTTGAGAAGTCCTCATGTTGATAAAAAATCAAGAGAACATTTTGAAATGCGTACTCACAAAAGAATTATCGACATTTATCCTACAAATCAAAATTCTGAAGAACTTTTCAGATTAGATTTGCCGGCAGGTGTTGATATTGAAGTAAAATTATAATTTGAAAATTAAATAGAAAACAATACAAATTACGCTATACATTTTAGTGTGCGTAATTTGTTTGCTTATAAATTTACTAAAAACCACTTCTTTTGAAGTGGTTTTTAGGTATAATGTCCATTGGTTAAGAGGGAGTTTTTAAATGAAAAAATTTTTGTTTGTGTTGATATTATTACTTTTTAGTTGTAATCAAATTAAAGCAGAAGAAATTAAAATAGTACATTTTTCTGATTTACATATTGACACAAAAGCATCAGACAAATCAGTACGTAAATTTGGCAAATCTCTCTCTATGTTTGAAAAAGCGATTGGTAAAACAAACTTGTTATATCCGGATGTAGTTATTTTTTCTGGTGACATGATTAACAAGCCTATTGAAAGTGAATTAGATATATTTTTAAATATGGCTAAAAAAATTAAGGCTCCTTTTTATTTTGCACTAGGTAATCATGATGTTGGAGTTGGTGGAGGTTTATCTAAAGGAAAAATTATTGATAAAATAAATTCAAATTGTAATTGGTTAAAAATTGAAAAACCTTATTATTATATGATGAAAGGCGATTATATTTTTATTTTTATGGATGGAACGAGTGATAGAATTATTACTGCAAATGGTATTTTTTCTGAGGATAATTTAGAATTTCTGGATACAATTTTGCAAAATAATGCTTCCAAAAAGGCAATAATTATACAACATTTTCCATTAATGCCTCCATACAAAAGTTTGTCGCATGAGGTTTTAAATAAAGATAAATATTTTAGCATTTTAGACAAATATGATAATGTTGTTATGGTTTTAGCTGGGCATTATCATGCATCTAAGGCTATTTTGCGGAATAATGTATTACATATAACTACTCCTTCAATGATTGAATATCCGCATGCTTTTCGTTATTTAAAAATTAATACTGAAGGAGACAAAATAACAATAGAATCTAAAATATATACAGACGAAGAACAAAATGATCTTGAAGATATTGATGAAACAAAAATGAGGTTAAAAACTGGCGCAGCAAGTGATAATTTTTTCCATGTAACTATTCAAAAACCTTTTTTACTTCAACAAGAATCATTAGAAAAAGATAAAAAAAGTTTCATTAATTTTTTTAAAAAAATAATAATGAAAATAAAATTATTATGTTGTAAAACTTTTTTGCAATGTTAATAAAATAAAAAAGAATTGATATTAGTATTTTTGGTATAGTGTGACTTAAATTTTATAAACCTTTGTAACAAAATAGTCAAACCCTTTAAAATGGGCTAAAATTTTATTGTGATGTCAGTTTTTTAACCGATGAAAAGCCAAAAAACTTGTTAAATAATAATATAAGGGGTGGAATATGTTTTGGAATAAAATACAAATAAGGTCTAAACTTGTTTTTGGACTTTTTGGAGCTTTAATTGTAAGTTTTTTGTTTTGTTTACCTTCTTTAGCAGAAATAGCTTTGCCGACGTTAAATGTTGGAATGCAGCCGGTTAATTCTCCGCGAGAATTTTCTCAGGGTGTGCAAATTCTTATACTATTGACTATTTTAACTTTAGCCCCAAGTATTTTGATAATGACTACTTCTTTTACTAGAATTGTAATTGTACTTGCTTTGACAAGACAAGCAATAGGAACTAATTCATTGCCTCCATCACAAGTTATTGCAAGTTTGGCTTTGATTTTAACTTTTTTTGTTATGGCTCCTACTTTTAATAAAATTAACGAAACAGCTTTTCAACCATATATGAATAACAAAATTACTCAAGAAGAAGCAATTTCCAGAAGCATAACTCCTTTGAGAGATTTTATGTTTAGATATACAGAAGAAAAAGAGCTCGCCCTTTTTGTAAAAATGGCTAAAATCGAAAAATCGCAAATTAAAGTAAAAGAAGATGTTCCTACTTATATTTTATTGCCAGCTTTTATTATTAGTGAATTAAAAACTGCTTTTAAAATAGGTTTTATGATTTTTATTCCATTTCTTGTAATTGATATTGTGGTTTCCAGTATTTTAGTGGCAATGGGGATGATGTTTTTGCCACCTTCAATTATAGCTACACCTTTTAAGATAATTCTTTTCGTTATGATTGATGGTTGGTATTTAATAACGAAATCGCTCTTGGAAGGCTTTATAGTATAGGAGGAGCGACATGTCACAAATAGAATTTATTACTATAATACAAAAAATGCTAATGCTTGTTTTAGAATTAATTGCTCCAGTTTTGTTAGTTAGCGTCGTTGTGGGATTGGCAATAAGTATTTTTCAATCTGTTACACAAATTCAAGAATCAACTTTAACTTTTGTTCCCAAAATTTTTGCTGCATTATTAACTTTAATGCTTTTAATGCCTTGGATGCTTGAAGTTTACATTACTAGTGTCCAAGATTTGTTTTCTCATTTAAGTAATGTAATATAGAAGGAACATTAAATTATGATGACAGATTTAATGCTTATGCTTAGTCCAATTAATTTGATAATTTTTGTTCTGGTTATGGCAAGATTATCAGGAATGATTGCTGCAGCTCCTTTTTTTTCATCTATTCCAATGCCAATGCAAGCTAAAGCTATAATTGTTTTTTTGGCAGGATTTATAATGTATCCTGTTGTAGCTGCTACTACTGCAACACCTGTTTTGGGAAATGTTCTTGATTTGCCTGCTTTGTTAGTTTTAATTACTAAAGAAGTACTGATAGGTGCTCTTATAGGATTTTGTGCAAATTTGATTTTTGTTGGAATACAAATGGCAGGACAAATTTTGGCAATGCAAATGGGATTGGCTATAAGTGACGTGTTGGATCCAGTTACACAGCAAAATGTACCTGTGTTAGGACAATTTTATATGTTTATTGCAAGTTTAACCTTTATTTTCATAAATGGACATGTTTGGTTGTTTTCCAGTATTTATGATAGTTATAAAATTATTCCTTTAAATTACGATTTTGTGTTTACAGGTCCCTTAATTGAAAAAATAGTATTTTTTAGTAGCCAAATTTTTAATATAGCATTTGAACTTATAGTTCCAATTTATGCAGTTTTGATTATTACTGCCATGATTTTAGGCTTGATGTCAAAATCTTTACCTCATATGAATGTTTTTATGGTGGCTTTGCCAATAAAAATATTTATTGGATTGGCTTTAATGTGTATGTTTACTATGCAAACTTCTACTTATCTTGCAGGATTGATGGAAACTTTGCTAAAAAATATTGATAATATGTTCTTGTAGGTGAAAATATGTCAGAAGAACGGACAGAAAAAGCGACGCCGAAACGCCAAAAAAAAGCAAGAGATGAAGGTAATGTTGCTAAAAGTCAAGATTTAAATCATGCTCTTGTTCTTTCTATTGCTTTTGCATTGTTCTATGTTTTTTCAGAACCAATTTTAAATAAGTTACAATTTGCTTTATATCAAACTTTTACGCATTTGCATCCTGAAGAGCTCCCTTCTTCTGATGTTAGTGGAGTTTTGGCTTTTTATCAAAATATACTTTTTAAAATATTAGTTCCATTTTTTAGTCTTCTTTTTATTTCAGTGGTTTTTGTTATTGGAATCCAAATGAAAGGGCTTTTCACTTTGTATCCTTTAAAACCAAAACTTGAAAAATTTTCACCAATGAAAATGATGAAAAATCTTATTGATACTTTTAATATTTTTAAACCTAAAAAAATGGTGGAATTACTTAAAGCCTTTGTTAAAATAGGTGTTATTAGTATATTTTCTTGGGCTGTTATTGAAAACAGAAAAATTGAAATTCTTGCTTTATTTGGAGCAGATGTAGAAACGTTTTTTGTAAAATTAGGAGTTATTTTAGCAGAAATAGTTATAAATATTTGTATTGCTCTTTTAATTTTGGGTATTTTAGATTGGATTTATCAAAAATATGAATTTGATAAATCACTTAAAATGACAAAACAACAAGTAAAAGATGAAAGAAAAAATGCTGAAGGTGATCCTAAAATTAAATCTAAAATTCGTTCTATTCAAATGCAAATGGCGGCGTCAAGAATGATGGCGAAAATTCCTGAAGCTGATGTTGTTGTGGCTAATCCAACTCATTATGCAGTTGCACTTAAATATGATACATCTAAAGCTCCTGCTCCAATTGTGGTAGCTAAAGGGGTCGATTTAATTGCTTTTAAAATTCGTGAAGTAGCAGAAAATAATGGAGTTACAGTTGTTGAAAATCCTCCGCTTGCACGAACTTTGTATAAATTAGTTCCGTTAGATGCTATAATACCAGCAGAACTCTTTGCGGCTGTTGCTGAAGTTTTAGCATTTGTTTATAAGAAAAAAACAGGTAGAATATAATGGATTTACGTAAATTATCAAATATGCTAAAAAATAATGACATAGTTCTTGCTATAGGCCTAGTTACTATTGTTGCAATGATGATTTTGCCTTTGCCTCCTACTGTTTTAGATTTGTTGTTGACGGTAAATATTTCGCTTTCTGTTATTATTTTGCTTGTTTGTTTATATACAAAAGAACCACTGGATTATTCTTCTTTCCCCACAATTTTATTGGTTTCTACTCTTTTTAGATTGGGATTAAATGTTAGTTCTACAAGATTAATTTTGCTCCATGGACAAGCTGGAGAAGTAATTAATGCTTTTGGCCAATTTGTTGTTGGGGGTAATTATGTTGTAGGAGTTATAATTTTTGTTATTTTGGTAATTATAAATTTTATGGTAATTACAGGCGGAGCTGGTAGAGTAGCTGAAGTTGCGGCACGTTTTACTTTGGATAGTATGCCTGGAAAACAATTAAGTATTGACGCTGATTTAAATTCAGGTTTGATTACAGAAGATGAAGCTAAGGCAAGACGGCGCAAAATCGAAAGAGAATCTGATTTTTACGGAACTATGGATGGTGCAAGCAAATTTGTAAAAGGCGATGCAATGGCAGGTATCATTATTACAGTTATTAATATAGTAGGCGGATTTATTATTGGTGTTTGGCAAATGAAAATGGATTTTCTTACAGCTGCTTCAACGTTTACTATTTTAACTGTTGGAGATGGTTTGGTTTCGCAGTTGCCTGCCCTCTTAATTTCAACTGCTACAGGTCTAATTGTAAGTCGTGCAGGTGGACAAGATAGATCTTTGAGCGCTGACATTGAAAAAGAAATGTTTTCTGATCCCAAAATTTTATATCTTGTAGCTGGACTTCTTGCAGTTCTTTCCATAGTTCCGGGATTACCTACTATTCCATTTTTGGTTATTGGAGCATTGCTTGGAGGTTTAGCATTTTTGATGCAAAAGGAAAATAAAAATCGAATTCTCGAAGAAGAAAATGCTAAAAAGAAACAAGCCCAAGAAGAAAAAGGTTTGAAAAAACGTAAAAAAGCTTCTAGAGAAGAAGTAATGGAACTTCTTGCTGTTGAACCTATGGAAATAGAAATAGGATATAGATTAGTCCCACTTTTAGATATGGAACAAGGTGGAGATCTTTTGGAAAGAATCGCTCAAATTAGAAAGCAAACTGCTTTGGATTATGGAATAGTTCTACCTTCTATAAGAGTTCGTGATAATTTGCAATTATCCCCAAATTCTTATCAAATAAAATTAAAAGGTATTCCTGTTGAAACAGGAACTGTTTTTCCTGAGAAATTTCTTGCAATGAATGCAAATAATGATGCCCATAAATTTGGAATAAAAGGAGTAAGTGCAAAAGAACCAGCTTTTGGTTTGCCAGCTTTGTGGATAGCAGATAAAGATAAGGAATATGCAGAAAGTGTGGGATTTACTGTAGTAAGCCCTTCGGCTGTTGTTACTACTCATTTATGCGAAATCATTAAAAAGAATATTTCAGATATTCTTACACGAGAAGATACTAAGCAACTTGTTGAAAATGTTCAAAAAATGTCACCTAGTTTAGTTGAAGATTTATTGAAAGACATGAATTATGCAGAAATTCAAATTATTTTGCAAAATTTGTTAAAAGAACGTGTAAGCATTAGAGATTTACATACAATTTTAGAAACACTTAGTACTTATGCAAGAATTAACAAAAATTCTGATTTTCTTACAGAACAATGTAGACTTGCACTTTCAAGAAATATATGCAAACAAAATTTAGCTGATACTGGCGAATTATTAGCTGTAACACTTTCTCCTGATGTGGAAGGAGCTATTATATCAGGAATAAGTTCTGATGGACAAAATTTAACATTAGATCCTGCTTTTACTACAGGACTTATTGATGGCTTAAATAATGAAATTGAAAAAGTTATTAAAAACACAGGAAATCAACCTGTTATATTATGCAGTGCTCCCATAAGACTTGCTTTTAGAAGACTTATTGAAAGAACTTTTCCGCAAATTGCGGTTATGTCTTACAATGAAATTTCAACTACTACTAATGCAAAATCTGTTGGAGTAGTAAGAGTTGATGTTCCCAAAATTTCTACTCAAAATAATTAATTTTACATTGAATAATCATAACCTGATTCAGATTCTCCTACTGTGTCAACTGCTTCTACCCTAATATCAGTTATTAATTCACTGTAAGAAATAACTACAATAGTTGGAATATGTCTTTCAAGTAATTGAAATAAAGGTAATCTAATTCGCGGAGAACAAAGAATTACCGGTTGTTCTCCTACATGTTGATGAGCTCTTATAAGTGTAGATGCAGTAGATTCTATAAGTTCTTGAACCTGCATAGGATTTAAAAGAAACATTGTTCCAAGTTCAGTTCTTTGGCATGAATCATCAAGAAGTTTTTCCCATTCTTGAGAAAGTGTAATAGCATACAAAACGCTATGTTCATTTGCATAATTTAAACAAATTTGACGAGCAAGTGCTGTTCTTAATCTTTCAGAAAGAATATCAGGTTCTTTGGAAAATCTTGCATAATCACAAAGTCTTTCAAATACAAAAATAATATCTTTTATTGAAACATTTTCTCTAATAAGATTTACAAAGATTTTTCTTAAATCACTAGTAGAAATAATTGCAGGTACTAAATCATTTACTAATGTTGGATCTTGAGCTTTAACTAATTCCATTAATTTTAATACATCAGTTTTTGTCATAATTTCGTCAACATATTTTTTGACGCAATCTTGTAAATGTGTAACTATTGCATCAGTTGGATCAACCATTGTTAAACCTGCATCTTGAGGAATATCTTGGGGCATTAGCCAATATGCTTGAGTTTGATATGTAGGATCTGTTGATGTTATGACATTTTCTGGAGGTGGAAGACCGGCTGCATCCCATTGTTCAGCTATTACCATAAATCTTCCTGGATAAACTTCTCCTGTAGCTACAGTATTTCCTCTAATTTGAATTAAATATTCATATTGTCCTAAAGCACTACTGTCCATAATACGTATGTTTGGAATTATAAAACCTAATTCATCGGTCATCCTTTGCCTTAATGCAGCAATTTTTGCCAAAAGTTGTCCTTCTTGTTCAGGGTCAGCAATAACAATAAGATTAGTTCCAACTTGTAAACTTAAAATATCAACCCCAAGACGTTCATACATTCTGTTTGGATTAACAAGATTTTGCATATCTTGTTTAACATTTTCGAGTTGTCCTATTTGCATTTGTACATCTTGAGAAACAAGCATAGATAAACCTCCTATTGCAATGGCTATACCAAAAATTAAAAATGGAAGCCAAGGTAATCCTGTTATACCAGCTGTAAGTGCAATAAAAAGTAAAAAGGCTGAAGCGTAAAATAAACCATAAGGTTTGTTTAAAATTTGAACAAGTAAATCTCGTCCTAAACTTGAACTGGCTGCAGTTGAGCGTGTCATAACAATACCACTTGAAATAGCCATTAACAAAGAAGGTAATTGAGATGCAAGTCCATCACCTATTGTCAAAATAGTATATTTACTTAAAGCATCTGCTAAAGGCATTCCTTGCATTCCCATGCCAACTGCCAAACCTCCAATAATATTAATTGCCACAATAATTATTCCGGCAATTGTATCTCCTTTTACAAATTTCATTGCACCATCCATAGAACCAAATAAATTTGATTCTCTTTGTAAATCTTCTCGTTTTGAAACAGCTTCTTCAGGAGAAATTAAACCTGCATTAAAATCTGCATCAATAGTCATTTGTTTACCTGGCATAGCATCTAAAGCAAATCTTGCAGCAACTTCTGCAATACGTTCAGCTCCTTTTGTTATTACAAGAAATTGCACAATTGTAATAATAAGAAAAATTACTCCCCCTACAACCATATTCCCTGCCGTAACAAATGTTCCAAATGCATGAATAGCTGCACCTGCTTCACCTTTTGCAAGAATTAATCTGGTAGATGCAATACTTAATACTAATCTAAACATTGTTCCAATAAGTATAATAGAAGGAAAAGAAGCAAGTTCAAGAGGTTTTTGAACAAACAAAGAAATCATAAGTAAAACAATACCAAGAGTAATATTAAGAGCTATAGAAAAATCAACCATCCAAGCAGGAAGTTCTACAAGTAAAATTAAAACAAGTGACAATACAAAAATAGCAAGTATAAACTCACTCATAGGTAATGTAGATAATGTCCCTTGTTTTGCCATTTATTATAATCCTTCTTCAAATGCTTTTTTAATTATTTCTAATTGTGACGAAAAAGTTGCATCTATTTGTCCGCTAGTTGTTATAACTTTACAACTTCCTTTTTCTATATTTTCATCTGTTTGTATTAACATTTTAGCCTTTTTGTTTTTAAATGCTGCATTTTTTTCCAAATTTTCACTTAAAATTAGTTCATCTGTAGGATTAATTAAAAAAGTAATTCTATTTTCATCTTCAGATATTTCTTTAATGACATTTGTTGCAATTTCAATTATAGTTTCAGGTTCAAGTTTTACTTGAGCATTTAAAATTTTCTTGGCTATTTCAATTGCAATTCCAGCAATATCTTTTTTGTAATATTCATAAGCTGCTTCTTTAACTCCAATTATGGAAGTAATAGCTTCTTGTAAATTGGATATTTCTTTATTAGCTTTGGCTAGTCCATTTTGAAAACCATCTTTGGCAGCTTGTTCTTTTATAATTTTAGCTTCTTCATGTGCTCTTGAAACTAAACTTCTATCTTCAATTCTCCTATATCCTCTTCTTCTGTCTCCTCTTCTTCTTTCTTGCCTTTCTGTTACTTCAGAAAGTACATCAAAAATTCCGCTGGTTTGTTTTTTGGGTTCAGCGTTTTGATGTTTTTGATTTTCATCATTGTTATCGTTGTTCTTTTTCTTTTTTATTATCATTTGTTGTTAACTTTTTGAGCTGCATAATCTACAATGGTATTTGTTAAATCAAGAGAAAATAAATCCTCCTCGTACATTTTACCATCATATATTCGTAACAAAAAGTTCTTAACATTTTTTCTTTCAAATTTAATTATTTCTTCAAAATCATTTCTATCTATTTTTTTAATTGCAGTTGTGATTTTAGCAAAAATAGATTCTTTACGTTTTTTTATTTGAACTTGTGGCATAAAATTATGAAATTTTTCCAAATATTGATTGTATATTACAGGATCTACTAATCTGTCAAGATCGGGTATGTCCATGTATGTTAAAATTTGTCTTTTGTCATTTTCTCCCAATAATTTTACCATTTTAGTAATTTCATCAGAAGGAAGAGATTTGAAAAATAATGCCATTGTCATAAGTTTTAAATCTTTTTCTTCTTGTCCTGGAGGAATATCATCCTGGTAATTTTGTTCAACATAATCATGTAAATTAGATTGATTTAATATGTCTTCAACAGATTTGGACAATTTATTTTCATTGGCTAATTGTTCTATTAAGCTTTTGTATGTGTTATTTACAGCATTTTCGGCTAGCGTTATTATATTATCTTGATTTTGTCCTTGTATTACTCCATTTTTTGCAGCTTCAAAAATAGCAAAAGCTATTTGTTGTAAAATTGGTTTCCAATATTCTTGGGGTATTTGGTTTTTGTAATTGTCTATTCCTTTATGAAACATCCATTCACCTACAAGTTGGCATATCAAAATAGTTTCGTTTTGGTTGTATGAATGTTCTTCATTTCCCAATGCATTTCCTGCAATTTTTATAAATTCATAAACTACTTGAGTTACTGTTTTCTTTACTTCTTCAGGTAATTCTGGAGGAAATGCTTCGGCTGCTTGACCTGCAAGAGTTTGTGCAAATTCCTCAATGTTTAAATCTTGTGGTATCATAATTAATCACTACTTTCTATCCAATTTTTAAGTTGAATAGCAACTTCATCTTCGTTTTCTGCTATAGTTTCTTTTACTTCTTGAGCTATTTCGTTGTTAACTGAAATTGCAGGAGCTTGTGGAGTTTGTCTGATAGTATTTAATGATTGTTGTAATTGATCTTGTTGAGCTAAAAGTACTTGAGCTCTTTGATTTACTTCTTTTAATTTATTTTCTTGTTGATTTGTTAGTTTTTTTAATGTTTGAATATCTGATTCTTGTTCGGCTTTTGCGGCTGCTAATTTTCTACTAAGAATTATCCAACCTATAATTACCATTGCTACTAAAATTACTCCCATTGTCCACCAAGGATTTCCGCTTCCTTCAGGAGCAGGAAGCTTTACTGGTTTATCACTTGCAAGTGTTGGACGAGTTGAATCTGCAAAAATAATTTCAACATTTGCAGGATCAACTTTAGGACTAGCTGCGGTTGCTATAAGATTTTTTAGTTCTTCTTGTGTTATCATTTCCGGAATAGCATTATTTTCTATTGTTACTGCAATTGATATATCTTCTACCATTCCAGGTTTTAAATATTCTGATACTTGTGTTTTTGTTGTTCCATATTGTTTTTCTTGAGCTGTTCTTGAATAACTTCTGTTTTGACTTGTAGTTGCTGCTTGTGGCAATCCACTTGGTAAATATAAACTTACGGCATTTGTTATTTGTCCATTTTCATTGTTTTTGTCTCCTAAATTTTCGTTAAATTCTTGTTCGCTTAAAACAACATTCCTATTAGGATCGTAAATAACACTGTTGCGTTCCATTGGAACTTGTCTTAAATAAGTACTTACTGTTACTACGTAATTACCTTTGCCTAAAAGTTTATCTAATTGAGTTTGAACTTTGGCTTTCATGTATTCATCATTTTCTTCAATTTTGGCTAAAGTATCATCATCGGCACTTGCCATACTTGAGTATACATTTCCATTAGTGTCGGTTATTGATATATTGTCAGGCTCAAGTCCAGAGACGCTTCCTAAAAGTAAATTTGTAATTGCTCTTATTTTGTCTTTTGATAATTTTTCTCCTACAGGTAAAACTAATTGAACAGTTGCTGTGGTTGGTTTTTGTAAAGAAGAAAAGATTGTTGGTTCTGCTATAGAAATAAATACAGATGCATTTTCTATTGGTTTAATTTTTCTTATAAGACGAGAAAGTTCTCCATTTATTGCTCTAGCAAGTCGTATTCTTTTGTCATCTTTTGTTGATGTAAAATCACCTTTATCAAAGACTTCAAGCCCTATGTTTGCATCTGCAAGACCGCTTTGAACTATTAACAACAAAGCTTGGTCTCTTTGTTTTAGAGTGCTTTTTTCTTTTAATGAAAGAGTTACTTTCGAACCTGACGTAAGTCTTTGAGTTTGAATTTTATGACGAGCTAAAAGAGCTTCAATTTCAATTATTTTACCAAGATTATCAGATGTAACCAGTTCTACAGTTCCTTCTATCCTTTTACTGTCGTCTGGATCAACGTTTGTTCCTGCATTTTGAGGATTTGCTATGCTAATTGCAATTATTATAACGACAACAACCGCTATTGCGGCTCCTATCCCTATCAAAAGATTTTTGTTTTGCAATAATTTTTGAAAATCCATTTTCTTTTTTTCTCATCCTTTTCGTTTTCAAACTTTCTTTTTATATTATATATTCTACACCTGAATATTCATAATCTTTTCATACGCTTGGACGACTTTTGTTGTGATTTGTGTTGCTATTGTTACGCTCATTTCAGCTTTGTTTATTGCTGTAATTACATCATGTATGTCTGCTCCGTTACCTGTAAGCATATCTTGCATTGCTGTGTCTGGAGCATTTGCTATTTCATTTAAGTTTTTTGTCATATCTAGCATTGTTTGAGAAAAAGTTGCAATTTTGTTGTCTGAGTTTAAATTGTCTAATCTCATTGATGGCATATTTGAATTAAGTTTTGAATCACTTATTGAACTTATTAAATTTAATTTTGGTACGTGGTTATTCATAAAACCTCCTTACAAATAATTTTTTAAAATGTTTCTAACGTAATTTTGTGTTTCTTTATATGGTGGAATTCCATTGTGTTTTTTTACCGCATTTGGGCCAGCATTATAAGCAGCAAGTGCTAAAATTTTGTTGCCGTTAAATCTGTCTAGTAAACTTTTTAAATATTTTACGCCGCCTTCTATGTTTTGTTCTGGGTTAAATGCATTTGTGACTCCTAATGATTTGGCAGTTGCAGGCATTAATTGCATTAAACCTTGGGCTCCTGCTTTTGAAATTGCATTTTGATTAAATCCTGATTCTTGCTGAATTAATGCCATAACTAGTTTTGGGTCAATTTTATATTTTTCACAAGCACTTGATACCATTCTTTGTATTTGTACTTTTGATAAATTCATTGGTTCTTGTACTTGATATTTAAAATCTGTTGGGGGAATTACTTTTAAAGTTTCTGCAAAAGATTTTTGGGGTTTGTCTATTTCCAAAGATTTTGTTTTTTGGTCAATCATTATTTCAAGTTCTGATGCTCTTTTTACAGCTGATGCTTGAGAACTTGAATTTATTAATCTTTGAATACTTGGACTAAACATTTATTATCCTTACCTTCCATTTTCTAAAAATTTAATTATTAGCTTTTACCCATATCTACTGCTCTTAGGGCCATTGTTTTTGTTATATTTACAATTGCCATACTAGCTTCATAAGCTCTTGCTGTCATTTGTGCATCTGCCATATCGACAAGAGGGTCAACATTTGATGCCCTTATGTATCCATTTTGGTCTGCGTCAGGATGTCCCGGCTTATAAATTAAATCTCCGGGGGTTGTATCTTCTACAACTCCATTAAAAACGACGCCTCCACCTGTAAAAGGTACTGTACCACTTTGAAAAACGCTGTCTTTCATATAACTCATTAAGCCGGAAAATGAAATATCATCTTGAGAAATTAATACAGGAATTTTTCTCACGTAATTAGGTGTGTCTAGGTTTGCAATATTTTTTGCGTGAATGTCCATTCTTTTTGCGTGAGCATCCATTCCTTGTGCGCCTATGTTGTATGATCCTAATAAACCCATAATTATTTACCTACATTTGTAACTGTTCTTATTTGTGTTATAACACTTGACATTCTTCTTGTTGCAACAGCATAAAACATTGAATTTTTTTGCATTTCAATTAGTTCTTTCTTTAAATCAACAGGTTCTCCTTCTTGTAAAAAAAACGGATTTGGTCCTATTTTTTCACTTAATTCTGTTTCAAGGGGGCTGTTTGCTGTTGCTAAAATTTGATTGAAACTTACATCTCTTCTAACATAGCCCGGAGTATTAGCATTAGTAACATTTGCTGCCATTACTTCTTGTTTTTTAGATATGGCATCTAATATTACTTGAGATTTGTCTATTGGGCTAAGTTTATCAAAATTCATTTAACCCTCCTTTCTATTGTTCTAAGCTTATTGCTTGTTGATAAATTTCGTTTGTTAGCTTTATTATACTAGTGCTTGCTGTAAGACTAGCGTTAAGTCTTAATGTTTCGTTTACAGCGTCGTACCAATTAAAATTTGACCGCTCAAGTCCATATTGCGTAAAAGCTGTGTGATTTGATACTAAAATTGGCTTGCCCGATTCTTCAGTTTCATAAACTTTATTGAAATCACCTTGTTCTAAACCTTCGTAATTGTTAAATTTTACCAGAGGAAGTTTTCCTATTTCTATTCCTTCAAGATGCTTAGGGTCATAGCTAATAATTTTACCTTCTGGAGTAATTCTAATTTTGGTTGATTCTGTCGGAACTTTTATTCCTGAACCAATTACTGAGCCATCTCCCATTACTAAAAGTCCTTCGTTTGTAGTTTTCATCGAAAGATTTCTTGTGTAAGCTATTTTACCTTCTCTTGTTGTAACCGGAACAAAACCTTGGCCTTCTATTGCAACGTCTAATTCTCTGTTTGTTTTGTAAAAACTACCTTGAGAGTAATCATATCTTTCTGTCCCCGCTATTCTTCCGTCAGCTAATACATAAGTGTCGAAACGTGGAGTTTTGTAAGCATCAGTTGTGTAATTGGCTGCACTTCCAGTTATTACACCAAGCTTTTCCATTTGTACTTTGGCATTATTTACAGATTTTGAAATTATTCCTTGCAAGTTATTCATATATTTACCTCATGTTTAAGAAGTTTGGCTTAGGGATTGAATAGTTTTGTTTAGCATATTGTTTTGTGTTATAAACATTTGACGATTTGCTTGAAAATTTCTTTTCATTGGAACTAATTCAAAAATTTCAGTTTCTGAACGAACATTAGAACTTTCTATATATCCTTGTCTAACATCTGTTTCATCTGATATTTGTCCTTCTTTGTCAACAATTCCCAGACTTGCTATGTATTCCATTTTTCCATTTTTTTTGTTAAATACTTCAATATCTCCAGAAGTGTTTATTTTCACATTTTTTATGTCATCAGGTATATTGCTAAATCTAATAGGGGAACCATCTTTTGATAAAACTTTGTAGTTTTCGTTTGTTAATAAATATCCCTCTTTATCCATTCTAAAACGACCGTCTCGTGTTAGTTTTATTCCGTTCGGAGTTTCGTATTGAAAATATCCTTTCTTGGCTAATGCTAAATCTAAAGTGTGTCCTGTTGAATAAATTCTGCCAACAGAATCATCTACAACGGTTGAAAGTCCGTGCACTCCAATGTATTCTGAAAAACTTGAAACAACATTTTCTATACGTTGATATCCAGGTTTATCAAATCCTGTAATGTTTTGAGCTATGTTATTAATTTGAGAGGTTTGCATATGCATGCCTCTAATCGAAGTGCTTAAACCTCTTTGATCAAAATAAATTCCGCCAAAAAACTTCATATCTTCTTCTCCGTTTTGCAAAACTTCTTTGTATTTGTGTTGTCGAAAATTTTAATGAAAACTTTAATAAAGTCCACAAAAAATCATTCGTTTATATTAGAAAATTAAATTTGTTATTTTAAAGAAATATTCTTAACCAAATTAGCAATATGATTTCCTAAATTTTCTCCCATAGAAAGACAATTAGGTATTATCCTTAAAGAAGCTTGTGCAAGGAAAGTTGAACTAATTATTTTCCCTGCTACAAAAAAATTTTCAAAATTTTTAACTTTCATACATTCTAAAGGAATTTCGAAATAATCATCTTCGGAAAGTTTATCTAAAATACTTTCGTTTTTTTTATAAGAATGAACGTCTATAGGGTAGTTAGATTTTGCTACAGAATTATTGAATTTTTTTGCAGATAAAATATCATTTTCATTTAATTGATATTCTCCTTCAATTCTTCTACTATCTCGTATGCCTAGCATTGGGGCAATTTGAGATATGTATGCACTTTCAAAACCTGGCAAATATTTTTGGCAAAATTTGAGCAATCTCCTTATTTGTTTGCGCCCTTGGCGTAATGCAAAGCTAGTATCTTTTGGATCAAGAGAATTTAGGGGGTGAGGGCTAAAGATTCTTGGGGCATTAAATCCAATTGATGAAGGTTGATTGGGAATAGTAAAAATTTGAAAATATGCACAATCTTCTATGGTCAAAAGTCCTTCCTTTACAGCTTTGTCAAAATATGGTTTAAGTTTCCATTTTTCATTATCCCAAGTGCAAGCAGTTGAAAGATGAATTTCATTGTTAGTATCATAAATTGGTGAAATGTTTTCATCTTTATCAATTTCTCTCAAAAATTTTGCAAATTTTTTAATGTTAACATTAGAAACAATAAATCTTAAAGTCATTGCTTGATTTGTTCCGTTTTTGTCTCCATTTTCCCATTTAGCTCCGCAAATGTTGGCTAAATCACCATTGCCGGTTGCATCAATGTAATATTTGCCTTGGAGTTTAAATTTGCTTCCTTTGTTATATATTTCACAAGAAATTATGTTTTTATTTTTAATTTCGGAATCTATTACTATACTGTCAAACAAAACTTCAATTTTATATTTTTCACATAAATCATCTAAAATACATTTTAAATTTTCGGGATTAAACCAACCATAATTGCCATCTGAAAAAATTAAAGAATCATTTGTATTTCGTAATTTTTGCATTAATTCTTCACAAAAATTGCTGGATAAATTAGTACCATTTTTAAGGGTATTTTTCATCATAGGAAATACCAAAGCTCCTGTCATGGAACCACCCAGAAAGGAATTTTTTTCAATTATCAAAACTTTTAGCCCTTGTTTAGCTGCACTTATAGCTGTTGCACATCCTGCTGTTCCACCACCGGCAATTATTAAATCGTACATGCTTTCCCTTTACAAGTATTTTCTTTATATTACCTTTTTGTTTAAGCTTTTGCAATTTACAAATTTTCAGCAATTTTCATATATTCCTTTGCCGATGAATAATCTCGAATTTCTGTGCTTATTCTTGCAAGTTCAATATATATATCTTTGTTATTTTCATCATATCTTAATGCTGGCATTAAAGCATCTATTGCTTCGGTAAATTTTTTTTCTGTTCGTAATTTTTGCGAATATAATATTGATGCTTTAATAATTAATTGTTCAATTTCTTTTTCTGTTTTTTCATCAATTGGATCACAATAAAATTCTCGAAGAAATTCTATTGCTTTTGAATATTCTTGCTTTTCTAATAATGCTTTTGCTTGCAAAAATTTTGCTTCTGTTGAATATTCATTCTCTTCTATTACGTTTTGAGTAATTTCAATAACTTTGTCGGGATCTTTTTCAAGTAAAAGAATTTTGGCAATTTCTTCATTGTATTTTGTACGATTTTCAGGATGAGATTCTATTAAAAGTTCGTATACTCCTTTTGCTTCTTCAAAGCGTTTTTCTTTGACATAAAGCTCTGCAAGTATTTGTGCGTGTTCAATTTTAAAATCATTTGTAAGCATGAGTTTTTCCAAAACTTCTGAAGCTTTTTGAAATTTCCCAAGAGTTTTGTATATTTCTGAAAGTTTTATTAAATACCAAGATTTTTCTTCAATATCGCTTAGCTTTTCAAAAATTCCAGCACTTTTGGAAAATTGTCCGCTTTGCAAATAACAATTTCCAAGTTGTTCTTTAAATTCTATTTTTTCCTCAAATTCTAATAAACCTTTTAAAATTTCAATTTTAGCTTCTATGTCACAATCACAATTAGCAAGAGAAAAAAGCATTGTTTTGGTATGAAAATCATTTGGTACTATATTGTATAAAAACTTTAATGTTCGAAATGCTTTTAAATATTGTTTTTTTTGTATGTAGCATTTAGCCAAAGTTTCTAATGCAGGAAGATAATTTTCATCTATATTTAATATTTTTTCAAAAATTTTTATTGCTTCATTGAAAAAATTACCTTCAAAATATAATTTGCCTAAAATTTGAAGTTTTAAAATATTGTTGGGATTATTTTTTATAGCTTCCTTGGCTGTATCAATTGCTTTGTTTTTTAAAAAATTTTTAAACATAAAGATATTATATAATAATTTGAAAAAAATGTTAGAAAATAATTTTCAATATTTCAAGTATAATCATGGGAAATCGTTCCTTTTTATTGTAAAATTAAAAGCTGAAAAATCAGTAGAAAGGGTGTTTTTGCAATATTTTGTTAAAAAACAGTTGTAAAAAAAATATTTTCAGGTATTATTTAATCATAAGGTCAGTTACAACACACAAAAATTAATGGAGGACAGAAAATGTTAGCTACTCAAGTTTCTTTAGAGATCAATGAAATTGGCGAAGATGCAGGTCGTATTTATGATTACCTTCGTCAAAATGGTGAAAGTACTTTAGCTGCTTTGAAAAAAAGCTTGAAAATGTCAAATGATAGTGCTGCTTATGCTCTAGGTTGGTTAGCAAGAGAAGGCAGAATTGATATGAGAAGAAAAGGTACTTCTGTAAGAATTTTCACTGTGTAATTTATTTTGGAGTTAAAGTTTTAAAAAGGATAAGATTATTATAATCTTATCCTTTTTAATTTTATTTTTTATGTTAAAATAAAATTTGTATCGAAAGGAAAAGTTATGCGACTCAATAAAAATCATAATTTACCTGGAACTTTAATTTGTGTTGAAGGGATAGATGGTTCTGGCAAATCTACACAATTAGCAATATTACGTGATTGGCTTTGCGAAACTGTTAGTGATGTGATTTTTACTGAGTGGAATTCTTCAAGATTAATTTCGCAAACAACTAAATTAGCTAAGAAAAAATCTCAACTTAGTCCAAGAACTTTTAGTCTTTTGCATGCAGTAGATTTTGCAGATAGATTAGAACAAATAATTATTCCTGCTATGAAAGCTGGCTTTATAGTTCTTGCTGATAGATATGTTTATACTGCTTTTGCCAGAGATGTTGCAAGAGGCGTAAATTCAGATTGGGTGAGAAATATGTATGGATTTGCCATAAAACCAGATTTGACAATGTATTTTAAAGTTCCTGTCGATGTTTCACTTAAAAGAATTTGTTCAAATCGTCAGCCCAAATTTTACGAAGCTGGCATGGATTTAAAACTTAGCAATGATCCTTATGAAAGTTATAGAATTTTTCAAGGACGTGTAATTTACGAATATGATAGAATGATAGATGAATATGGCTTAGTAAAAATGGATGCTACTGCTTCTATTCATGAACAACAACTTAAATTTAGAAAATGTGTGAAATCAGTTTTAAAGGAAAAAGGAATAGAAATTGCCGAAATTAAATAAAACAAAACATGGATATAAAGGTATTTTGGTAGTTATTGAAGGCACTGATGCATCAGGTAAATCTACTCAAATTGAATTGTTAAAAAAATATCTTGAATGTCAAGCTTATGGAGTTGTAGTAAGTGAATGGAAATCTTCAGAGCTTATAGCCAGCGTAATAGATGATGCAAAAGAACGAAATTTGTTTAATGCTAATACTTTTAGTCTTATGTATGCTGCAGATTTTGCTTTTAGGCTTGAAAATCAAGTTATTCCAGCATTAGAAGCAGGCTTTGTCGTTCTTATGGACAGGTATACTTATACTGCATATGCAAGAGATGTTGTTAGAGGAGTTAAACCTGCTTGGGTAAGAAAATTGTACGATTACGCACCTGCACCAGATATGACTTTTTACATTGATATTCCTGTTAAATCCTTGTTAAAACGTATAATTGCCTCTAAAGGATTTGATTATTATGAATCAGGTAGAGATATAGGTTTAAGTACAGATTTTTATGAATCATTTAAAATCTACCAAAACAAAATTTTAGAAGAATACTCCAAAATGATAGACGAATATGGATTTATTAAAGTTAATGGAAATGATAGTGTGGAAAAAATACATGATGTAATTAAAGAAAATACTATCAAACTTTTGCATACAAATATTGATTAAGGCATTAAAAATGGACAAAAATACAAAAAAAGCTTTAGAGTTTTTCAACAAAAAAGATTACAAGCAAGCAATAAATTATTTTCAAAAATCTATAGAATTAACAGGGGGAGATTTTTGGACATACAATAACATTGCAACTGCTTATTATAATCTTGCTGATTATTCTAATGCAATTGAATTTTATCTTAAAGCATTAAATTTAAATCCTAAAGCTGCAGATGTATACATGAATCTTGCTAATGCTTATAAATCAAACAATGAATTACCTATAGCAATTGATGTACTTTCTACAGGTATTGCTAAGAATCCTGATAACAATGATATAAGGCATTTAAAAGCATTATTTTTGTATGCAGATATGCAATATGATATGGCATTGGATGAACTTGAATGGATTTTAGACAAAGACGAATTTGATTTAAATGCAAATTATGATATTGCCAAGATATATTTTGATATGGGATTATACGACAATGCCATTTCACATTATATAAAAATACTTGACTCTATGGATAATTCCGCTGATATTCATTACAATATTGCAATGGCATATGCAGCCGGTAACAATATAGACAAAGCTATATTTCATTTGTTTAATGTGATAAGTATTAACGAAGCATATTATCCTGCTTACAAAAAATTAGGGGTAATGCTCTTGGCAAAAGGTGAAAGAGAAGAAGCTAAAGAATATTTGGAAAAATATATAAAATTTGATCTTCCAGAAGATGAAATTAATGAAATTAAGAAAATATTAGAACCTAAAGAAAATAAATAGTGAAAAAATTTTTTTAGCATGTATAATCTCTTTTAGCAAGTTTGTATATATTTGAAAAGGAGTTAATCATGGCAATTACTATAGAAGCACAAAAAAGAGATGAAGCAAAAAATCCTCGTCAATTAAGATGCGAAGGTTATTTACCTGCTACAATTTATGGTAAAGGTAAAGATTCTGTATCAATTCAAATTGATAGAAGAAATTTTGTTAATACATACAAAAATAATAAAGATGCAATTTATGAAATTGTTGTAGGTAAAGACAAATATAATGCTTCAGTTCAGAATTTTCAAATTGAAGCAGGTACACAAACTCCAATGAATATAGAATTTAAATTGGTATAATACCTGACAGAGTGATTAAATTTTAGCAAAAAAACCTTAATATTTTTTTGAGAGAAAATGTTGAGGTTTTTTTATGAAAAAAGTTTTTACATTAATACTTATTTTGTTTTTTGCTATGCCTGCAAATGCTGATATTTTTTCATTGAATCACAATAATGAAAATTTTTACTCAAATAAATTTTCTAAAAATCTTTTAGATGATTTAATTTTTGCTGAAAAACAAATTTTTAATAAAACATATAGAAATGACGATACGATTGAAAGATTGGAAAGGTTAGAATTAGCTTTGTACGGTGCTATTCAAAGTGGAGCTGAAGCTAAAAGAATCAAAAATATAAGAAAAGCTGTTACTAACGTGGCATCAGGGGGCAATGGGCTTCAATATGTGACAAAAGGTTTTAATTTAGGTGGGAGTTCAACTGGAGGAGGCACATGGAGTTTTGGAACATATAATCCTTATGGATATAGGAATTACCTTGGCTATAGTAACTATAATAATTGCAGATATAATAATTGGAGCAAAAGATATAGTAATTTTAATCGTTATCACAGGCATTCGCATAGATTACCTCCGCCGGCATGCCGTGGTTGTCGTTCACACAGATTGCCTCCGCCAAGTTACTATAATAATCCCATTGTTAATGGAGATTTCATGAAAGATTATTCTATTGGAACAAGTGTTAAGATTTTAGATGACTAACAAATTTTTGTGATTTGTAACTTAATATATAAGTAAGAGAAAGAATATTTGAGAATTTATGTATGTACAATCTATTAATATGCCACTAATACCAAGTAGCATTGTAAATAATCCACCTAATATTTCTAATAACCCAATGTTAGAAAAGATTGAATTAATAAAACAAAATTATAATCCTAATGCGCAATCTTATGTGAAACAATTTGTTCAAAAAGAATCAAATATTGATAAATTTATGACATGCCTTTTGGTAAGTACTATTAGTTCAGTTTTAGTTGTTTTTTTCTTATTGATTAAAAAACTAGCTAATTTTTCCAAGAGGTAATTGTTTTTAATATTTTTTGTTTACAAATTTATTGTAAACCTGAAAATTAGCATCTGGTCTTCTCTTAAGCTCAAATGTTAAGATTAATATAAAAATCCAATAAAAAATATAGCAATTTTATATACTTTTATGTTTTTATTAAAGTATAAGAGACAAACAGTTAAATACCACGAAGAGGAGACCTTTTATTATGGCTAGAGTACTTATTTCAATGCCCGACGAATTTTTAACAAAAATTGACGAAGTAGCAGGAACTGAATCCAGAACACGTAGTGAACTTATCAGAGAAGCCCTTCGCAGTTACATCCACAAGTCAAGAGTTAAAGAAAGTGCAATTGCTAACAAAAATGCAGCAATTTTAGAAGCGCTATTAGACTAGGAGTAACAATTGAGGATTGGGAAAAAGCCTGACTAATTTAGTCAGGCTTTTGTCGTAGAAATTTCTAAATTTACATTTTGTTTGCTGTTGATGATTTGTATTCATCTGCAGCAAGCATGCGACATGCCGTTCTAAGTGAATGTCTTAATGTCAAAATCTCTTTTACAAGTTCTTCGTTAGAGCGCATACTTACGTTATCTCTTCTATTTGGAGCGCAACTTCTTTCCTCATAATTTCTTGCACGTAAACGTCCTGCGTAAGAAAGACCATTTTGAATTTCTGTTATCTTCATAGAAAACCCCTAAGACATAATATATAAAGACACGAAAATTTGTTAACTCTAAACTAGCATAATAATAGTTTTTTTTCAAGTACCAAATTGGGCTTTTTAGTTTTTGAAAATCTAATATTTGTTAACGTTAATGATTAGTTTGCACCTATAATTCCAATGTTTAATATTTTTGTAGTTTCTTTGTTGTATGTTACTACAAAATTTTGATAATCAAGAAAATTTATATTAGTTTTTTGAGTTTCTTGAATGTTACCTTCACCATATATTTTTTTTACTTCATCAATATTAAGATTTTTGGGTTTTAAACTAACAAATAATAAAATACCATTAGAAAATACTAAATCAACTTCTGAATAATAATTGTTATGTTTTAAATATTTTGCTGGAATGCTATAAGTGTTTTTTTCACTTTGTGTATTCTTGTTTGAAGCATTAAAATTTGGATATTGTAAATTAAAATCTGTTTCTAAAAGTTTTCCGGGAATAAAATTGTTTATGAAATTAAAATTTTTATAATCAGGTAATTTGTTGACAATTTTAGCTATTGAAGGGTTAAAATCAGATTCGCCGTACAAAGTAATTCCAAAGACACTAACATTATTTTTGTCTGTAACAATATTGAAAAATCCATAATCATGATAATTAAATTTTTTACTGTAATTAGTATTTACGTAATTAGGTTTGCCATAATTTTTTTGAAATTTGTTCCAAGATTGAGGAACCGCAAATTCCAATTCAATCCAATCTAAAAAGTTATTTTTGAAACCAGCTCGCAAAGATTTATATGTGTTATTAAGATCAAATTCACTGTATATAGTATAAATACCTTCCGTTTCAGGTTTTGAATAAGCAGGTGCTAAATATGCAAATTCATTTATACTAGTTTGCGCAAATTTTATTTTTTCAAAAGTATAAGTGTCAAAATCTAAAGGCGCAGGAAGTTTTTCCGGAAATTTATATGCACTTAGCAAAAAACTTAAACTTACACAAGATAATATAATTGAAAAAATTTTTGTTAATTTATTATTCGTTTTCTTCATTATCTTCTTCAATTTCATCTAAATTATCGTCTGGCATTTCATCATTTTCTTGATTTTTGGTGTCAATTTGATCAAATTCAGCTATAATTTTATCTGCAATAACTTTTGTTATACTTTCTTGCATTTCTACAGGACAATTTTCAAGCATCTGAATGGCAGTACTTAATGTGTTGTCCGCATCATACCAACGAGCATTACCTTTATCTATGTGACCATCTTTCACTGCCATCATTATATCATTTATAGATTGAAATTGATCTGTGTCTATGTGATGTTCAATAATAACTTTAATCAAATTTATTGCCATTTTTATTTGAAAATCATCATTAGAATCTTTTAAGATACGCATCATTTTGGATAAAAGTGGGTCTCTGTCATACCATCGTCTTACTTCATAAACCATATCAACTCTCCTATTTAACTGTTTTTAAATGTAATTCCTTTAGTAGCTTTTGGATAGCTCCAATTTATAGCTTTGTATGGGCAAGAAATTCTGCAAGCTCCACATTCAAGACAATTTTCGAAAATAACTTGTAATTTTTCTTTTTCTTTATCCCATTCATAAACTTTTGCCGGACAAATGTATTCGCAAACTCTATTTTTACAGTTTTTGCATATATCTTCATTAGGTATTAAATGTGATACATTGTCAGGTTTATATTTGACCTTGGCTAATAAATCATCAGGGTTCATAATATTGCATCTCCAGCTAATTTAGCTATTTTTAATCCATCAGAGGCAAATTGAACAAAACCTCTTTCTTTTATAGTTTTGGAAATAAATTCTCTATATTTTTCTCGCTTTGGAATGTTGTCAGTTTCTGTAAATGTTTCCATAAATTCATTGATTTTTTGTGGGTAATAACCTAAAAATGTTTCAGAATTGTTTTCTATTGTTTCTATAACATTTCTGTATGAATGTAAATCTTTTAAAATGAAACTTCCTTCCAACATTTTGTTATATAATTCAAGAGAATTTGCAGAAAAATCATTTTGATTTATTGCTTCTAAAGCTGTTAATGCCGCATATTTTCCGCTAATCATTGCTAAATTAGTCCCTTCCCAATGAATGTTATTTACTAACATAGCCGCATCTCCAGCTATCATTAGCCCATCATAATAAAGTTTTGGGATTTTTTTGTATCCACCTTCAGGAATTAAATGAGCACTGTATTCTTTAATTTCAGTATCTTTTAAAAGAGGTTTTATTATTGAATGATTTTTTAATTTCTCCAAAAATTCGTATGGAGGTGTTTTTTGTAAATTTAAATCTTGTAAACTTATTCCTAAACCTATCGAAATACTTTCCTTGTTTGTGTATATAAAACCTAAACCAGTTATTCCCAACATAGGTCCACCCACAATTGTGTGAACTGCACCATTATTTTCATCTAAATTAAATCTATCTTCAATTTTTTCTTTGGAAAGGCTTAAAGTTTGTTTTACTGAAAGGGCAACATCTTTAGGTTTTATTTCTTTCCTTAACCCTCTTTTTTTTGCAATAAGAGAATTTACTCCATCTGCTAAAATAATAATTTTTCCTCGAAATTCTTCATTTGCAGTTTTAATTCCACAAAATTTTCCTTCTTCTTTAATTAAATCTTCTACTAAAATTTGCGGAACAATATATGCACCAGCTTCTTCTGCTTTTTGAGCGCACCATCTGTCCCATTTTGGTCTAAGGACGCTATAAGCATTGAAAAATTCGTTCTTAGGCTTTTTTTCATAAGAAATAATTGTTCCGTCATTTTCCCCAAGTAATGAATATGTATGACGGGAAATGCCTCTTTCTAATGGAGCTTCTTTTAAAAAATCAGGGTAAACTTCTAATGTTGGAATTGTATAAATTGCTCCTCCAAACATATTTTTGCTGCCGCAAAAATCCCCTCTTTCTAACAAAACGGTTTGAGCACCTCCTTTTGCTGCTGTAATTGCTGCAGCAAGTCCAGCCGGCCCTCCCCCTACTATAATTATGTCTGCATCAGTTGTTTTCAAATTTTTCACCGGTAAAACTTTCACAAAGCTTATTATACTATATTGCACAAATTCAAGCAAACACCGAAAGACTAATAATTTGTAATTAATGACTACAAAAAAAAGAGGTCATTTAGACCTCAGTTTTGAAACCCCTATATATTTAAACCCGTGGAATTAATTAAAGAGAGTTGGTTTAATTTTTTATCTAATCGGTATATATCTGTAATTTTTATATGCCGATTTTGCTAATAAAGTTTTACCAAGTTCATTTAATTTTCCTTGGTATTTCATCATAGTAATTTTATCTTGAGCAACTTTTTCCATTCTGTTTAACATTTCTTGCTCGTCAATTTGATTAATATTATTGTGATTATCAACTTGAAGTGTTTGGTATTTCTGTACTAATAATTTATCAATGTGATCTCTTGCTCCAACTGCCATAGCTAAATTCCTTCCGTTTCTAATTTGGGTTTCTTTACTTTCCTTATTTATATAAAAACAAATATTAAAAAAAAATTGCCTGCAAGGATTTCTTTACTTGAAAATATTTTAAATATTCGTTTAGTCTTGTTTTTAGCTTATAAAGTTTCAAATAATTTCTCATTTCGCTTAGATTCAAGCTGAAATTTTAAACATTCTTTTACTATTAAATTTATATCTTCTTGTTTTATGTCCGTAAAAGCTAGTCCGTTTATATACAAACAACTATCATTTAATATAAGTTCTTTTGAATAAACTTTCCTACATAATGCCTGAATATCTGTCGCATTAAGGTGAATCGTAACTTCTCCACTTTCAAAATCACTTAAAGGTTCTGCAGTAATACATGCTAAACCTTTACCTGATATATTTTTAGATTTTAAAGCATACATTTCTATTATATTTTCACCATCTGAAATGTTTAATTCAAAATCTACATGCATGGGAATTCTTGTATCTTCTCTTCTTTGGCAAAATTGGTTATTATAAGGAAAACTTATAAAAACATCTTTGGCTTCTCCGTGTTCTTTTTTGAGAACGTTTGCATTACTGGATAAAACGCCATCTTCTGTGTATATGATTACGTTTAATCTTGCAAAAGTTTCTACTTTGTCAAAATTAATTGTTTTACTTTTGGGATAAGCAACTAAAATTTTGTCGTCAAATATTTCTTTAATTTCGCTTTCAAAAGAAGATTGCACACCTGATATATCAGTGTATACAAGTTCTAATCTTACAGATTTTTTCAAAAAATTAAATACATCTATCATATTTTACTCAAACAAAGAACTAACTGATTCATCATCATGAATTCGAGTTATAGCTTTTCCTAAAAGTGGAGCTACGTTTAATTGTACAATTTTTTTAGGTAAATTGGCAATATCTAAAGGAATTGTGTTGGTTACTATAACTTCTTTTGCTTCAGAATTTATTAGTCTTTCTATTGCTGGTCCGCTAAAAACAGGATGAGAAGCACATATATATACTTCTTTGGCACCATATTTCTTTAAAAGTTTTGCTCCTTCAGTTATTGTTCCTGCTGTATCAATCATGTCGTCAAACATTACACAAATTTTGTCTTTTACTTCACCTATTACATATTCTACTTTCGCAATATTATGAGCTTCTCTTCTTTTATCAATAATTGCAATTGGAGCATCAAGGTGATTTGCAAAATGTCTTGTGCGTTCTACTCCTCCTGCATCAGGGCTTACTACAACTAATTGATTGTGTGGAATATTTTTGTTTTTTATATAATCTACAAAAATAGGCATAGATTGTAAATGATCCACAAGAATGTTGAAATAACCTTGAATTTGTCCTGTGTGTAAATCCATTGCTAAAACTCTTGTAGTACCTGCTGTTGTCAAAAGATCTGCAACAAGTTTTGCGCTAATAGCTTCTCGTCCGGATGCTTTTCTATCTTGTCTTGCATATCCATAATATGGAATTACTGCTGTAATTGATTTTGCACTTGCTCGTTTAAAAGCATCTATTATAATTAAAAGTTCCATTAAATGTTCGTTAACAGGTTTGCATAAAGGTTGAACAATAAAAACATCGTCTCCTCTTACACTTTCTTGAACTTTTACATAAATTTCTCCGTCCGCAAAATTTTTTACAATCATTGGACCTACTTCTGTTCCTAAATATTCAGCTATATCAGCTGCTAATTGAGGATTAGAACGTCCGGTAAATATTTTTATGTCATGAGTTGGTTTAATAATATTTTCTACTTCAATTTTAGGCATACACTCTGTCACTTTTGTCTCCTAGTTTTCTCTTTTTGTCATTTTTAAAACCCAGTCTTTTATTATTCTCATGGGGCTTCTTGTTACTGCAAGAGAATTTTCTGGCACATCATTATTAATTACGCTTAAAGCTCCTACGTTAGCATTTTTTTCAATTTTTACAGGTGCTATAAGTACGGAGTTTGAACCAATTTTAGCATTATCACAAATTATTGTTTTGCATTTTTCTTTTGTCAAAGCATTGTAGTTTGCAGTTATTGTTCCTGCTCCAATATTTACATTTTTTCCCAAATGTGCATCTCCAATGTAGCTTAAATGTGCTGCATTTGTATTATCTTCTATAACTGATTTTTTGATTTCTACAAAATTTCCTATTCTAACATTTTCTTTTATGTCTACTCCATCTCTTATATGGGCAAAAGGCCCTATTTTTACATTTTCTGCAATAGTTACATTTGATAAAACAGATGCAATAATTTTTACATTATCTGCAGTTTCAACATTACCTTTTATAAATGTGTTTGGACCTATTGTGTTATTTTCTCCCAAAAAATTTTCGCCTTCTATATAGCAATTTGGATAAATCATTGATTGACTACCTATCTCTGTTTCAGGCGAAACCCAAGTCATCATGGGATCAACAATAGTTACTCCATCATTCATTAATTCTTCAAGTTTTCTGTTTTTTAAAATAATAGCTGCTCTTGCTAACTGCTTTTGTGAGTTGATTCCAAAAACTTCTTGGTTATCTTCTAAAACATACGCATTAGTTTTGAACCCATTTCTTACAGACCAATCTATAATGTCTGTTAAATAAAGTTCTCCTTGAACATTATCAGTCGTAATTTCTTTGAATGCTGGAGCAATTTGTTGCCAATCAAAACAATATATTCCGGCGTTAATTTCCTTTATAGCTTTTTGCGACAAAGTTGCATCTTTTTCTTCTACTATTTTCATAATAGCATCATTGTCGTCTCTAACAATTCTTCCGTAGTTTAAAGGATTTGCCATTATAGCTGTCATTACTGTCAAAACTGCTCCAGAAGTTCTATGTGAATTTATAAATTTTTCCAATGTTTCAGTTCTTATTAAAGGGGTATCTCCACATAAAACTAACACACTTCCTTTGAAGTCTTTTAGTTTGTCCCAACATTTATAAACAGCATCTCCCGTCCCTAATTGTGGTTCTTGAAGTATTGTTTCTACATTTTTTGCCGGATATTTTTTGGCAACAAGTTCTGATACCATATCAGCTCTATGGCCTACTATTACGTAATTTAGACTTATATCTTCTACTTTTACAACAGAATTTACAACTCTTTCAAGAAGAGTTTTACCCATAATTGAATGTAAAACCTTTGGTATTTCCGATTTCATTCTTGTTCCTTTGCCTGCTGCAAGGATTATTGAACGAATTTCAGATGTTGGCATTTTTTATTTCCTTTAAATTAAACAACAACTTTATTTTGACATAAATTTGCAAAAATGAACAGTACTTTTTATAGGCTTAATGTTATAATTTTTTAAAAGGAGTTTAATATGACTGAATACGAAAAAATGATAAGAGGTGAATTATACGATGCTACAGATAAAAAATTGGAAAAAATGCGTTTTGATTGCAGAGAAATTCTTGATCTATACAATAATAAATTAGCTGGAAATATTAAAGAGAAAAATTTACTTCTTAATAAATTAACTCAAAAAAAACTAAAAAATGTATTTATTCAAGCACCATTTTATTGTGATTATGGAATTAATCTTGAATTTGGAGAAAATGTGTTTTTGAATTTTAATTGTGTAATTTTAGATTGTGCAAGAGTAAAAATAGGAGAAAATACATTTTTGGGGCCAAGTGTTCAAATTTATACACCTGTTCATCCGTTAAATGCTAAAAAAAGAGCAACTTGGGTAGAATATGCTAAACCTGTTGTAATAGGACAAAATTGCTGGCTTGGTGGCGGAGTAATAGTTTTACCAGGAGTTTCTATTGGAAATAATACGGTCATTGGGGCAGGTTCGGTTGTTGTTAAAGATATTCCTGATAATTCAGTAGCTGTTGGTAATCCTTGTAAAGTTGTAAAAAATTTAATTTAAGATAATTTATTATGAGCGTATTTAACTACCCAAAAATTGAATAATGCTGATAAAATAAATATTATTTGGAAAATATGTAAAATTGTTTCTGGAAGTTTTACAGAAAAAAATGCAAAAATTTGTTCCAAAAAAAGGCCTGTAAATAAAAGAGAAGTTCCGCAAAGACCTAAAGCGAAGTAAAGTATTACAAAATGGTTATTCTTTTTGTTGTCGTTCATATTATGTAAATCCCTTGTATATGTAAATTAAAACAGTATAATATAATACTAGTAAGGTTAATTATAAGTTAAATATGGATTTAATAAATACTTTTTCAAAAATACCGGAAGTTTTGAATTTAAATTTGACACCAGAAAGTGCTATTAACTGGGTCAAAAAAGAATTTGAAACAAAATTAAATTTTGATTTTGTTCTTGTAGGTTATTTAAATACAGACGGAATTGATATAAAAACAATGACTTCTCCTAATGGAATGGTTCAATTTTCTTCTAATTATAACATTGGATTAAATTTTAAAGATTTCTTGCAAAACAAAAAAGGAATTTCATTAAAAATTGCATCTAACAAACAATCTTTGCTTGATGAAATTGGATTAAAAGTAATTTCGAATTGTAATTTGGTTTTGCTGCCTTTAACTATTAGAGAGGCAGTATTTGGAATCATTGTTTGTCTTAAATTTGGCAATGACAATAATATTTCACAAGAAGATTTTGCTATCGCGCAAGCTTATGCCGGATTATGTTCTTACATTATTAAAGATGCAGAATTAAGCAATGTATTTAAGCTTCAATTGAAAATTCTTAATGAAAATATTGTCGAAAAAACATATACAATTGAAGATATGAAAGAACAAAATGAAAAAATTAAAGAAGCGGAAAAAATTAAAACTGAATTTTTGATGAATATGTCTCACGCTCTTCGAACTCCATTAAATGCAATCATAGGATTTTCGGAAGCACTTCAAATGAAAATGTTTGGAGAATTAAATGCAAAACAAGAAGAATATATATTAGACATTCAAAATAGTGGTAAAGAAATGTTAGGCTTGGTAAATGACATATTAGATATGTCAAAAATAGAAGCAGGAGCCATGAAAATTTTAAAAATAGAATTAGATATATGTCTTATTATTAAAGAAGTTGTAAATATAGTCAAAAGTCTTGCAGCTAAAAAAAATATCCAAATAAAATGTAATTTACCCAAAAAACCTGTTTATATTATGGCTGATTCGCAAAAGTTTAATCAAATTATGTACAATCTTCTAAGTAATGCAATTAAATTTACTAATCAAAATGGTAATATTGAAGTAGGAGTTAAAGAATTAAAAAAATTTGTGCAAATATACGTTAAAGATGATGGGATAGGTATAGACAAAAAATATCACGGAAAAATTTTTGGAAAATTTGAACAAGTAGAAAACAATTATAGTGGGAAATATTCTTCAACAGGATTAGGCTTAACAATTACGAAAGAACTTATAGAAATGCACGGCGGTAGAATTTGGTTGGAAAGCAAGTTAAATAATGGAACTACTTTTACTTTTGAATTACCAACCAGTTAAAAGTTTGTTTTTAATTAAGTAATTTGATAATATATCTTGTATTAGCAAATATTTAAGGTAAAAAATTGGATACTACTGAAAAAATAAATAATTTAAAAGAAGTAATTAAGCAAAATCCTGGAAATTATTTGGTCAAAAAGGAATTAGCTTTTTTGTATTTGGATGAAGGCTCTTTGAATTTGGCTTTGGATATTTTTGAAAATTTATCCGAAATTTTTCCAAATGATGGGGAATTATTTTTTAATATAGGAATCATTTATGAAAAATTAAAAAAACCTCAAGAAGCTTTATCTGTATACAAAAAAGCTGTTCAACTTGTACCTGATGATGCTGATTTTAACTATAATCTTGCTTTCTTATATGATCAAATGGGAGAAATAGAAAAAGCTATTGCATTATACAAAAAGGTTTTAAATATTGATAAAGAAGATGCAAATACTCATTTTAATCTCGGTTGTCTTTTATCTAAAATTAATAATTCGCAAGATGCTATCAAACATTTAGAACGTGCAGTAGAATTAAATTCACAAGATGCCTATGCTTATTTTTATTTAGCTTATGAATACAAAAAAAATGGACAAAAGAAAAAAGCTGTTGAATATTATAAAAAAGTAATAGCAATCAATCCTGAATATAGTTGGGCTTATTATAATCTTGCTTGTATTTATTTGGAAGCTAAAAATTATGCTTTGGCTTTACAATTTATTGAGCAAACTTTAAGTATTAATCCAAACGATTTAGATGCGTACAAAACACTTGCAACTATTTTGGTAACTACAAGAAAAACAAATGTTGCAATTGAACAAATTTCTCAAGCTGTAAATGATAACCCTGATTTAGCTGATTTACATTATATTTTGGCTAAATTACATGCAAAAATAAATCAAAAAGAAGAAGCCATTTCTTGTTACAAAAAAGCTTTGTTAAATGTTCAAAATTTAAAAACTCCTGTTGAAAAAATCAAACAGGAGTTAAATAAATTGACTATAAATGTGTAAATTTTATTCAGCTTGAGCTTCTTGTTCATCCATTTCTTCAATAATTGATTCTTTTATAACTTCTGAAGCTTTTACTTCAATAGCAAGTTTTGTGGAAACTTTTGAAGAAAGTTTAATTAACATTTCATAATTACCAACTTGATTTATTGGTTTATTAAGAGAAATATTTTTTCTATCAACTTCAAAATTAACTTTTTCTGACAACAAATCTGCCAATTTTTTAGTAGTAACAGCCCCAAAAAGTTTACCGCTTTCACCTGCTTTTGCTTCAATGGATATAATTTCTATAGCTGAAATTTTTTCTGCTTTATCTAAAGCTTCTTGGTGTAATTTTTCAGCTTTAGCTTTAATTCTTTCAATATTACGTTCTCTATTTTCAAGAGCACCTTTTGTAGCAATTTCTACCATGCTATTGGGTAGAAGATAATTTCTTGCATACCCGTCTTTTACTTCTACAACATCACCAGCTTCGCCTAATGATTGTACGTCTTTTTTCAATATAACTTTCATGATGCCTCCTAGTCATTTTTTATTTTGCTTAAAGGCTATCACAAACAAAATAATATAACAAGGTGGATAATTGTATTGAAGTAAATCAATCTTTTTGGTTTCTATTTATTTTGTGGTATGAAAAAATTTTTTATAGTATTAGCAAATTTATCTGCGTATTCTAATACTGTGTTTTTACCTTTTTTAGTATATTGTAATATTGTATTTGCTATTTTATGTTTTGAGCAAAAATCATTTATTGCTTTGGAGATTGTCTTATATTTTTTTCCTATATATATTGCTGCGTCTGGGAAAAGATTTTTAAATAGTCCTGCAATATTTTTTCTGAATATAATCGCACCTGCAGTTGCTCCTGCGATAAGTAACAAACTTTTTCCATTAAAACTATCATTAGGGTATTTTTGAGGTTTGCAACCAAAATGAACATTTGGATTATTGTAACCAACTTTACCTATTGTGTTTAATATGTCCGTTTGCTCAATTCCTTTTAGCATGATTTATCTCCTAACTTACCTTGTTACATAAATAAAAAAAAATTAGCTAAAAAAATTGCTTTTGAAAACGTGGAAATTCTTCTCCTCCTAATATTGTAAATATAATATTTATATATTGTAAACATTTAACATTAATGTTAATATAAAAATATTATCCGACATTAAAATATTAGCAGGTCGGGTAATTGCGTAAGGTATGAGAAAATGGTTATATATAAGTAATCTTTTTCATACTTCCAGCTATTCTTAATTCCAAACTATTTCGGGCGAAAGCCCGTTTTTTTGTATTTCATTTATACTTTAGAAGAACAAAAATATTTTCTAACTTCTTCTCTGTCATCAAAATGAATAGTGTTATCTTTTAAAATTTGATAATCTTCATGTCCTTTGCCGGCAATGACTACTATATCATTTGGTCTTGCTATTTGGGAAGCTAATTTTATTGCTAAATGTCTATCTGCTTCTACCATAATTTTGTCTTGGCTTAAAGATTTTATCCCGCTTAAAATATCGGTAATAATTTGTTGAGGATCTTCGCTTCTTGGATTATCTGAAGTAATAATTGAAATATCGGCTAATTTTTCGGAAATTGCTCCCATTTTAGGTCTCTTGGTTGCATCTCTATCCCCTCCACATCCAAATACACATATAAGTTTGCCGCCTGTGGGAAGAATTTTTTTTGCTGCGTTTAATACATTTTCTAAACCATCTGGAGTGTGAGCGTAGTCTACTATTGTTAAAGGAGATTTCGTTATAGCTTCAAATCTTCCGGCTACTCCTTGTGTTTCTTCCAAAGCTTTTAGGGTAAGATTTATATCAAGATTTTGTGATATTGCTGTAGTTAATGCAGCAAGGGCATTGTATATACTAAACATTCCTGTCATTTGAAGATTAACTTTGTAAATTCCTAAAGGAGTATTGCATTCAAAAGTTGAACCATAAGTACTAAATTTTATATTAGACGCTTTTACATCAGCATTTTTGTTTATTCCGTAAGTTAAAACTTTTACTCCTTCTGGAATTATTTGTGTAAATTTTTCTGCTCTTTCGTCGTCTTGATTTATTATTGCAATGGAACCTTTTTCTAAATTTTTAAATAATATTGCTTTTGCTTCAAAATAATTTTGCATGGTTATGTGATAATCTAAATGATCTTGGGTTAAATTTGTTAAAACTGCACAATTAAAATTACAAGAACCAACTCTGTGTTGAGCTAGGGCGTGAGAACTAACTTCCATTACTACGTTTTCAATTTTGTTTTCTAACATTAATTTGAGTGTTTTTTGTAATTCAGGAGCTTGAGGTGTCGTATGTTTTGCATCTTTGTACGTATCATTGTAATTTAATTTGTATCCAAGTGTGCCAATTAATCCACAATTTTGTTTATTGTATTCAAATATTCTTTCAATTAAATGAGTTACTGTTGTTTTTCCGTTTGTACCTGTAATACCTATTAAATTCAATTTTTTAGAAGGATAATCAAATATAATTCCTGCTAAGTCAGAAATTATTCTTTGAGTATCTTTTACAATCAAAACAGGTATAGAAATATTTTCAGGAAGTTTTTGGGCTAAAATTGCTGAAGCCCCAGCTTTTTCAGCTTGTTGAGCAAATTTGTGCCCATCTGTTTTTTCTCCTGCTAAACAAACAAAAATATCCCCTTTTTTTGTTGTTTGGGAATTGTATGAAATGTCTTGTATTTCAATTTCAGAAAAATCTTTGTTTTTAGAATCTATAATGTTTTCAGGTTTTAGTAATTCTATTAATTTATCAAGTTTCATTGTTTTACTCCTATTTTTTTACATTTAATCCTGGCGCATCAGGCTTCATGTTTAAATGTCGAGTTACAAAAGTTGCAACCTCATTAAATACAGGGCCTGCTACTGTAGAACCCCAAACTTCTGCGCCTTTTGGGCTGTCTACTACTACCATAATTAGTATTTGCGGGTCAGTTGCAGGAAAAAAAGCTGCAAAAGATGTGTAAACGACTCCTGTTAAATATCCAGAACCTTTTGGATTAGGTTTTCTGGCTGTTCCTGTTTTTCCTGCTACAGTAAAATTAGGAATTTTTCCTGCTGTGGATTTAGAACTGCGTACGCTTCCTTCAAGAAGTTTAACCATTGCGTGTGCAGTTTCAGGTGTAACAACTTGTCTTTTTGTTAGTTTTTCTTCTGCTGTTTCTTCTGGATATTTTATAACATGCGGTGTTACCCAAACTCCATCGTTAGCAATTGATGCAACGGCTGCAGCCATTTGTATAGGAGTTGCAGCTAAAGAGTAACCAAAACTTATTGTTGCTTGCGTAATTGTATCCCAAGAAGATGCAGGATGTAAAATACCTGAAGATTCTCCAGGTAAATCTATTCCTGTCTTTGAACCTATTCCAAATTTAGCTATTTGGTTATGAAATTCACTTGGAGTCATTTTTAAAGCAACTTTTACACTTCCTACATTTGAACTGTGTTCCAACAAATATGGTAAATCAATATTTCCAGGGCAAGGATGAATTCTTACATCATAATTGTCAATTTTCCATCCTTGAATTGTTATTGAACCACTATCATAAACTGTATCGTAAGGAGTCATTTTCCCTGTGTTTAAAGCAGAAGCAACTGTTAGGATTTTAAATGTTGAACCTGGAGGATAAACATCAGTTAATACCCAATTTTTTACCGTAGAATAATCATATTTGTTGTATTCATTTGGGTTATATGAAGGAGAAACTGCCATGGCTAATATTTCTCCGTTTTTAGGATTCATTACAATTACAGTTCCTTTTTCTGCATCAGTTGCTTCAATCATTTTATTTAGTTCTTTTTCTGCTACATGTTGTATAGCCGCATCAATTGTTAGTGTTAATTTTTCGCCTTTTATTGGTTTAGATATTTCTTCAGGATTTGTTCCAAAATCAAAAATAACTCTTCCGTGCCCATCTTTTTGTAACAATTTTGATTTTACATTTTCAACAAATCCTGAACCTGTTTTTTCTACTCCGGCAGCTAATTTTGCATCTGGATTTACGTAACCTAAAATATGTGATGCCAAATCTCCTTGGGGATAAACTCTAATGCTTCTTTCGGGAGTGCTTATGGATGATATTTGTAATTTTCGTATTTGTAAAACTGTGTCTCTGTCAATTCCTTTTGCTATCGAAATAGTTGAATAATTTTGAGACAGTTTGTCTTTAAGTTTTTTTATATCTGTTTTTAAAATAGGAGCTAAAAGTCTTGCAATAACTTCAGGTCCATCTTCTTCTTTGTAATATTGCGGATGTGCGTATACATCATATACGGTCCCATCGGTTGCAAGTTTTAGTCCGTTTCTGTCAAATATTTCTCCTCTAAAGACTTGCGCTTTTTTGGTACGCATTTGAAATGCTTTGTCTTTTAATTGACCAAAATCAAATAACTGTAATCTTGCCATTTGAAGCAATAAAAGTCCTGCAATAACTATAAATGCTAATTGAACAAGTTTAACCATTCTGTTGAATTTTTTAGGATTAATTTTGAAAAGTTTCATTTTAGTTAAAATCCAGTTACAGTGTTTAAATGATTGGTTTTTGGTTCAATATGAGGAGTAGTTTTTGCATCTACCCTGTTAACTTCTAAGACATTTTTTGCTTTGTCAAAATCAGTTGTTGCTGCAACTTTGTTGTCTACAGAATAATAAGATTTAACATTTTCTAATTTGTTTTCAAGTTCAATATTTTCGTAATTAAGTTCACTAATTTTTGCGTGTAAATTTGCTAGTTTTGTTTCACTTAAAGCAACAACAGAATATATAGCAATAAAAAATAAAGTTAAAATTCCACCAAAAGTTAAAAGAGCAAAATTAATAGCTGTGTTTATTTGTTTAGCACTTTTTTTGTTGTGGGTATATTTTTTTTCTGAATCTTTTTTTATTGGAAATGATGTGTATTCGCTCTTTTTGTGCTGAGGTTGAGATTGTTGTTCATAATTATGTGAATATTTGACTGCTGGCATATATTCTCCCTTTTTCCCCTAAAATTTCCCTAAATCTTTTTAGCTATTCTTAGTTTTGCGCTGCGAGATGGTGGATTTTCTTTTATTTCTTCATCTGTAGGATATATTGGTTTTTTGTTTACTAATTCCAAAGTTTTTTCCACATAGCCACCTGTTTCCAAATTTTTAGTTGTAGAAAATTCTTTGAATATTTTCTTCACAATTCTATCTTCCAAAGAATGAAATGTTATTACAACTATTCTAGCATCTTTTTCTAAAAATGGAACAACTTTTTTCAAAGTATTTTCTATGTTTTTTAGTTCTCCGTTAACTTCAATTCTTATAGATTGAAATATTCTTGTTGCAGGATTTGTACGTGAATTTTTGTAAGGAAGTGATTTTTGGATAATATCACATAATTCTTTTGTTGTTTTAATTTGCTTGATTTTTCTTTGTTTTATTATATTTCCGGCAAGTTTTCTTGAATAACGTTCTTCTCCGTAATAATAAAATATGTTGGCAAGTTCTTGTTCTGTGTATGAGTTTATCAAATCGTATGCTGAAAATTTTTGTGATGTATCAAATCTCATATCGAGAATACTATCTTTTGCAAAACTAAATCCTCTATTTTGTGAAGTTAATTGATGGTAAGAAGCTCCAAGGTCTAAAAGCATTCCTCCTGTAATTTTTTTTATGTCTAATTTGCTTAAAACTTCTTCAAAATTTTGATAACCATTCTTTACAATTGTAACATTATTAAAGTTGGCAAGTCTTTTTTGAGCTGAATTAATAGCTTCGTTATCAATATCAAATGAAATTAATTTTCCTGTGGGAAGTATTCTTGATGCAATAAGTTCACTATGACCTCCCCCGCCTAATGTGCCATCAATATAAACTAAGCCGTCTTGAGGATTTAGTCCTTCGACGGCTTCATTTCTTAATACTGTGTAATGTTTAAATTCATTTTCCATTTAATTATTTATTTTCAATAACTGCATTTAATTGTGCAACTAATTCATCAGGGTCAATTCCATGAACTTTTGCTCCAGCTTCAAGATTTTCAAATCTTGCTGCCGCACAACCTATACAACCCAATCCCATTTGTGCAAAAATTTCTAGTGTTTCTGGATATTGTTGAACAACTTCTAAAATGCCCATATCTTTTGTAATAGCGCCCATATTAATTCTCCTTTTTTAGTTTCTTATTTATTATTGCACAAGGTGAAACATTGCGCAATGTTATCTAAATGCCTATCTATTTCTATATTGTACTGTTTTACTCATAATACTTAAAAACTAAATTTTTCAATTTTTGCGTGCAAAAAACTTTGATTTAGCAACAGAAAATAATATTTTTTAGATTTGAAATTTATAAATATTACTTACATATTTGTATAAATTTCCTGATTGTGTTACAACTAAAGTAGATATATACCTTTTTGGAGAAAAAATTTAATGGCAGCAGATAAAATAAGAGTTTACGATATAGCTAAGGAACTTAAAATGACTACAAAAGAAGTCATTGATTTGCTGCAAAAGAATGTAGGTGTTGTAGTAAAATCTCATTCAAGTTCTGTTACTGTAGAAGATGCAGAGATGTTGAAAAAAAGTTTAAAACCTAAAAATGAGGTAAATATTGAAACATCTACTGACAAAAAAGATACAAATTCAGAAAGGATAATAGTATCAACTCCTCTCAAAAAGAGAGTTATAGAAAAACCATTTGAAAATCAAGAAAATCAGTATTCTTCAAGATATCCCAAATCCATTGATAAAAAAGAAACAAAACCAATACAAAGTAATTACTCAAACTCTCAAAAATCTGCATACTCAAACGATAAAGCAAGATATTTAAATGAAAGAACAAGATATCAAGGTGACAAACCCAGATATCAAGGAACCCAAAGGCCTCCATATCAAAACGATAAACCAAGATATCAAGGAGATAGAACTAATTATCAAGGTGGTTCAAAGCCTCAGTTTGAAAAAAAATCATTTGGTGATAGAAAATCTTTTGGCAATTCGACAGTTTCAGACGGACAAAAACCAACTCTTCCTTCAAAACAACCAATAAAAAGACAATTTATAGCCCAAGATATTCCTCTTAATTCAAGAAAACCTGGCATGGCTGCACAAAGGATTGACAAGAAGAAAGATGCAAAACAATTTGGTAAATCTAAAGAAGAGCGAGAAGAACAAGCTCGTCTTATGCAGCAGCAGCATCATAAAGTAAAGAAAAAACCCCAAATAGAACAAGAAATTGAAAAAGTTACGGAAGTGATTATTGATAAGCCGCTGACAGTTGCTGAATTTGCTGAGAAAACTCATTTATCTGTTTCTGAAATAGTAAAAAGTTTGATGATGCATGGTATTCTTGCAACAGTTAATCAAACAATTAATGTGGATACGGCTACAAAACTTGCCGAAAGTTTTGATATACTTGTTTTAGATTCTTCTTACATACAAAAAGAAGAAAGTGATGCTGGTAAGAATATAATTAATCCAAATTCCAAACATTTAAAACCCAGAGCACCTGTTGTAACAATTATGGGGCACGTAGATCATGGAAAAACCACTCTATTAGACGCAATAAGAGCATCAAAGCATAAAATTGTGGCAGGAGAAGTAGGTGGCATAACACAATCTATAGGTGCATATACAGCATATGCAGGAGATAAAAAGATTGTTTTTATAGATACTCCAGGTCACGAAGCATTTACTGCAATGCGAGCCAGAGGTGCTCAATCTACTGATATAGCGGTTTTAGTAGTAGCTGCTGACGATGGAATTATGCCTCAGACAATTGAAGCGATTAACCATGCGAAAGCTGCTAATGTACCAATAATAATTGCAGTTAATAAAATTGATAAAGCAGGAGCTGACCCTGATAGAGTTCTAACCCAATTAACAGAACATGGACTTGTGCCGGAAGCTTGGGGCGGGGATACTATATGTTGCAAAGTAAGTGCTATTCAAGGCAAAGGTTTAGATGAACTTCTTGAATATATTCTTTTGGTGGCTGAAATGCAAGAATTAAAGGCTGATCCTACCGTAAGTGCAACAGGAGTAGTTATTGAAGCAAAATTAGATAAAGGAAAAGGACCTGTAGCAACTGTTTTGGTTCAAAATGGTACATTAAGAAAAGGCAATTGCATTGCAGTTGGTAGTGTTGGAGGAAAGATAAGAGCTCTTTTAAGTGATGATGGAACTCAAATAGACAAAGCTGGTCCATCTACTCCCGTTGAAATTTTAGGATTATCTGAAGTTCCTCAATCTGGAGATAGATTTGAAATATTAAATAATGAAAAAGAAATGAAAGCATTGGTCTCCAAGCGAAAAGAACAAGAACGTGAATCTAAACTTGATGCAATTACTCCATCACAAGTAAAAAAAGATTTAATAAAAGCTCAACAAGAAGAAACGCATGAATTGAATATTATTATAAAAGCAAATACTCATGGTTCTGCAGAAGCAGTAAGTGCATCTATTCAGCAACTTCATTCTAAGCAAATTTTTACTAAAATAGTTCATGTAGCAATAGGTGATATTTCAGAAGCAGACGTAATGTTAGCATCTGCAAGCAATGCAATTATTATTGGATTTAGTGTAAAAGAAGATGCAAATGCTTCTAAATTGGCTGCTCAAGAAGGTGTAGACATCAGAAATTATGAAATTATATATGAAATTCTTGATGATATTGAAAAAACTATGTTAGGTTTATTGCAGCCAGAAGTTCAAGAAATAGAAACGGGCAGAGCTGAAGTAAGGCAAATTTTTACAATAGGTAAAACTAACAGAATTGCAGGTTGTTATGTACTTGAAGGTAAAATCGTAAGAAATAAAACAGCTGTTGTAGAAAGAGAAGGGAAAGAAATATTTAAAGGTAATCTTGATATGCTCAAGAGATTTAAAGAAGATGCTAAAGAAGTTCTTGCAGGATATGAATGTGGTATATCATTTAATAAGTTTAACGATCTTGCTGAAGGTGATATAATTATTTCGTACACAACAAAAGAAGTAGAGAGAAAAGTTTTGGTGTAATAAAGGAAATGTAATAGTGTTCAAGTCTGTATATGAATTTACGAAAGTTTTTTCAATTTTATTTTTTCTAAGTGGAGTCTTTTTTCTGTTTAGAGAGATGTATTTTCTTGCTTTTATTACAATGTTTAGTTTTTTTGTTATAAGATTTATAGATTCAGATTGGGCTTTTGACAACTTTAAATTTAGCAATCATAATTTAGTAGTTATTTTGATAACTTTTGGTTTAATTTTTGTAAATTTCTTTGCTATTTATCAAGAATTACGTTTTTCTCCTATATTTACAAGAGTTACTCCGGAAGATAAAGAAAGTTATTTAGTATATGAAAATGCTTTATATTCAGCTATAGATCCTTGCATCAAGTCTCACAACAAGCTTATAGATAGACTTAATAATAATTTTCCGATATATGATTCTGACATAAGAGCTGCTAATGCTAATTGTTATAGAGTTATAGATAGCATTGATAAGCAAGTAATCCCTGATAATTTTTCTTCTGAAATTAAAACTTTATGTTTAAAAACTAAAGATGATTTTAAAAAAATTGCGGTTAATTTAGCCACATACAATTATTCTACCAAAACTTCTCAACAAGGTTTAATATTAAGAGTGAAAGAAAATCTTGATTCTTCTATAAAAAATATGGTTAAAGTAAGAGAAATAATGCATATGACTGAAGAATTAAATGAATCTAAAAGGACTTTCATCAAATTGTAGGAGAAATTATGAACAATAGAGCGGAAAGAATCAGAAAAACAATGATGAAAGAAATAGGGGATATTTTGTTAAAAGATATAAGAGATTCCAGAATAAAAGGAATTGTATCCGTAACAGATATAGAACTTGCATCGGATTATTCATTTGCTAAAGTTTACATAAGTGTTTTTGGAAATACTGAAGAAAAAATATTAGCTCTTGAAGCATTAAAAGAAAAAGAACCACACGTAAGGTATGAAATAGGCAAAAGAATTAGGTTAAGACTTACTCCAAAAATAGAATTTCATTTAGACAATTCTTTAGAAAGAGGTAGTAGAATATCTGCTTTGATTGATAAAATTTCAAAAGGTGAATTATAAAACATGAGAGGTATTCTCAACATTAATAAACCAAAAGGAATAACATCTTTTGATGTAATCGCAAGGTTACGAAAAATTTTAAATGTAAAGAAAATAGGACACGCAGGTACATTAGATCCATTAGCGCAAGGAGTTTTACCAATTTTCATATCAAAAGATACGAGATTAATACAATTTGCAGCTAAGACGAAATCATATAGAGCATACGCGAGGCTTGGAATAGAGACTAATACGTACGATACAGAAGGAGAAGTTGTAGCAAAAAAAGTAGTTTCATATGATGAAGAAGAGATAAAGAATATTTTAAAAAAATTTGTAGGTAAAATTACGCAAACTCCTCCTATTTATAGTGCAATAAATGTAAATGGAAAAAGATTATATGAATATGCTCGAAAAAATCAAGAAGTAGAAATTCCCAAAAGAGAAGTAGAAATTTTTAGAATTCAAATTACAGATTTTATTAAAGAAAAAGATTTTCCACTTTTAATTTTCGACATTGATTGTTCAAGCGGGGTATATGTTCGTTCAATTATTCATGATATTGGTTTAGAGCTTAAAAGCGGGGCAATGATGGAAAATTTGACAAGAACTATGAGTGCAAATTTAAAAATAGAAGATAGTATTAAACTGGAAGAATTAAATTGCGAAAATGTAAAAAAATATTTAATTAATTCGAAAGATGTTATAGAATTAGAAGAAATTAATTTAAATGCCGAAGATTTTGCTAAGATAACAAAAGGTCAATTTATAAATAATAGTCGCAAAAGTATTAGGCAAAATTTTGTGAAATTAATTTACAATAATAATTTAATAGGAATAGGGGAAGCAGAAAAAGGAACAATAAAGCCCAAAACTATTATTGTATAGGAAGGAAAATTTATGAAATTGTGGAAGTACATAATAATTTTTATATTTTTGATATTAAGTGCGAGAGCCAAAGCTGCTGATTATCCCTCAGAATATGCATTGTATACAGTATTTTGTCCTGCAGAACCATACGAGATAGCAAGTCCATTTTCCAGAGGAGTACAAAGCTTATCAGGTTTAAATTTGATTGCATCTAAAATAGCAGCGAAAGAAATAAAAAAGAATCTTTCATCTTTTGCAGAGGGAAATATAAAAGTTAAAGTTCACTCTTTTAGTGCAACAGATGCAAAGGCAGGAAAATTTAAAAGTTTTGAAGTAAAAGGTAAAGATATTTGTATATATTCAATTTTTATTTCTGAAATAATGGCGAAGACTCGATGTAAATATATACATTTAAACATGGAAACAGAACCGATAGAATTAAAAGAGCCTATGGCTATTGATTTTACGGCGCAATTTAGTGAAAATGATTTGAATAACATTTTGCGAACTACTACTTACAAAAAATATTTTCTGTCTTTAAAATTTAATTCTAAAAAATTAAATCTTATAGAAGTAAGTCATCCAAGAGTTTCTTTAAAGAATAATAAATTTCATTTCAAAGCAAACGTAAAAGCGCCATTTATAAAAACTTTTATTTTTAATATTCAGTCTGATTTAAAAATAATAGATAACAAAATAAAAATAGCAAATATGTTAATTGGTTCAAATAGTAAAAAAATTGATATTTCAAGCACGAAATATTTTGTTGGAATATTTAATCCTTTATGGTTTGCCCAATTAGTTTTGGAAGAACACGATTGCAAAACTCTCTTGAAAAGTGTTAAAATTCGTAATGAGAAAGTAATAATTGACGGCTCAATATTTTTGCGTAAAAGTTAAGGAGCATAAATGATAAAAGGAATTTTTTTATTTTTAATAATTTGTATAATTACTCTTGGAGCAGCATTTTTTGTAAAAGATAAATTGGGATTTGATGCTCTTGAAAATTTTGATATAGATAAATTTACAGGTGCATTAACTCATGAAAATTTTAGAAATAACGGAAAAGATATTGTAAAAAAACTTGAAAAAGAAAAACAATTATCCGAAGAAGATGAAAATCAAGCACAAGTATATTTTTTAAAATTGGCAGATGGAGATAATGTAAAATTTTCGACAGCAAAAAAGGAAGTAAAATCTGAAAGTGATAAGTTTCGAGCTGCTATGGAAGCACTTTTTTCGGGTCCATCAGGAATAGAAAAAATTGCTGGAGTTTATTCAGAAATTCCTCCTGAAACTAAACTTTTGGGAATTAAAGAAGATGCAAATTCTTACACGATAAATATTTCAGATGATTTTGAAATGGGTGGCGGAGCAGATAGTATGAAAGTAAGAGTTAATCAATTAATTACAACTGCAACTCAAGCTGCAAATGGGAAAGATGTTTATTTGGAAATAAACGGAAAAAGAGCTGAATATATTGGTGGAGAAGGTATCATGATTTTGCAGCCCTTACAAAGGAATTTAAAATAGTTTTGAGGAAAATTAATGAGAAAAGAAGATATAACAGATGAAAAATTGGATTATTATGTTAATCTTGAATGGACTCTTGAATTTGGGGAAGATTTAGATTTTGAAGGAAAAAATTATCATTATATAAAATTAAAAGAATTTGAAGAATTTGTGTATTGTGGCAAAACAAAAGAAATTTGTTTGCAAAACTATAAAAAACAATTACGCTGGTTGATTAAAGTTATGTTAGAATTTGATGATCCTATTCCAGTCCCTGGCGAATACGAAGAAGATAGTTTTGATTAAATAGTTTGGTATTGTTTGTGCTATATTTCTATTTGTTGCTTGCATAGCAGCTTGAAATTTATTTTTCTTTTGGTTAATATGTAAAAATAAAATAGAAACGAGGTTCACATCATGTCAAGAGAATGCGCAGTATGCGGCAAAACAGCTAATAAAGCAAACAAAATTTCTTTTTCACATAAAGCAAATGTTCATCGTCAGGTTCCTAACTTGCAAACTGTTACTGCTGTTATTAATGGAAAAGTTCAAAAGATTAAAGTTTGTACTTCTTGTATTAAAGCAAACAAAGTTCAAAAAGTTTAGATATTGTCCAAATGTGTGTTGAATATTTTTTATATAAAACTTATTCTTAATAAATTAGGAGGTTTGAATGAAAAATGTTCAGATTTATACAACAACTCAATGTCCTTTTTGTGTTAATGCAAAAAGATTGCTCAAGGCAAAAGGAATAGAATTTGAGGAAATAAATATATCAGACAATGAAGCTTATATGATAAATGAATTGGCTAAAAGGACTGGTATTTATACGGTTCCACAAATATTTGTAAATGAAGAATTTATAGGTGGTTGTGATGATTTATATAAGCTTGAAAGGCAAAATAAACTGGACGAAATTTTGAAATAGAAAAAATGACGCTTATAAGCGTCATTTTTTTTATAATTGTGGCAAAATCTCTTAATACCAAGTAAATTGTTGCCTTGCTTCGTTCGCTTTTTCAATTAAATCATCTCTTTCAGGCATGGTCACAGCTGCACCTGCTATTCTTGAGCGACCTGATAAGAATGTCATGTCTGGGTTAACAAGAGCTTTATTTTTATAGTCTGTCATTAGTTTAAGGTAGAGATCTTCGCATTTACCTAGCTCTTTAAAATCAGGATTTTTCCTTGCTGCTTGTAAGTTAGTTAAGAATTCTCTTAATTGTCTTCTCGAAAGTTTAGTATAACCATTTGCTATATTTTGGGCTATATCGTTACCAAAAGCAATCAAATCATCTTTTGTTTTGTACTTAATGTTACCTATAGCAGCTTGCAAATAGCTTTTTGCGTTTCCACTATCTATCTTGGCGCCTGTAGTTTTGATTTTGCCCGTTGCAGCTATACCTTTTTTACTTTCTTTTATTGCAATTCCAATCCCTTTTGCTGTATCGGTTGTTATTTTAACAGGTTTTTCAACAATTTTAATTGCTGGTTTTGCGGTTTTTTTAGCAATTTCTAATCCATCCTGAGCCTTTCCTATTAAGCCTCCTTTGCTTACTTTATCGCTTGAAACTTTTATTAAACCTAATTTTTTGCCTGCTACGATAGCATCTTGTCTTAATGCAAGAGTATCTTTGATGGCTTTTTCCCTAGCTGCACTTAGCGCAGCATCATTTTTCATTGCTGGATTTTGTTTTATGGCTTCTGCGATTGATTTCTTTCGTTCTAATAATGCAGAGCGAGATTCTCTGTATGTAGTTACTTTTTGTTTTAAACTACTTTTGGACATGCCTTTAGCAGTTAAGCCTGCAGTAACAACCATGCCTGTACCAGTTCCGATACCTCTATATGCTGCTCTAGCCTCTGCATCTGTTTTGAAATTTCCTTTAAGGGCCTTGAATCCATTCCAAGCAAGTATTCCAAGACCAACAATAGCTACTCCAGCAGCGAGAATTGCACCTAAAGGAGGGCAAGCAATACCGGCTGCTGCACAACCTGCTGCTATTCCTTTTATTGCTAATCCTGTACCTACTGCTACTACAGCTGTTTTAACAGGATTTTTTACCATTGCTTTTGTTGGATCTACTACGGCTCCTTTTACGACATATGCTAATTTTTCACTTCCTGAAATTTTTCCATCGTCGGCTTCGTCTACATGTGTAGCTTTTTCGTCAATACCCATCATACTATCCAAGCCATCTGATAGGTTATCTATACCTTCATCCCACTTTTTAGATGTTTCATCTAAAAGACCAAAACAATTCCATAAATTATACCAAGCTCTACCATTATCTTTTTTCTCTTTTGGTGCAACTTTATGGCCTCCATCAAAGAGAATATATACGTATTCTGACTTGCCGTTTCTAGTTATCTTTTGTTTGGTATAAGTTTTGCCTTCATGCGTAATTTCTAAAGGAGAATTTTCATTGGGTTTAATTGATAAAACATTAAAAGATTTTTCTCCGCCTTGAAATATAATGCTTTCTATTTTAATATTTCTGTTATCGGTAGATTTAGTTTCTAGAGTTGTTTGCTGTGCATTTTGCCTTTTGGGTTCAAGTGTTACTGCACCTAGTCCATTTGCCATAATTGTATATCCTCCAATTTCTTCCCGTTCATGCCAATATTTAATTTCCTATATTTATATAAAAACAAATATTATTGTATAATTGCTAATTAAAAAAGACCGAACATTCGTTCGGTCTTAAAAGTTCAAGCAAATTATTTATTAGCCCAACAAAGATAATGCAATTGATGGATTTGAATTTGCTTGAGCAAGTAATGTAGCTGAGCTTTGTTGTAATATTTGTTGTTTTGTTAACTCAGCAGCCTCCTTAGCAATATCTGCATCCCTGAGTTCTGATAATGATGCGGATAGGTTTTCGCTCTTTATTAATAAACTGTCCATTGTTGATTCAAGTCTGTTTTGGTATGCGCCAATTTTTGATCTGGCTGAGGATACCTTATCTATTGCTTCATCAATTGTTGAAATAAAGTCAGAAGATAGTTGAGCTGAAGAAAATGCTGCATCAATACCAGTTTTGCTAAATTGATCACTAAGTGCAGTTGCAGTCATTTTAATTAAAGCATCGCTAATGTCTAGTCTATTATCAACACCAGAATTAGCTCCTATTTGAAGAACAAGGCCAGTGTTGTTGTCGGAACTTAATAAAGGTATATCACTAAATTGAGATACATTAGCTAATCTTGTAATTTCTTCAAAGCGAGCTTGTACTTCGTTTTCAATCATTGCACGTTCTGCAGTGGAATAAGTTCCATTTGCTGCTTGAACTGCTAAGTCTCTAATTCTTTGAAGATGATCTTGAATAACTGACATATCTCCTTCTGCAGTTTGAAGAAGATTGATACCATGTTGAGTGTTTTCTTGAGCTACTTCGGTTCCATTGACTTGAGACAACATATTTTCGGCAATGGAAAGTCCTGCAGCATCATCTGCGGCTCTGTTGATTTTGAAACCTGTTGACAGACGTTCGATGGCTTTGCTTACACCTGCATTGGCAGTGTTTAAATTTCTTTGTACCATCAATGAAGTAACGTTAGTGTTTACTACAATGCTCATTTTGATTCTCCTTAATCATTCAAGTAACGTATGTGGTTCCTTCCACATACTATTATTTCGGCGCTTTTAAAGGTTTCTATATATGAACAAAGTTTGATATTTCTTATACTTAAGTATGATTTTTACTAATATACTTGTAATCTTCCATTAAGATTTTAGGCATGCTATTATGATAAAAAGAGATAAAGTAAATGAAGAAATTTTTAAAAGAAATATTTGCCAAAATAAAAAATCTTGATAAAAATATAAACTCATACAAAATCAAGACACAAAGTGTATTTATGCCATCTAAAGCATATTTAAATTGGGGAATAAATCTTGCTTTAGAAGGTAAAATTAATGATGCAATTGAAAAGTTTGAAATGTCTTCTAATATGTCTGTAACAGATCCTGAAAGTTTTCTGAATTGGGGAATTGCTTTAGCTAAATTACATCGTTTTGAAGAAGCTGTTCAAAAATTTGACGAGGCTTTGAAAGTTGACAAAACTTATTCTTCTGCTTATTCATTAAAAGGAGCAGCATTAGTTGAATTAAATAAACATGAGGAAGCTTTAGATTGCTATAAAATGGCAGTAAAATATGCTCCATTTGATCCCGAAATTTATGTAAATTGGGGCGTAGCTTTAGCTAGATTAAATCAAAAATCTAAAGCTGAAGTACAATTTAAAAAGGCTTTAGGACTTTCTTTACATAATGTTAATGCCTCGTTTTTGCTTGGAGTAGTATTGTATGAGCAAAATAAATTGGATGAAGCTTCTGAAGCTTTTAAATATACTGTTAGTATTGATAATACTCATGCAATGGCATTTTATTATTTGTCTTTAACTTATACGAAACTTGAAAAATATAACGAAGCTTTACAATGTGCTAAAATTACTGTTCAACTTGTTCCTTTCAGAATTGATTTTATGGTTAATTTAGCTGAATGTTATTATGATGAAGGAAAGATAAAAAATGCGATAAGGACTTATCATTCTATAAAACTTATATCTCCAGAAGCTTATCCTTTATTAATTTCTGCAGGTATTTTTTGGCAAAAAGTAAAGAAATTTCAAAAATCTATTAAATATTTGGAGAAAGCTATAAAAAAACCACAAGCAGATATTTTGACTAAATATTATTTAGCAATTTCTTATGCAGGTGATAACAGATTAATAGATTCGAAAAATCTTTTTTTAGATATTTTAAAAGAAAATCCCGACTTTCACGATGCTTCAATAAAACTTGCTATTTTGTACAAGAGTAACGAAGATTATGACTTTGCAATAAATTTATTTGAAAATGTTTTTTCTAAAACAAAACAATACACTCAATATTATAAATTTTTGGCAGATTGCTATCGTTTAAAAGGTTCCATAGATAAGGCTATGGAATATTACCATAAAATGTTAGAATATTACCCGCATGACATAGATGTTCAAATTGAGCTTGCTCAAATATATTTTACACACTTAAAAGATTACAAAAATGCTACCAGAATGATTAGAACAGCTTACAAGCAAAAAAAAGATGATGTGAAAATTAATATTCTTTTTGCTTTAATTTTAGCAGAAGATGGGTACATAGATAATGCAATTGAAAAAATAAACGCAGCAATTGTTTTAGACGAAAATAATATAGATACTTATCTTAGAAAAGCGTATATTTTGAAAAAATCTAAGCATAATTCCCAATATCATGAGTTTATTGATTTTCTAAAAACAAAATTTCCTGAACACATACAATATATTCAATCTGTACTAACTTCTTATTAATTGTTATTCTGCAAGTATTCCTTTACAAATTGGCAAAAACATTAAGTTGTATTAAAATCAAATCATTGAGGATGAGGTTTGATGATTAAAAAGTTTTTTTATACATTGTTAATTTTATTTTTTATTGTGATTTCTCCTGTTTTTTCTGCAGATTTCAAAATATTAAATGTAAAACTTGATAATAGCGAAAATATTATATTATTAAATGGAAATACAACTAGTATAAATGTAGATTATAATGCTGGTTTTTCTGAAAAACCACTTAGAGCATATATAGACCTTAATGATGCAATATTTTTGGAAAATAAAAAAACAATTGAATTAAAAAATAGTCCAATACAAAAAGTTGTAATTGCGCAATTTTCCACAAATCCTAATAAGGTTAGATTGGTTTTTTATTCAGATTCTATAAATGCTTTAAAAAATATTAAATTAGTAAGAAATGGTCAAGCACTCACATTTAAGTTAAAAAATTTTGATTACATGGATGCAAATATTCCAATAATTTTTTCTGATATTCTGCCAAAAGAATACAAAGATATTCAAGGAAAAACAATCAAAGAAATTCAATATTCTGGGTATATTCTTACAAATATTTGCAAAACTAATTCAGGACTTTTGTTAAGTGGAATAGGAAATGTAAAATTATCCAGACCTTTTATCCTTACTGATCCTATAAGAATTGTATTTGATATGCAAAATGCAATTGTTCAAAAGAAAGAATTTTATGGAGAATATACTTTGTCTAATGGAGACAAAATAAAAATAGGTCAATTTTCTTCAGGAACTTTAAGATTTGTAGTTACTACAAATACACCTGTTTTGTACAAAGCTTTTATTTCTCCTGATCTACAATCTATTTTTCTTACTAATACAGAAACAATGGACAAAGGGGCTTTGCCTAATACAAATTTGCCTGCCAGTTTAAAAAAGATAGAAGTAAAACAAAATAATACAAACGAAACTTTTATTACAATGCAATTTAATGCACCTGTAATACATGCCTTAAGAAAAACTTATAACAAATTTTTAATAGATCTTTTAAATGTTAATTTTGAAGCTAACAAAGAATTATTTAAAACATCAAAAACAAAGCAATTTGAAGGATTTACTGTACAAAAAATGAACGAAAAATTAAATTCTTTGTCATTACTTTTCCCCGTTAGTGATACTTTAAAAGTAGAAACAGGTATGACTCAAGATGGAAAGACAATTGCAATCAAACTTTCTGGCACATTAGAAGAAAAACAAACAGAAATTAAAAACAATAAAATCCAAACTACAAAAGAAATTGTAGCACTTCCTTTAAAAAACAAAGTTATTGTTGTTGATGCAGGACATGGAGGAAAAGATTCAGGAGCGATATCAGGTAAAATGTATGAAAAAGTTCCTGCTTTAAAAATGGCTCTTTTACTTCAAAAAAATTTGGAAGCAAAAGGAGCAAAAGTTATTATGACAAGAGATGATGATACTTTTGTAAGTTTACAAGATAGAGTAAGCATTTCTAATTTTGAAAATGCTGATTTGTTTGTAAGTATTCACCTTAATTCGTCTGAAAAAAGTCACATTAATGGAATAGAAACTCATTGGTACAAAGCAAATAGTCAAGATTTAGCTCAAGATGTACATAATGAATTAATAAAAAATATCAAAGCAAATGACAGGGGGTTATTTAAATCTATGTTTTATGTTATAAATCATACTAGTGCACCTGCAATTTTAGTTGAAACAGGTTTTATATCAAATTCGCAAGAACGTAATGAACTTTTTGCAGATGACAGACAAAAAGCTACAGCAAAAGCAATAGCTGATGGTATTGTTGAGTATTTTTCGAAAAAAAGATAAGGGAAAGATGAAAAATAATAATCCAATAGGGGTGTTTGATTCAGGTGTAGGCGGTTTAAGTGTTCTAAAAGAAGTTTTAAAAGTATTGCCGAATGAAAATTATATATATTTTGGCGATACTTTGAGGGTCCCTTACGGAGACAAATCTATAGAGGAATTAACTGAGTGTACAATAAGAATTTTAGATTTTTTCAAAACACAAAATGTAAAAATGGTTCTGGTTGCTTGTAATACCTGTAGTGCAAATACAATAAATCTTGTGAAAGATCAATATGATTTTGAAATTTTGGGACTAATAAAACCAACATCTGATTATGTAAAAACTCTTAATATCAAAAAAATAGGACTTATTGCAACTACTGCTACAGTAAATTCTCAAGCATATTCATTAGCAATAGAACCATATGGCATAACAGTTTTTCAAAAAAGTTGTCCAGAATTGGTAAAATTAGTAGAAAATGGCGAAACAAACACACCACATGTTAAAAATATTTTATGCGAATATTTAAATCCTTTAAAAGAGAGAGGTATTGAAAAATTAATTTTAGGTTGTACTCATTATCCATTTTTGATTCCAGCTATTAAATCTTTAGGTTTTGACAACAATTTTTTTGTAAATCCTGCAATTTGTTCGGCATACGCAACAAAAAATTTTCTTATCGAAAAAAATCTTTTAAATATGCAAAAAAAAGGGAAATGCGAATTTTTCGTTAGTTCTTCTCAAGAAGATTTTATTAAAAATGCAAAATCATTCTTCGGGCAAATTAATAATGTAAAACTATACAAATAAAAATTTGTTGAAAAAAGAAATAAATGAGAATTTACCTTTTGGGCATAATTTTTTATTATATGCCGGCCCCTGACGAATAACCTTCTAAAGGACCATAAAACATTGTTACTAAAGGATAAGCAATTTCTAGCAAAAAGATAATAAAGAAAATTAATATCATACTAATTGCAACACCTTTTTGCATATCTGAAAATATAACAACTTTGTTTTGTTTTTTGTATTGAGAAAAACTTTTCATTTCAATTAAATGTGCAGCCATAGGTAGTTGTTTTTCCATTTCATCTATAACATGTTTCAATTTTACTTTAATCATAATGTTGTAAGCATCTGCATTTGACCACCAGAAAAAAGAAACTGCCATACCTAAAATTGCCATAATTAGATTTGCCGAAATATTGTAATCAAAAGTAATATTTCTAGTAAAAAACATAATAACAAAAATTAGAATAACAATACAAAGATAAAATTTGTTTGTCATAAAGTTTCTATCAACAAATCCTTCTTTCATTTGACAGTATAACTTGTATTGTTTAAATAATAAATCCTTATCAATATTGTTATTTTGTTCCATATAAAAACCCTCTTAGTTCTTTTGAAATAATTATGACATTTTTTGCAAAAAAATACAAGAATTTGTTATTAAATGGCTTCACTATCAAGAGAATGAGCTTTTATTTCCATTACATCTCCCCAATTGTTTTTGAGTTCATTTAGCAAATCATTTGATAAATTTACCCATAAAGATGGATTTACAAGGATTCTCTTTCCATCTATGTTGAAAATTACAGGATCTGTCCCTTTGTATTTCACAAAAGTTTCTCTTATATCAATTATATTTTCGTATTTTATTTTTTTTGTAATCGTTAAATTAATTATATTTGTATTTTCTACAGGTTTTACACTATCTACAAAAATTTTAATTGAGGAATTTTCTTCATCTTCTGTTTTGTTTAATTTCCCAGCCAAAATTACTTTGGATTCAGGCTGCAAAAATTCCGAATATAATGCCATATTTTTGGAAAAAAGAATGAAATCAATACTCCCTGTTAAATCTTCGATTGTGCCTACTTTGTAAGGGCTTCCAGGTTTTGTATTACCTTTTTTGTCTGTTTTTTCTTTTGTGATTAGTGATTTTACTCCTGTTAAAAGTCCGCAAATAGTTATTGAATCTCCATCTTTTAAATCTTGTAGCTCACTAATGTTATGTGTTGTCAAAAAGGGTAAATGCTTTTCTATACTTGATAAAGGATGCGATGTAACGTAAAATCCTAAAAGATCTTTTTCGAAAATTTGTATTTCGTTATCTGTAAATTCTTCTTCATTTCCTACCAATTTAACCTGAATGGGGGTGCTAAAAGAACCAAAAATATCCATTTGACCAGATTCTTCACGTTTTATCTGTTCATCTGCTCTTGCCATTATGTAATCTATATTTTCAAACAATTGTTTTCTGCTGGCTCCTGTAAATGAAAAAGCTCCAACTTTTATAAGACTTTCTAGCGTTCTTTTGTTGCAACTTTTAACTCTTTTGCAAAAATCATACATATCTTTAAAAGGTGCAATGGCTCTTTCTTTTGCAACTTCTTCCATAAAAGCTATTCCTACATTTTTTACAGAAGCTAAACCAAAACGAATGTTATCTTTATCAGGCGAAAAATCAGCTTTTGAAAAATTAATATCAGGGGGCAAAACTTTTATGCCTAATTTTTGACATTCTGCTATGTATGCTTGAGTTTTTTCTTGGTCATTTTTTACACTTGATAATAAAGCTGAAAAATATTCTATAGGATAATGAACTTTTAAATAAGCTGTTTCATAAGCTACATAAGCATAACAAACTGTGTGTGCCCTATTGAAACAATATTGAGCAAATTTAGTCATATTATCATAAAGTCCATTGGCTTTTTTTTCGTCAACTCCGTTTTTAACTGCTCTTTCTATGAAAATAGGACGATTTTTTTCCATAATTTCCATATTCTTTTTTCCCATAGCTTTACGTAAACTATCTGCTTCTCCCATAGTGTAATTTGCTAGTACTTGTACAATTTTCATAATTTGTTCTTGATAAACCATAGTTCCGTATGTATCCTTTAAAATAGGTTCAAGTAAAGGATGCTCGTATGTTATTTCTTCTCGACCAAGTTTTCTGTTCACAAATGTATCTGTGTATTTAGCTTCTATAGGTCCTGGTCTGTACAAAGCTACTAGTGCGCTTATATCTTCAAATACCGAAGGATGCATAGCTTTTACTAATTGTTTCATTCCAACCGATTCTAATTGAAATACTCCGTTAGTTTCTCCTCTGGCAAGTAATTCGTAGACTTTTTCATCATTAAGTTCCAAATGATTCATATCAAGTTGTTCGCCAGTTCGTTCTTTTATCATATCTACGGCATTTTGAATAATAGTTAAGTTCCTTAAACCTAAAAAGTCCATTTTTAATAAACCTACATCATCAATATTAGACATAGGATAAGTTACAACTACATTTCCCTCTTTGCCTTTTTGCAAAGGAACAGATTCCATTAATGGATCTTTTGCTATAATAACTCCCGCTGCGTGTGTGCCTGTATTAAAAGTTAATCCTTCAATAGATTTTGCTATGTCTATTATTTCTCGTATTTTAGAATCTGAATCATATATTTCTCTTAAAGGCATTCCTTCTTTTAAAGAATCATCTATTACGGCTTTAGGACCTGTAACCATCATTTTTGTTAAATTATTTGAAGTAGTAAAATCTAATTTTAAAACTCTTGCAACTCCTTTTATTGCAGCTTTTGCTGCAAAGGTGCCAAATGTAATTATTTGGCAAACTTTATCTTCACCGTATTTCCTCATAACATAATCTATAACTTGTGAGCGTTTTTCTATACAAAAATCAATATCAACATCAGGCATACTTATACGATCTGGATTCAAAAATCTTTCAAACATTAAACCATGTTTTATTGGATCAATTTCCGTTATTCCTAATGCATAAGCTATTAAGCTTCCTGCAGCTGAACCTCTTCCTGGACCTACAGGGATGTTATGAGTTTTAGAATAATTTACAAAATCCCAAACAATTAAAAAATATGCGGCAAATCCCATTTTTTCTATTACACTAAGTTCGTATCTGTATCTTTCATCCAGTTCTGGGGTAATTTCGCCGTAACGTTTAATTAAACCGTCTTTTACAAGTTTTGTTAAATAAGTTTCTATTGTATAACCTTGGGGAACTTCATAGTTGGGAAGTAGTGTTTTGCCTAATTCCAATATTAAGTTGCATTTGTCTGCAATTTTTATTGTGTTATTTATACATTCTTCAAATAATTCATCTTCCATCCAACTAAAAATTTTACGTAATTCTTCTTTTGTTTTTACGTAAAATTCATTGTTTGGAAATCTCATTCTGTTTGGATCATCGTAATCTTTGCCTGTTTGGAGGCATAATAATATATCTTGTGCTTTTGAATTTTCAGGTTTTAAATAATGGCTATCATTTGTTATGACCATTTGTATGTTAAATTCTTTTGCTATGTTAATTAAAATAGGATTAGCTTGCTTTTGTTCTTTTAAATCATGGTCTTGAAGTTCAATGTAATAATCATCTTCAAAAACTTCTTTGTACCATTTAGCAGTTTCTTTAGCTTTATCTATTTTTCCTTGAAGTACATAAGAATTTATTTCTCCTCCAAGGCAAGCACTCAAACATATTAAACCTTCCGAATATTTTTTTATAAGTTCATGATTAATTCTTGGTTTGTAATAAAATCCTTCTAAATGTGCAATACTTACTAATTTTATTAAATTTTTGTACCCAATTTTGTTTTTTGCTAACAAAATAAGATGAAAAGTAGGATTATTATTTGGATCTTTTACATTTATGTCTCCTGTGTGTACATAAAATTCACAACCTAATATGGGCTTTATGTTGTTTTGTTTAGCCCGCTTGTAAAAATCTATTGCCCCGTACATTACCCCATGATCTGTAATAGCACAAGCAGGCATGTTATTTTCTTTGCAAAAATCTACTAGTTCCTTAATCTTTATAGCGCCATCTAACAAACTATATTCTGTATGTAAATGTAAAGGCACATAAGACATATTCCAAATCCCTTCTTTTACTAATTTTACCACGCTAAATTGAACCCTAAAAGTTTTTATAAAGAAAATTTTACACAGAGTTTTAAATATTTTTTCTATTAATATTTCTTTACAAGATACAAGTCTGTAATTCAGTAGAAACAAGACATAAAAAAAATTTACGAATTTTAATGATAAAAATTGCTAAATTATCACCTTTTTTTGATAATATAAAACTACAGAAAGGAAACAGGTTAGAGCATATATGCAACAATCCCCATTTTTAAATGAAAAGACTAGTATTGAAAAATTAAATATTGAACAAGAAAAAACTAGCCTTGGAGCTTCAGTTTTGCTTGCCAGAAGCGAAATACCTGATTCTCATAGAAGACAAGCAGATAGTTATATGATTTTGAAGACGCATTATGGCATGCCTGTAGTAAATCCTTCTATTAATTTGGATGAAAAGAAATTTTTGGCTAAATTTGATTTTAATCCGTTAGAATATTCTACTGTGAAACAAATTAATGATGAATTAACAATAATGCAAAAATGGCATGAAACAGCTGATAAAGAATTAATTTCAGCTTCCGATAAAATTATTGCAATAAGAGTAAAAGAATTAAAAAGCATTATTGCTTCTAAATATGTCAAAATTTCTAACGAAATATATAATGGATACAAAGCTCTTGAAAGATATTTAGAAGAAATTTCAAAATATCATTAGTTTTAGTTTTGATCCAAATAATTTTTTAGTCCCTTAACTTCTGCATTGTTTTTGCAAAGTTTTTTCAGTTTACATATTGCTCTGTTTTCAATTTGGCGCACTCTTTCTCTTGATACATTGTATTTGCTGCCAATTTCTTCTAAAGTTTTCTTTTGCCCATCGTCATCAAGCCCGTAACGTAAAATTAAAATATCTCGTTCCTTTTGACTTAATCTGCCTAACATTTCTTTTACTTCTGTCATTAAATTATCTTGAGTAACTTGTGAATCCGGAGCAATTGAAGCTTCGTCAATTAACACATCGGCAATTTTTGCATTTTCTTCTTTTTGATTAATTGGGGTTTCTAAACTTATTGTCCCTTGCGCTGCTCTTATTACATATCTCAATTTTGAAAGTGACATATCAAGTTTTTCAGCTATTTCTTCTTTTGTTGGTGTTCTGTGTAAAGTGTTTTTTAAGTCTCTTGTAGCTTTCTTGATTTTACTCAAAGTTTCTATCATATGAACAGGAAGTCTAATGGTTCTTGATTTGTCTGCAATACCCCTTGTGATGGCTTGTTGTATCCACCATGTTGCATATGTTGAAAATTTGTAGCCCTTTGTGTAATCAAATTTTTCTGCAGCTTTTATTAAACCAACATTACCCTCTTGAATTAAATCAAGAAAAGTTAGACCTCTTCCTATATATTTTTTTGCAATACTTACAACTAACCTTAAATTAGCTCTCACTAATTTGTTTTTGGCATTTTCATCATCATATTCTTGTATTTTTCTAGCAACTTCTAGTTCTTCTGCTTGTGAAAGCAAAGGAATTTTTCCTATTTGTTGCAAATAAATTTTTACTGAATCATCTGAAAAACGAAGTTCTCTTACAAGTTCTCCTGTTTGTTCTTCTTGTTCTTGAGAATCTTCTTCTACAAAACTTTCAAAGTCAATATCAATATCTGATGTATCGTTTGTTTCGTCATTTGGAATATATTTTGAATCTAATTTTTCTTCATCTGACATGGAAATTGCCAATCCTTTTTTTGACATTTTATCTCTCCCTTATTTTATAACATGTAAATTGTGTAAGTAATACACAATATTGATGATTTTTTCTAAACTTCCTGCTGTCTTAAAAATTCAAACATTAAAATTCCTGCTGCATTTGATACATTTAGAGAATTAAATTCTCCTTTCATTTTAATTTTTATTGTCATATCACTTTTTTGTTTTGTTAATTTACTTACTCCTTGATTTTCTCCTCCAAGTACAAAAACTGTATTAGAATTGTACTTAATATCATAGTAATTTTGTTCTCCATTTGCTTCTGCTGCGTAAATCCAATATCCATATTCTTTTAATAAGTCTATAGTGTTGTTTAAATTAGAAACTTGTACAATTGGAATTAAAGAAACTGCACCTGCACTGCATTTTTCTACTGTAGAATTTACTAAAGAAGTATTTCTTTTGGGAATAATAACTGCATCAGCTCCTGCACATTTTGCACTTCTTATTATTGCTCCTAGATTATGTGGATCTTGAATTCCATCTAGTATTATTATTAAAGAATTTTCTTCTTTGTTTTTTATGTTTTTTAATACATTTTCTAAATCAGTATATTGAATCGGGGAAATGTAAGCTATAATCCCTTGGTGAGATTGATTTGTTATAAAAGATAATTTCTCTTTTGGTACATTTTGTATTGGGATTTTACTTTCTGTGGCCATTTTTATTATGTTGGCTATTTTAGGATCTTTTTTTGCATGCTGGGAAATCAATATTTTATTTATCCTTTTTGTTCTGTTAGATTGAAAAAGTGCTTCTACTGCATTTTTTCCGTATACTATATCTTTATTTTCCATATTAACCTCGTTAAATTCTGTTTTTATATTTTATAACGAGTTAAAAAAAAAATATAGCAAACAAAAAGACCATTCAATTGGAAAGGTGTTTTTCTATTTGGACTATTTTGAAAATTATGCTTTCTGAGGTTTTCTTCCACAACCTCTAATTTCGTCGCAATAACCTTTAATTTCACATTTAGGTACTAAATATTCTTTTAGCCAAGGTTCTTCTGCTATAACTAAATCACACATCTTTTTTACTAATGTTCTTATTTCTAATTGTGCATTGGTACATAATCTTAATTGTGCTAAATGCATTAGCTCTCTTAAATTCAAACTTACCACAAGTGAACTTGTTGTTGCATTAGGTAAAATTGCTCTGGCATCTTCTGCAGGAATTCCTGCGGTTATCATTTTTTCGTAAAAATTGGAAATTTTTTCCATTAATTCTTTGTATTCTTCATTTAAATTAGAATTTTCAATTTTTGGCGGGGTAATGTATTCAAAATTACCTTTTTCTGTTACATAACGCTGTGATTTTTGAGAAAAAGACATGTGTCTGTGTCTAACAAGTTGATGAGTACAAGCCCTCGATACTCCACTAATTGCAAAAACAAATTGACAATGTTCAACTGTACTGTGATGTCCTGAACTTAGAACCTTTTTTACAAGGTTTAGCATTTTTCCTTCATCGCAAGAATCTTCCCAAATTTTAATTGGATATAAAGCACTGTAGCATGTTCTGCAAGCTACATATATTGTCTTTAAAGTGTGTTCCGGTTTGCTTAACAAATTTACTATTGGGAAGTTAGTCATATAGTTCTCCTTTTCTTATAAAAACAGCTCACATATTGCGAGCTGTTTAAACCAAATTTTATAGCCCGTTTGACTATTTTTTTGCTTGTTGATATCTTTTTTTGAATTTTTCAACTCTACCTTCCGTATCAACAATTTTTTGTTGCCCTGTAAACAAAGGATGGCAAGCATTGCATATTTCAACTCTAATGTTTTCTTCAGTTGAACCGGCTTCAATTTCATTGCCGCAAACACATTTAATTTTTACTTTTTTATATTCAGGGTGTATTCCTTCTTTCATTTTTAAGTGTCCTTTCTTTAAATACAAGTCATGTCCTAAATCATAGCACAAAAAATTTTTTTTCAATAGACAAATTAATAAATATCCACATTTGCCATCATTTCTTTTAAGGTTTGTATTGTATTTTGCATATTAACACTTTCTTTAATACTTTGTTGTAAAAATCTATTAATAGAAGGCATAAGTTCTATTGCAATATCTAATCTTGGATTTGAACCGGCTTGGTACATTCCTACGTCAATAAGATCTTTGCTGTCACGATATGTAGCTAAAAGAGTTCGCATTTTAGCTGCGGCTTGTTGATGTTCAGGGTCTGTAATTTCAGGAAAAAGCCTGCTTATACTTCCTAAGACATCAATTGCAGGATAATGATTCATTTCTGCTACTTTTCTGCTCAAAAATACGTGTCCATCTACAATACCTCTAACTGTGTCAACAACAGGGTCATTTATGTCTTCTCCTTCCATAAGTACCGTGTAAAGTGCTGTAATAGAACCTTTTGGACTTGTTCCCGTTCGTTCTAAAGCCTTTTGTAACCAAGAAAATATTGAAGGAGGATAACCTTTCATAGTAGGAGGTTCTCCAATAGAAAGACCTACTTCTCTTCCTGCCATTGCACATCTTGTAACAGTATCTGTCATTAAAAAAACTTTTTTACCTTGATCTCTAAAATATTCGCAAACAGCTGTTGCACTTAAAAGAGCCTTTTGTCTTATTAAAGGAGGTTGGTCTCCAGTTGAACATACAAGAACTGATTTTTTCATACCTTCTGGGCCTAATGAATTTTCTATGAATTCTTTTACTTCTCTTCCTCGTTCACCTATTAATGCCATAACATTTACATCAGCTTCTGAGTTTCTTGCAATCATTCCAAGCATTGTGCTTTTCCCAACACCTGAACCTGCAAATAATCCCATCCTTTGCCCTGCTCCAAAGGTAAGTAAAGAATCAATCGCTCTTATTCCTGTCGAAAACATATTTTTTATAATGGGACGATCAAATGCCCCAGGAGGAGGGCTCTCTACACTTACCCATTTTGCGCCAGAAATATCTAAAGGTTTTCCATCTAAAGGATCTCCAAGAGGACTAATTAAGCGACCAAGTAAAAAATCTCCTACAGGAAGCATTATAGGACTTCTTGTAGTTGAAACTAAACTGCCTTGCCCTATACCTGCTCCATCATACAATAATAAAAGTTGCGCTGCATCTCCTTTGAAGGCAACAACTTCTGCAGCTTTTTTTTCTCCATTATGTGTTTCTATAAAACATAAATCACCAATTTTTAGTCCAGGAAGTTTTACTTCTACTGTTAAACCAAGTAACTTAGAAACACTACCTTTGTAATCATATAATTTAGTTTGGTTGAGAATTTCAACCGCACGTTTTTTCATAAATTCAATTGATTTTTCTGTGCTCTGATTTAACATTTTTTTCCTTCAATTTCTTAATATTATAACATTTTGAATTGCTTTTACAAAATAAATTATAATTTAACCTGCGGACATAAAAGATTGCATTTGTGTCAATTGTTCTTCTATTACATTTTTAAGTAGAGGATATTTTTCAATATTGTCTTCTTGAGTAAATTTTATGGCTGCATTTCTTGCTGCTTCCAATATTTCTACATCATTAACTAAATCGGCTATTAATAAATCAGGAAGACCACTTTGGCGTGTTCCCATAAATTCTCCTGGACCTCTTAATTGTAAATCTTTTTCTGCTATAACAAAACCATCATTAGTTTGGGTCATAATATTTAATCTTGCTTTGGTTTCAGCTGATTTTGTATCTGAAACAAGAATACAATATGATTGTTTGGCGCTTCTCCCTACCCGACCTCTCAATTGATGAAGTTGAGATAAACCGAAACGTTCAGCATTTTCAATCATAATAACAGTTGCCTCTGGTACATCTACTCCTACTTCTATTACAGTTGTGGATACAAGTATATCAAATTTTCCTTCTTTAAATTTTTTCATATTTTCTTCTTTTTCTTGTGATGAAAGTTTTCCGTGTACCAAACCAATGTTTAAATCTGGGAAAATTTTTGCTTTTAGTCTTTCTGCTTCCTTTGTAGCTGCTTTAGCAGAAAGAGTTTCGCTTTCATCAATTAAAGGAAACACTATGTATGCACGATTTCCTTTTTTAATTTCATCTCTTATAATTTCGTAAGCTTTGGTTCGCATTGTGTTTCCATTTATAAAATTTGTTATTACTGGTTTGCGACCTTTGGGGAGTTCATTTATTGTTGTTATATCTAAATCTCCATGTACACTTAAAGCTAATGTCCGAGGTATTGGGGTGGCTGTCATAGTTAATAATTGCGGGTTTATACCTTTTTGGGCAAGTTCTTTGCGTTGTTTAACGCCAAATCTGTGCTGTTCATCTACTACTACTGCTCCTAGGTTTTTGAATTCGATTCCTTCTTGAATAAGCGCATGAGTTCCTACGGCTATTTGTGTTTGACCATTTGCTAAATTTATTTGCATTTCTCTTTTTATCTTAGTTTTTTGTTTGCCAACAAAAAATCCTACGTGTAAACCTAAAGGAGTTAACCATTTCGTAAAATTTTTATAATGTTGCTCTGCAAGAATTTCCGTAGGTGCCATTATAGCTCCTTGGTAACCATTTTCAACAGCTGCAAGTAACATCATGCAAGCTACAACTGTTTTTCCGCTGCCTACATCTCCTTGAAGTAGTCTTTGCATTGGTTCTGTTGAATTTAAATCACATAAAATTTCGTTAAAAGCTTTGTTTTGCCCTTCTGTTAATTTAAATGGAAGTGATTTCACAAATTTGTCAACTAAACCTTGAGGTTTTATGTTTATTTTTTTACTTTTAATTGTTCTTTTTACTTGTTCTTTTATTAACAAAAATTTTAATTGTAAAACAAAAAGTTCCTCAAATATCAAAGTTTTTTTGGCCTGTTCTAATATTTGAAAATTATTCGGAAAATGTATTTGTTTTATAGCTGTTTGTTTATCTAATAATTCGTTTTCTTGAATAATGTTATTGGGTAAAAGATTGTTTATTTTGTCTATATAATTTTCTATTGCATTAAAAATTGCTCTGCGTAAAGTTTTTGCATTCATATTTTCACAAAGTGGATATATGGGAACTATTCTTGCATTGTGAATTATATCTTTTTGTTCAAAATCAGCACTTATAACTGTTGCTTCTTGCTTTTCAATATTAAAGCCACCATAATATTTATCTTTTTGAGCAATTCCTGAAAGAATTATATTTGAACCTTTTGGATAACGGGATTTGTAATGCTCTTGCATTTTTCTGTTGATTTTTTGATAAAACCAAGTGGATTTTACTCTACCTGTTCCATCACTTACTGTAATTGTTAAAATACATAATCCTTTACGATTAGGGCTATTGTATATGTTTACATCTTTAATTTCTCCAAAAATAGTAACATTTTCTCCTTCTTTTACATCTTTGATTTTTGTTCGTTTTGAGTAATCTATATGTTTAGATGGGTAGTAGTTGAGTAAATCCATAACAGTAAAAATTTTTAATTTGTTTAAAATTTGTGCAATTTTAGGACCTACACCTTTGCAATATGTTACATCTGTAATTTTGGGATCATTATTTATGGAATCTTTAGGTTTTTCCAATTTGATTGTTTCAATATAAGGTTCTACTAAAAGTTCACAAAATTCATTTATAACCTTAATTCTTTCAGCTATGCTTAAAAGATGATAACAACTAAATTTTTGATATATGTTGCGCCATTTTTCATTTTTAGGTAATAATTTTATTATTTTTTTTATTTCTGCAAGTATGTATTTGGCAAATGATTTGGTCTTTCCGTCTATGTTTATATAGCGGTTTTTACTTTCTATTTCAAGAGCTTTTTTTATTGCTTCGCGATTTTCAAGTTTTTCAATGAGTTTCATTTGTGTCTAAAATATTTATAATTTCATATATGTCAATGTGCTTTTCTCTACCTCGAATCGCTACTGAGCTGATTTTTATAACATCAAGAATGTCTTTTGCATATTCGTATGTAGATTCACTAATTAATATTTGCGTATTAAATTGTCGATTTTGTGCTTCAATTCTGCTGGCTACATTAACTGTATCGCCTATTACTGTGTATTCAAGATGATTTGGAGTACCTATGTTCCCAATAAATGCTGATCCTGTATTTATTCCTATGCTTATTCCTATGTCAGGTTTGCCTGCTAGTTTCCATTTTTTTCTAATCTCTTGAACCTTGCCTAACATTTTAGTTGCACATAATATAGCATTTTGCGGATGTTTTTTATCCTTAATAGGTTCATTAAATACTGCCAAAATAGCATCTCCTATAAATTTATTTACTGCTCCTTTGTATTCTTCTATTATAGGTAACATTTCTCCAAAATATTCGTTTAACAAAGAAGTTACTTCATCTGGATCTAATTTTTCGGAAATTCTTGTGAATCCTCTGATGTCTGCTATTAATATTGTTAATTCAGTCTTTTTGCCTCCTAGCTTAATTTCATCCTCATTGTTTTGAATAATATCATCTACAACATTTGTGTTTATGTATTTTTTCATGGCTCTTTTAAGTTTTTCTTTCTTGTAATCTTCTATAGAAAATTTGTAAGAGTAACTTATTATTGCGGTTAAAACAAAGAAAATATATGGGGTAACAACGTTTAAAGCCATACCTTTTGTGTACGCAAACAAAACAATATAAAAGTGAAAAAATCCTAAAAGTAGAATGCCTACAAGAGACAAAAGCGGGGATAAATAAAAAATTAAAAGAAAAATCAAAATAACAAATAAACTCATGACAATAATATTTACCCAAGGAGGTAGTATTTTTATACTTTCGCCAGCTAAAAGATTGTCCAAAATAGTTGCTTGAATTGCGCTTCCAGGTAAATTAATGGATACTGGGGTAATTTTTAAATCATACAAAGCATTTGCAGTAGCTCCTATTACAATTATTTTGTCCTTAAATTCTTCTTGTGGAATAATTGGTGCTTCTCCAATCAAAATGTTTTCGTATGATTTTATTATGTCAGATGCTTTGTAACTTTTATGTGGAATCCAAGAATTTTCATCGTATGGAGCAAGCCATTTTATGTATTGAATAGATTTGTCTGAGACTTTTACTAATGGAAAACTTTTTATTTCATTGTTTTGTAAAACAATTTCGTATTTGTTATCATACAAAATAATTTTTTGAGCTTTGTTAATTTGTAAAAAAATGGCTAAAGGTAATGAAGGATAATATTGTCCTTCCATATAAATTATGGGTTCAAAGGCTCTTACAATTCCATCTGACTCTAAGGCTGTATTAACTGAACCAATAAAATTTATTGATTCTAAATAATTATTAATAGGCTCTTGGTATGCTCGGTAAGCTGTTTTTTTAATGAATTTTGCTGTTCTTTTGTCTTCTACCTTTAAAGCAAATTTTTTCGAAAATATTTTAAGATTTTCTTGTTCATTTTTAGTGTTTAAATTTTTGCTAAAATTTATTCCGCCTGTGACTGTTTTCAATTGTTTAAGTCTGTTAATAAATTCTTGATCATTTTCGGGATCGCCTTGATTGGTTATAATTGCATCAAAAGCTATAGCTTTGGCTCCTGAATGTTCGAGAAATTCAAACATGTCTACGTAAAAAGTTCTTTGCCAAGGCCAACTGCTTATTTCTTTTATGGAATCTTCATCAATAACTACGTTGACAATATTTTCTGTCCCAATTTTGTTAGCAGAAAGTTTTATTAGTGAATCATATGCTGTTTTCTCAAAAAATTTGCCTGCAAAAAAATAAATACAAAAAGATAGAACTAATGTAAAAAAAGTTATTGATAAAAATTTTTGTATCGATATTTTCCTAAATAATTTCATACGTAAATTATATTCCAAATGTTAACAATAAACAATTTGTAATACTTTTTTGTATCTATTTATCTTATCATTTGGTCAACAGTCATAATAAGAATTCCTGAAGCTCCGAGTCCTTTTAATTTATCTATGCTTTCGTATACTTTGTCTTTGTCTACAACAACGTGAATTACAACTGCTTTGTCATTTCCGTGTAAAGTTGTTACTGTAGGAGAACTTAGCCCAGGGAGAAATGTTTTTACTTCATCAAGAGCTGTTTTGGGTATGTGCGCCATTAAATATTTTTTATCTCTTGCATCTATTGCTGATTTGATTGCTCTTACTAGAGCTTCAATTTCTTCGGGTATTTCTTTGGTAATTCCAGGTCTGCCTATAATTACTGCATTTGAGTCAAAAATTTTGTCTATAATCTTTAATTTGTTAGCTTTTAATGTTGAACCACTTGAAGTTATGTCTACAATAGCATCAACAAGTCCCATTCTGGGCATAATTTCTGTTGCACCTTCAACTTTTGCAATTTCTACTTTTTTACCGTGCTCATTGAAGTATTTTTTGGCTACATTAGGAAATGAAGTTGCTATTTTCATTCCATTTGGTAAATCTTTTATATTATCATATTTTTCTTCTTCTTTTACGGCAACAACCATTGTACATTTTCCAAAATCTAATGGTAATATATTGTCTACTTCAAGTTGACATTCGTTTACTATATCTTGTCCTGTAAAACCAATATCGCAAACTCCTGCGTGAACAAAATTTGGAATATCTTTTGTTCTTACAAAAATTATTTCGTATTTTCCGTTTTGTGTTTTTACACTTAAATTTCTTTCGCCTTTTGTGGGAAAATTTAATCCTGCTTGGTTTAAAAGTGCAAATATGTCCTCTGACATTCTTCCTTTGTTGGGAATAGCTATTTTTAATCCGTTCATTTTTTTCTTTCTGTTACCTAATCTTATGCAGATTATATAACAAAATTTTCTTGTTATACAATCAAAAGGTTTTTGTCAAATTCATCAAAGTCTGAAATAATTATGTCTACCTCAGAAATGTTTTTGTAGTAATTCTTGTCATTTTCTGAAGCAATTCCAATTATGCAGCCAATATTTGCTGATTTTGCAGCTTGGATACCTGATAAAGCGTCTTCTATTACAATACAATTTTGAGGATTTAATTGTAATTTTTGGGCGGAACGCAAATAAATTTCAGGATTAGGTTTCCCTGGGTATGTTCCATCATCATATGTAATATTGTTTATATCAAACCACTTTAATAAATCAAAAGTTTTGATAAAAAAATCAACATTCTTTTTGTAGGACATTGTTGCAATTGCTCTTGGTATATTTTTTTCTTTCAAAAAATTTAAAAGATTTTCCGCTCCTTTGGCAAGTTTAGTTTGGGTTTTTTCTAAAATACATCTTTTTCTATATAAATTTTCTTTTTTTTCTGAAAGAGTCTTAATTGTTGTTAAATCCGGTTCTTTTCCAAGTGCATATTTTATAATATCAAAATTAGTCCTGCCGCACATGTATTTTTGCATCTCTTCATCTGAAAAAGGGTAGCCTCTCAATTGTTTTGAAAAATCTCTCCAAGCTTCCATGTGCATATATGTGTCCCAGAATAATGTTCCATTAAAATCAAAAATTATTCCTTGAAATTTTTTCATTACTAAATTACCTGCCTTGTACTTTTATTATATTCTAAAATTATTTTAATTATTTAAATCTTTGAGTTAAAATGTTTGTGTTAGACAATATTAAACAAAGCAAGATTAATGGGAAAGAATATTTTTTCAAATCTTAATAAAAAACATTTACAAAAAATTAAACTTAATCCTAAAAATTGGGGGTTAAATATTCAAAAAAGAGAATATCAAGATATTGTGGAATCACACATAAATAGGCCTGATAAAAATTACAAAAATTTTTAGATTAAGTTTTAGTTTCAATTTTTTTGTCAAATTTATTTGCAATAAAATTTTTCATTTTAGCTTAATTTTACCTTGTTTTAAATGTTTTTAATGTTTTTTAAATTTCCAATGTAAGATGACGAATTTTGTTTAGTGTGGTAATATGTTGTAGATATTTTAAAAAGGAGAGAATTATGGCGAATCCAACTTTAAATGAACAGATATTTGATGAGATGCCTGTTTATATATCCGAAAATAATGTTATGACAATTAATGGAACTGTTTTAAAGGGGATGTTTTTATTATTGTTAGTTTTTCTTGGGGGAGCTTACAGTTGGTCTTTGTATTTGTCGGGAAGTATTTCTACTGTTAATGCTCTTGTAATGATTGGTTTTATCTTAGGTTTTATTATCGCAATGATAATTATTTTTGCCAAAAAAACTGCACCCTTTTTATCTCCTATTTACGCTTTGGCAGAAGGTTTAGCTCTTGGTGGAATTTCTGTTATTACTAATATCCAATTTCCAGGAATTGTTTTTCAGGCAGTTTTGGGTTCTTTGGCTGTAATGTTTGTTATGCTCACACTTTTTATGGGCAAAATAATTGTTGTTACAAATAAATTACGTTCAGTAGTTTTTGGTGCAACTGCAACAATAGCTTTAGTTTATTTGGTTTCTTTTATTTTATCTTTTTTTGGGAAAAATGTTCCTTTCTTAAATGATGCTTCTCCAATTGGAATTGGCGTAAGTGTTTTAGTTATTTTTGTTGCAGCTTTTAATTTGCTTCTTGATTTTGATGTTATTGAAAAGGGTGTAGCTGCTCATGCACCTAAATATTTTGAGTGGTATTGTTCTTTTGGTTTACTTGTTACACTTGTATGGATTTATCTTGAAATTATTAAATTGCTTTCAAAATTAAGAAGAAATAACTAAAGTTAAGGATTGTAAACTTTATTTTTTTTATTATAAATTCTCCAAAACCATGTGTAGATAAGTAAATTGCTGAATGTCTTTTATTTGCTTCAATTTACTAATAGCTATTTAAAATAAAAATGCTATTATAAGACAAGCAGACTTATTCATCACATTTTAAGGAGAGAGTATTAATGAATTTGTCCAATCCATTAAAAATTGGGAAAAAAGTCTTTAACATAAAAGCAGAAAAATTGTATCGCGAAGCTTGCGAATTATTCTATTTGAAAAATTATGAACAGTCATTAATATTACTTGAAGAAGTTATTCAACTTGATAAAATGCACACAAAAGCCCTTTTGCTAAAAGGAGATATTAAGCTTTTAATGGAAGGAAATGAATATGAAGCCCTTGATGCTTACGAAAAAGCTATTTTCTCAAATCCTTTTTCTACTCAAGCTTTGGGCTCTAAAGCATATGTGTTAGATATTTTAGGTAGATTTGAGGAAGCTTATGAAAATTGTGAATTAGCATTTAAATATGCAAACCAAAATGATAATGACCAATTAAGTTCTCTTTATGATCAAAAAATTTCTCTTTTGTGTTCGCTAAAAAGATTTGAAGAAGCAAATAAAATTTTGGCAGAAGCAATAGAAGTTTTGAGTGAAGAAAGTGGAAACTATTTAAAATCTTGTTATGCGCAAAAAATAAATACAAAGAAAAAAAATAGTCAAACAGAAAATCAACCAAATTTGAAATTGATTTTCTAACAACAAAATAAAAACCCGGTAGTACACCAAATTATGAACTTCGAGAGAAGTTCTTTTTTTATTGAAATAAATTTGTGCCATACTAATTTTCCTATAAATAAGTCGGTTGTTTCTGGACACAAATACTTTATTCGTGTAAAATTTAACTAAATTAATTAAACGAGGAGAAAAATTTTGAAACATAAAAACGTACAATCTGCTAAAAAAAGAGATTTTTCTAAAGCAATTCCTTGGATTGCGGCAATAGGACTTCTTGCTACTATTGAGTTAATTGTAGTCTATTATACTGCTAATTTTGTTCCGGATGCTACTCCAAGTATTTGTAATATAAATTCGCAAATTGATTGTGATGCAGTAGCTAGAACAAATTTTTCATTGTTTTTAGGTTTGCCTAATGCAATTTGGGGTTTTTTGTTCTATGCTTTGGTTTTGTTTCTCTATTTTGCAAAATCTTTGAAAAATTTCAAAATCTTCAAATTTATGGAAGTTTTTCAACATCCCAAAAGTTATATTTTTCTTATGTCTCTTGTGATGTCTCTTGCTTCAATTGTTTTTGCCTACATATCAACTTCAATTATAGGTAAAGTTTGTATTTTTTGTTTTGTAACTTATATTTTGAATTTTATACTTTTATTTGTTTCAAAACCCGCAAAAAGTTTTGTGGATATTATTATTACTACTATTAATGATTTTATTAAAGCAATCTCCAACAAAATTTATGCAATTGCATTTTTTCTTATTGTAGCTGCAGGAATTTCAGCTATTATATATCTTGAAAATTCTAAAATCTTTTTCCCTCCGGAAAAAAGTGTGTTTTCTCAAGATTTAAAAAATTATGAAACAACAGAAATAAGTAATAATCTTGGCCCTGTTGATGCAAAAGTTATAATAAATGAATTTACTGATATTCAATGTCCTTTTTGTGCTCTATCAAATACAATGATGCATAAAATTGTTGATGAATACGATAATGTTAGAGTAATTCACCATGATTTGCCATTAGATAAGGCTTGTAATCCTTTATTAAAACAACAAATGCACGAAAATAGTTGCTTGTACGCTCAATATGGAATTGCAGCTGGAAAACAAGGCAAAAAATGGGGATTAATTAATGCTATGTTTAAAAATAATACTGATTTGTCTGAAGAAAAAGTTATGGAACTTGCCAAAGAATTAGACTTAAATCTTGAAAAACTTAAAAAAGATGCCAATTCTGATATTGTAAAAAAAGAACTTCAAGATGAAATTGAAACGACTTTAGATATGAAAATATATGCCACGCCAACTTACATAATAAACGGTAAAAGATACGAAGGAATATTTAAATACATTGACTTAGAAAAAATTGTTACAGAAGGCGGAGCAACTTTAAAGAAAAAATAGTTTATGCCAATTATAGAGAATGAAAATACTGTTTTGTTACATGTATGTTGCGCACCTTGTGGAGCTTATAGTTTGGAGTTTTTGAAAAACTTAGGATACAATGTTACTTTGTATTTTTATAATCCTAACATTTATCCTTTAGAAGAATACCAAAAAAGACTTAATGAACTTAAAGATTTTGCTGATAAAAATAAAATTCCTTTGATTACCGAAAAAGCAGATTTTCAACATTGGGCTGAAATAACAAAAGGTTTGGAATTTGAACCTGAGAAAGGAAAAAGATGTTTTGTTTGTTACAAAATGCGATTACAAAAAACTGCCCAAAAAGCAGAAAAATTAGGTTTTGCTTATTTTACTACTACACTTAGTATAAGTCCGCACAAAAGTTATGAGATGATTTGCGAAATTTCAAAAGAACTTGAAAAACAATACAAAACTTGTTATTTAGATGTAAATTTAAAGAAAAAAGATGGTTACAAAAAGTCAATAGAACTTTCTAAAATGTATGGATTTTATAGACAAAATTATTGTGGCTGTAAATTTAGTGTAAAGTTATAGCTTCAAATATTCCATCTATTATAAATTGACAAGCTAAAGCTGTTAAAAGTATTCCGAAAATTTTTGTTACTACGTTTGCTCCGGTTTTGCCCATAAGTTTACTTATTTTGTTAGAAAATCTTAAACATAGCCAAACAATAAACATGTTTACAAATAATGCAAAAATAACTATAGCTTTTTGTATCAAATCTCCTTGAGATTGTTTGATAAATAATATAAGCATTGTTATTGCGGCAGGACCTGATAACAAAGGTATTGATATAGGAAATACGGCTATATCTCCTGCATCATCACCAGAATTTTCTTCGCTAGTTTTGGCAAGAACCATTTCTATTGACAAAAGAATTAGCAGAATTCCTCCAGCTATCCTAAAAGCCGGAAGACTTATTCCAAATAAATCTAATAATAAAGAACCAGTTAATGCAAAAAACACAAGTATAATAAAAGCAATTAAAACGCCTCTATTGGCTATTTTTTTGCGTTGAACTGATGTACATTTGGAAGTTAAAGAAATAAAAATAGGCGTAACTCCAATGGCATCAATTGTTAAAAATAATGCCCAAAATTGCACAATAAATATCGAAATTAATTTTTCTACTTCTATCATGCCTACATTATATATTCTTAAATTTTAAAGTCTAGTAATAATCTATACTACCTTTTTGAATTAATCGATATGTGCAACCTAAAGTGTTTTCTGCAGTTATTTCTTTTGTTTTTTTAGGAGGAGTATAATTCCCCCCTATTTGTTCATTACCGCAAGTAAAATCATCAAGTTCTCCAAATGGAACTATTCCGTCTTTATCTATTATCCAAAAGTAATGTATATCTTTTCCCACCATATTAGGACCTTTGCCTGCATTTAAATCAATTTCAACATAGCCGCAAAGCTTTGCAGGTGCCGTAGTTACATTTGTCGAAACAGATTCACTGATGCTATATGCAATAGGGCTTGGCTTTGTGCTTGTACCTTGGCATTTGGGATCAAATATTACGCTGACTGTGGCTCCATTTGTTAAATTTACTGCGCTAAATGTATCAATATTGTTTACATAAAAAATTGCAGATTGTTTATTCATTAAAATAGGTTCACGATCTATGTATTCTTGTTTTTGTATACAAGCATTTGTAATTTCATTTCTTGCATTATCGCAATCTTCTTGTTTTGGTTCAACATTTCCATCAAAAGATACTCTTTTTTCAAGTTTTTTGGCTATTTCATTTCGAAAACAAGAGCTAGAAGCTTGGTCATCTCCTAAACAAAAAGATTGAAGTGTCCCTTGGTTTTGTGACATCATAACTAAAAGTGCTTGTTGAATATCGTTTTGAACTTTTTTTAATTGAGTAGCAAATAAAGATTTTTCTGCATTTTGGGTTACATTTGGAACAAGCATTGTGGCTACTAATGCAAAAATAAACATAGCAACTAATAATTCGGCTAAAGTGAAAGCTCTTTTTTTATTCCAATTGTTCAAAACTACTACTCCAAAAATCTATATATTAATTTTAGCATGTTTTTAATTTTTGTGAAGTACAACAAAATAAAAGTCGACAGTTCTGTCGACTTTTATTAAATTAGCTATGGGTTTTTGTTTATGCTTCTTCTTTTTTTAACATATTTTGAAGTTTTGCAATAAGTTCATCGCCTTTTTTTTGCAAATCTTCAACTACAACTTCTGCTTTTTCTTTAATTTCTTTTAAAGAATCTTCTGTTTTGTCGTAAAGTTCTGATGATGTTTTAGCAATCATTTCTCTTGTTTCTTCTCCTGATTTAGGAGCAAGTAAAAGTCCTGCCAATGCTCCAACAGCACCTCCAACAATAAACCCTGCTAAAAATTTTCCTGCTGACATAATTTTCTCCTTTATTTAAACTACACTTTCATTTATTTTTTCAAAAAGAATTTTAATCCTGTTAATAAACCACCAATAAGAGCTAAAGAAACACCTTTGAATTTACTGGCTGCATTAAATGCTAAATTGTAAGCTGTTCCAAAAGATGTTTTTACTGCATTTATTTGTTTATCTACACCAGTAGCAAGTCCATTTATTCCTTCTAAAGCTTTTTTTAATTCTTCTAAAGTAGGATAAATTTCTCTTTGTATTGTTTCAGATAATTTTTTATAAGATTTTGCAAGTTCCATTAAATCTTTTAACAGCATAACAACAAAAACTGTCAAAACGGTAAACAAAATTATACAAGTATAAGACAAAAACATTAAAGCTGTCTCTAGTCCTTCTTCCATTTTTATATCCTTTCTTTAATTTTTTTCTTTAAGACTTTTGGCTTCCATTTCTTTGGCATTGGCCATTTTTTTAGCTCTTAAAGAGTCTTGAATGTCTTCTATTATATTTTCTATAGATGCTTTTGTATGTTCGATGGAACGTAAACTTTTTTTCTTTGCGCCTTCAATTTTTTGGGGGAAATTATTTTTTATCTTAATTGCTTTATCAACTAAATCTGCTCTTGTTTCTTCACCTGATTTAGGTGCATACATAACAGCTGCAATAATTCCGCCAACTACACCTGCTAACAATCCTAAGCCAAAGCTTAAAGAATTATCTATTTCCTTTGACATGATATACTCCAAAATAAATTTACCTTTTAAGTATAGCAGATTTTTTAAATTTTTCTAGCCCATGAAGGTAAAAAGCTTGTCAATATTGACTTGTTAATTGTTGTGTTTAAAGAAATTAAATTTTTTCAATAATAGCTTGTGTAAATTGTGATGTTGTAGAATTACCTCCAAGATCTATGGTTAAATGTTTACCTTCTTGTAAAGTTGCAAATAAAGCATTTCGAAGTTTTGTAGCAATTTCTTTTTCATTTATATATTCAAGCATCATTATGGCACTAAGTAATATAGCTGTTGGATTTGCTTTGTTTTGTCCTTGAATATCAGGTGCACTTCCATGAACAGGCTCAAATACCGCGCAATCGGTTCCTATATTTGCTCCTTGCGCTACTCCAAGCCCCCCTATTAAGCCTGCTGCTAAATCAGAAACAATATCTCCGTACAAATTAGGCAAAAGTAAAACGTCATATTTAGTAGGATTTTGAACAAGTTGCATGCAAAGATTGTCAATTAAAATTTCGTTGTAATTTATTTGCGAATATTTTTTAGCTACTTCTCTTGCACATTCTAAAAATAAACCATCTGTTAGTTTACATATATTAGCTTTGCTTACTGCTGTTACAGTTTTTCGATTATTTTTCATTGCATAATCAAAAGCAAATTCTGCAATTTTTGTGGAAGCACTTCTGGTTATAAGTTTTATTGATTCCATTGTGTTATCATCAATTTTACGTTCGATTCCAGCATATAAATCTTCAGTATTTTCTCTTACGGTAACCAAATTTACATTGTCAAATTTAGTTTTTATACCGGGAATGTTATAAGCAGGTCTAAGAGATGCGTATAAATTTAATTCCTTTCTTAATGTTACGTTAACACTTTTAAATCCATAGCCTATTGGAGTTGTTACAGGTGCTTTTAATGCTATTTTATTCCGTTTTATTGAATCTAAAACTTTTTGAGGTAAAACAGTTCCTTCTTTTTCAAAAACATTTGCTCCTGCTTCTTGAATATCCCATTTAATAGGAGCTTTAAGTGCTCCAAAAATTTCAATAACGGATTCTGATATTTCAGGACCTATTCCATCTCCTTTTATCAAAGTTATTTCTCTCATAATTAACCTTTCTTTTGTAACTTTATGTAAAATTTTAACAAAAAAATGTTTAAAATGTACAAAAATCGGGAATATAACATTTGTGCATATATGCACTCCTTTAGTAGAAAAATACTACAGCCCGCGAAGAGCGGGCTGTAGTATTTTAGTCATATACTCCAAATTGAATCCAAGCAAGAGGATTGGGTCTTGGAGTGTATGCTTTTGATGAGAAAATTGTTTTCTTTTTTGTTCCATCTGAATCGTAAAATCTTAATTCATATCTCCCTCCTGAATATACAGTAAATGAACCTGTTAAATAATAAGAATTTTCTGCATTGTAATCTTTGCCAAGAGTAAGAGTGTCGCCATAAATTGGTGAGAGATTATTTTTCTTAATTAATTGTAGCCTGATACTTCGAGATTGAAATCCTTTTGGAGATATCAAAATAAAATTTATTGTGTCGTTCTTTTGAAATTCATTCATTGGGACAAATGTTTCCTTTAATAAAGGTTTTGTGCTCAGAAAAATTCTTGGTGTTGTATCTTTACAACTTACCAAAATGCTACAAAATATAATTACTAAGGAAAATATTAGAAACTTTTTCGCCATAATTCTATCATATCATATTGGACAAGAATATAATGTTTTCTAAAATAAATTGAAATATTTTCTTTTTCCTTAACAAATTGCTATGCATATTTCTATGTATTAAAATTATCTCTACTAAGAGGTTATTATGAAATCTGTTGCAGAAAATTTAAATCAAATAAAAACTGATATTCCTAATTTTCAAGGCAAAATTATTGCTGTAACGAAATATGTTGACGATAACAAAGTAATAGAAGCTTATAATGCTGGTTTGCGCAATTTTGGCGAAAACAAAGTACAAGATGCTATAGCTAGAATGAAAAGACTACCTTCTGAATTAATGGAAAATTCAACTTGGCATTTTATAGGACATCTGCAATCTAACAAAGTTAGAAAAGTTGTAGGGAAATTTGAATATATTCATTCAGTAGATACATTTTCTTTGGCAGAAAAAATTTCATTTGTAGCAAAAGAAATAGGAATTATTCAGAAAATCTTAATAGAAGTTAACATTTCTGAAGAAAAAACTAAGTTTGGAATGGAAAAAACTGAAACAGATGAAATTTTTAAAAATCTCAAAAAACTAGACGGCGTGAGTGTTTTAGGCTTAATGACCTTAGCGCCTTATACATCAGATGAAGTATTTTTAAGAAAAGTATTCACAGATTTATATGAATTAAGGTATAATATTCAGCAGAAATATCATGTGGAACTGCCAGAATTATCCATGGGGATGAGTTCAGATTACAAAATAGCAGTGCAACAAGGTTCTACAATGATAAGATTGGGACAGAGATTGTTTAGATAAAAAACTTAGGGAGGATAAGAGTTGTCAGCATTAGTTAATCAAATTATGAAAATTTTTGATCTTGGGGAACCGGTAGATGAATTTGGACCGGATGATGATGGATTTGCAGAAGAATTAGGAACAGAAGAAGCTGCTCCTGTTGCTTCAAAAAGAAAAGATTTGGGTGTAGTACGTCCTATTAATACGCGTGGCTATGAAGTTATGGTAGTTTCTCCAAAATCTTTTGATGAATCTTTGGAAATTTCAAAAAGTTTAATTGATAGAAAAACAGTTGTTTTAAATCTTGAACTTTTAGATCATGAACAATCACAAAGAATAGTAGATTTCTTAGCGGGTGCTACTTACGCATTAAGTGGACATCAACAGAAAATTGGAGAAGGTGTATTTATCTTCACGCCTAACAATGTAAATATTACTGCTGAACAAGAAAAGAAAGCAGCTGCATCAATTACTGATGCTTTTTGGAATCAAGTAAAATAACAAAGTCGAATTATATGCTAAACTTTTAAAGCTAACCTATAAGGTTAGCTTTTGTTTGCTTTTAGGTATCCATTTATTTGTTGAACAGATTTTTTGTTTTGGTAAAATAAAAATGTAAAAGGTTTTTTTAGAGAGGACTTCAATATGAAAAAATCCATTAAAGATTTAGTAGACATCAAAGGGAAAAAAGCTCTTGTAAGAGTCGATGTTAATGTGCCTTTGGATGCAGAAAAAAATGTTACCGACGATACCAGAATTCAGGCTATTTTGCCAACTGTTAAATTTTTAAAAGACAAAGGGGCAAAAATTATTTTAGTTGCTCATTTGGGTAGACCAAAAGGCGAAAAAAATCTTGAATTTACTTTAGCTCCTGTTGCAAAATATTTAGAAAAGATTTTAGGTGAAGAAGTTATTTTTATTCCGGAACTTGAAACTGCTCAAAATTATGTAGACAAAATGTTTGATGGACAAATTGCTCTTTTGGAAAATATTAGATTTTACAAAGCTGAAGAAGCAAAAGATGATGATATGACTTTTGCTCAAAAACTTGCTGATTTGGCAGATTTTTATGTAAATGATGCTTTTGGAGCTGCTCATAGAAATCATTCTTCTACTGCCAAAGTAGCAAAACTTCTTAAACCTGCTGTTTCAGGTTTATTAATGGAAAAGGAACTTGAATGTTTGGGAAAAGCTCTTGATAATCCAGAGAGACCTTTTACTGCTATAGTTGGTGGAGCAAAAGTTTCTACTAAAATTGGAGTTTTGGAAAATTTAATTGATAAAGTTGATAATTTAATTATTGGCGGTGGAATGGCATATACTTTTGTAAAAGCTAATGGGGGACAAATTGGTAATTCAATTTGTGAAGATGACCAATTAGAAGTTGCTAAAACAATTGAAAAAAAAGCAAAAGATAAAGGTGTAAATCTTGTTATGGCAACTGATGTTTTAGTTACCAATGATTTTTCTGGTAATGGAATTAATAAAATTGTAAATGTAAATAATATTCCTGAAGGTTTTGAAGGAGTTGATGCGGGTCCTGAGACACAAAAAGCTTTTGAAGAAGTCATCAAACATTCAAAAACAATTTTAATGAATGGTCCTGTTGGTGCTTTTGAAAATCCCGCTTTTGCAGAAGGTACAAAAGCTGTATTAAAAGCAATTGTTGAAGCTACTAAAAATGGTGCAGTTTCTGTTATTGGTGGTGGAGATTCAGTAAGTGCAGCTAAAAAATTCTGTAAATCTGAAGATTTTACTCATGTTTCTACTGGAGGTGGGGCAAGTTTAGAATTTATTGAGGGTAAAATTCTGCCTGGTGTTGCTGCTTTAGATGATAAATAATTAAAATCAAACTATCAAAAATGCAGAGCTAAGCTATTCTTGACTCTGCATTTTTGTTTTTGCCCAAAATTAAGAAAATTGATACAATTGTTTTATGGATTATTCTCGTTATTGCAAAAAATATATTCCGTATCTTTTTTTGGCACCAGCTTTGTTGTTGTTGGTAGTTTTTTTCTTTTTGCCATTTTTTGAAAGTTTTTATATTAGTATGCTTGATTATGCTAATGATATTTATCATCCTGAATTTATTGGATTGGGAAATTATTTTATGCTGTTTAAATCTGCTCTTTTTTGGAAAACTATGCTAAATACACTTATTTATTTGGTAGTTGCAGTACCTTTATTAGTTGTTTTACCTTTAATTATTGCTGTTGTAGTAAATCAAAAATTAAAATTTATAAATTTTTATAGAATATCAATTTATTTGCCTGTAGTCGTTTCTATTGTGGTAGCTGGAATTGCTTGGAAGTGGCTTTATGCTGATAATGGAATTTTAAATTATTTTGTTTCTTTGTTGGGTTTTAATAAAATTGGTTGGTTAACCGATCCTGCTTATTCAATTTATTCTGTTATTGCTGTTACAGTTTGGAAGGGGCTTGGTTATTATATGATGATATATCTTGCTGCTTTAACTAGTGTTCCTGCTGATTTGTATGAGGCAGCCGATATAGACGGAGCAAATTTGTTACAAAAGCATTTAGCTGTGACTATTCCTCATCTTTTACCTGCAATTGCTCTTGTGAGTATTATAAGTTCTATAAGTGCTATGAAGGTTTTTGTCGAAATATATGTTATGACACAAGGAGGTCCTTTAAATTCCAGTATGACCGTTGTTTATTATATATATCAAAAAGGTTTTGAAAATCTTGATTTAGGTTATGCTTCGGCTTGCGGGGTTGTTCTTATGCTAATAATTATGTTTGTTAGTGTTTTAAATATTAAAAAGATTGAGGGGAGGGCGCTTTAGTGTTCAGAAAAATTTTTAAGTCGCTTTTTAGTCATATCTTTTTAGTATTTGTTACTATAATTTCTATAGGCCCTTTTTTGTGGCTTATTTCTACTGCGCTTAAATCAAAAAATGAAAATATTTTTGCTTATCCTCCACAATTTATTCCTTCTCATATAACTTTTGAGAATTTTGTTGGCGCTTGGAATCAGGTACCTTTTGCCGGATATATAATAAATAGTACTATAGTTGCTGTCGTAACAATTATTTTAAATTTATTATTTGCTTCTCTTGCAGCTTATCCTCTCGCTAGAATGGAGTTTAAAGGAAAAGATTGGTGCTTTTTTGCCATGCTTGCCACTATGATGGTGCCTTTTCAAGTTATCATGATACCTTTGTATTTATTAACTTTAAGATTAAATTTAGTAGATTCTTACGGGGTGATTTCAGGATTTGCAGGGATGATTTTGCCGTTTGCAGTTAGTGCATTTGGTATTTTGCTTATGAGACAAGCTTTTTTGGCTATACCAAAAGAATTGGAAGAAGCTGCTATAATAGATGGGTGCAATGTTTTTCAAATATGGGCTAAGGTTCTTATGCCACTTGTTAAACCTTCTCTTGCAACACTTGCAATATTTACTTTCGTAGGTTGTTGGGGAGAATTTCTTTGGCCTAGTATAGTTTTAACTAAACAAGAAATGTTTACTCTTCCGGTTGGTTTAAATTATTTGCAAGGATTTTTCAGTTCAAATTGGAGATTTATTGCTGCAGGTGCAATAATTTCTGTTGTTCCTATTTTAATTTTCTTTTTAGCTTTGCAAAAATATTTTGTTGGTGGACAAACACAAGGTGCTGTTAAAGGCTAAATTTTTAGCTTTGTATAGTTTTCTATATTTGCTTTGCCTTTTGTGTTATTATTTTGGGTAGAAGAGGATTTTATGGAAAAAATTTTAAAAAAGCCTTTTGATGATGTAGAAGTAAAAATTTCTACTGATGGTCAAGACAAAAATATTATTTTTGCTATTGAGAGTAGCTGCGATGAAAGTGCTTGTGCGATTGTTGAAAATGGCAGGAAAGTAATTGCTAATGTCGTAGCTACGCAAATTCCTATTCATCAAAAATATGGCGGAGTTATTCCCGAAGTTGCGGCGCGTGAGCATTTGGAAACTATTAATGTTGTTATTGAGGAGTGTTTTCAAAAAGCTAACTTAAAACCTCAAGAAATTACTGCCTTTGCTTCAACTGTAGGTCCTGGATTGGTAGGGTGTCTTTTGGTTGGGATGAATGCGGCAAAAACTTTAAGCTTAGTCTACAATAAGCCATTTATAGGTATAAATCATTTAAAAGCTCATGTTTGCGCAAATTATATTGATTCTGATCTTGAACCTCCTTTTGTGTGTCTTTTAGTTAGTGGCGGTCACACTCAAATTATAAAAGTGGATTCATATGAAAAACAAGAAATCTTGGGGGAAACACTTGATGATGCTATAGGTGAAACTTACGATAAAGTTGCAAGATTGTTTGGTATCCCTTATCCTGGGGGGCCTAATTTGGATAAACTTGCCCAAAAAGGAAATTCTGATGCCTTTTTTATTCCTAAAGCTAAAGTTGGAGAATTTGATTTTAGTTTTAGCGGCATAAAAACTCATATGTTAAAACTAATGCATACCTTAAAAGAACAACGTGCAGATGACATTCCCGTAGAAGATGTTGCCGCAAGTTTTCAAAAAGCTGTTTGTGAATATTTAATTCAAAAAACCAAACATGCTGCAGATATATTGGGATATAAAACTCTTGCGGTAGCTGGTGGAGTTGCGGCAAATTCTCAAATAAGAAAATTAATGTCTGATTTGCAAAATGAAGGTTATAAAACTTATGCCCCTGTTATGCGTTATTGCACAGATAATGCTGCTATGGTAGCTTCTGCTGCTTATTTTCTGAAAGATGTTTATACTGATTTGGATACAGAAGTTTTTTCTAGGGCTATTTAGCTTTACTTTTTCTTCTTATCTTGAGCAATTTCAGAATCTAAACGTAAAAATACCGGCTTGATACTTTCTTTTGTCGCTATTTGCCCTATTTTTAAATTTAAATTTTCTAAATCTTTTAGCTGAATGTCTTTTATTTGACCGTTGAAACCTAATTGATTATATATTTTTTGGGAAATGTTTGGAATAACCGGATAAAGTAATATGCTTGTGTATTTCATTACTTCCAAAACATTATATAAAACCTTCTCGCATGCTTGCAAATCTGTTTTAGCTAAAGTCCAAGGTGCTCTATCATTAACATATTTGTTTGTTATATCAACAAGATGGATAATAGCTTCTATTGCCTCAGTTATTTCATAATAATCAAATTTTCTTTCAACTTCTCTAACAGTATTTTGGCATAATGCTAAGAGTTCTTTATCTATATACGAATTGCCGGAAAAACTTATTTTTCCATCAAAATATTTCACAAGCATAGACAAAGTTCTATTCAAAAGATTTCCAAGATTATTTGCTAAATCTGCATTTACTTTTGATTTAAAATCTTCATCGCTGTAATTTCCATCTTTGCCAAAAGATGCAGTTGTTAAAAGAAAATATCTTATTGGATCTGCATTTTCTAAATTAAAATTTTCCATTAATGTATCAATACTTATTACATTTCCAAGAGATTTACTCATTTTGGTTTCGTCAATTGTAATCCACCCGTGAGCAAAAATGGTTTTTGGTAATTCTATACCTAATGCCATTAAAAAGCCAATCCAATAAATAGAATGAAATTTTAATATGTCTTTCCCTATAACGTGTACATCGCAAGGCCAATATTTCATAAATTTTTCTTTATCTTCAAGAAAACCTACGCCAGTTATGTAATTGCTGAGAGCATCTATCCAGACATAAATTCCTTGATTTGAATCTGACAATACGTCTATGCTCCAATTTACAGAATTTTTTGAGCGTGAAACACTTATATCTTCTATATCTTTGAGTTGATTTAATATTTCATTTTCTCTTGATTTAGGAAGAATAAATTTAGGATTTTTCTTTATATGTTCTGCAATAGCATCTTTATATTTTGAAAGTTTAAAGAAATAATTTTCCTCCTTAACTTCTTGTGGCTTTTTTTTATGTATTGGACAAAAACCATTTTCGTCAAGTTCTCTTGGAGATAAAAAAGCTTCGCATCCATTACAATAAAGTCCCGTGTATGAACTTTTATAAATATCGCCTCTTTTTAAAAGTTCTTCAAATGCCCATTGAACAAGTTTTTCGTGATCTGTGTCTGTAGTCCTTATATAACGATTATAATCTATGTCAGCTTTTTTCCAAGCTTTTTTAAATTCGCTGCTCGTTTTGTCACAATGTTCTTTCGGTGAAATGCCTAAATCTTGTGCTGTTTTTTGAATTTTTATACCGTGTTCATCAGATCCTGTTAAAAAAAACACATCTTTGCCCCTTTGTTTAAAATGTCTGGCAATTACATCTGATGCAATTTTTTCGTATGCATGTCCAATATGAGGCAAGCCATTTACGTAATCTATTGCAGTTGTTATATAAAAAGTTTCTTTTTCCATATTTTATATCCTTAAATGATTGTTAATAATCTCATTGTAATTTCTCTTATTATTTCTAATGCCAAAAACGCTGCAATTGGAGAAAAATCAATTCCTGATATGGGAGGAATAATTTTTCTAAATGGTTCTAAAATTGGATCAGTTATGTCTTTTAAAGCTTTAAATGGCTGACTATACCAATTAATATTAGGAAACCAAGAAAGTAATATTCTTACAATCATAATCCAAATAAGTATTGTGAAAAATAAATATAAGCTTTGCATTAAAAATATTTTCATTACAGCCTCCCATCTGCTAAGGTATTACTGCAATTACAAGCCAGCCTTTCGTTTGGAATTTGTTCAATTAAATCAAATAAAACTTTTTTAAGATTTGAAATATTATTATTAAAAATTTCAATAACAGCTTTATGATTTACTGGCTCTGTGTCACTAACTAAACCAGCATCATAGTCTGTTACAAGAGAAATATTAACTGGACACATATTTAGTTCTCTGCACAAAAAACTTTCTGGATAATTGGTCATTCCAATAACGCTCCAACCTTGAGATGTAAAAAATTTGGATTCTGCTTTTGTACTAAAACGGGGACCATTGATAACCAACATTGTTCCTTGTTTATGTACTTTGACATTATTTTTTTCGGCTATTTCTATTGCAAGTTTACGTAATTCCGGACAATATGGATCAGCTGCACTAATATGAGTGCAAATAGGTCCTTCAAAAAAAGTATCTTTTCTTCCAGATGTAAAATTTACAAATTGATCGCATATTACAAAATCTCCGGGAGCTATTTCTTTTTGTAAACTACCTACAGCACAAGGAGATATAACTCTTGTTACACCAAGAGATTTCATTGCCCATACATTAGCTTTGTAATTTATTTTATGCGGTAAAATATCATGGTTTCTGCCGTGTCTTGGTAAAAAAGCTACTTTTTTGTCATTAACTTTGCCAAGCATAATTTTGTCAGAAGGTGCTCCAAAAGGTGTCTCAATTTTTATTTCTTCTATATCATCTAAAAATTTGTAAAAGCCCGAACCGCCAAAAACCCCAATTTGAGCCTTTTCTTCAAAATTTGTAAACATAATATTCTCCGGATGAATTATTCGTTTAAATTATATCACAAAGAGGCATAATCTAAAATTTGAAATAATTCTAAAATTTTTAAAAAGAAAAATCAAATAGTTCTTTTACTTCTACTCCAAGTGCATCAGATATTAATTTAATAGTTTTAATAGTGACATTAGCTTCGCCTCTTTCAATTTGTCCTATATAGTTAAAATTCATATTAACAAGTTCCGCCAATTGCATTTGTGACAGTTTTTGTGATTTTCTTATATATGCCAATTTTGTTCCGAAGCGTTTTTCTAAATCTTTGTTAGCCATAATTAGTCACATTATATACATTTGACAATAAATTTTCTAACAGGTATTATTATGTAATTCTGTGTTATTAACTATTATTAAATAGCAATTAACTAAAATGATTTAGAAAGATTGATATGAATATTTGTGACTACCAAATGTTATTAAATGAAATCAAAGAGACTACAAATTTAATAGAAGATAATATTGACAATAAATATATGATCAAATATTTGACGGGGAAGTTAAATCTCTTAGTGCAAAGTCTTGTTGATGTTTTTAATTCTAATTAAAAATATTTTTCACATGCTATAATTAGCATATGGAATTTAAGTTTTCAGAATTTTTGTACAATGTTTTAAATAATTCTTCAAAAGTTCAAATTCTTGAGAAAAAAATTGAACTTTATTCTGCTAATACAATAAGTGGTTTAAGTTCAACTTCCAAAGCTTTTTTAATTTGGTATTTAGCCAAAAAAACTAAGAGACCTATATTGTTTGTAACATCTAATATTTCAAGGGCAATAGATTATCAAAATAAAATTTCTATAGTTGAAGATGAATTTTCTAAATTTTTTGAACCTCAAGAAACATCTCCTTACCAACTTGTTTTTTCCAATTCACAAATTTATAAGAATCAATTGGAAAATTTAAATAAATTCAAATCTGGGGAAAGCAAATTTTTAATAATAAATGCACAAAGTATGTTGCAGTTATACAATGATTCTAAATTTTTTGAAGAAAATTCTTTGCAATTTGTAAAAAAAGGAGAATTTGATTTTGACACACTTTTGTCGAAGCTTGTTTTGATGGGTTACAAAAGAGAAAGTATGGTTTCTGATGTAGGAGAATTTAGTTTAAGAGGAGATATTCTTGACATTTACCCAATTAATGATGATCCTGTTCGAATTGAATTTTGGGGAGATGAAATAGAAAGTATACGATATTTTAATATTAATACACAAAAAACTGTTAAAATTACTGATAAAGTGTCTATTTTCCCAAGATATAAAATTTTTGTTAGAGATAAAGAATTATTAAAAAATGAAATAAAACAATTTTATAATATTCAAAAGAAAGAAATAGAAGAAAAATACAAAGAAAGTTTTGAATTTTGGCTAAATTCAACATTAGAAGCTTTAGATGAGCAAAGTTATTTTGAAGGGATCGAATATTTTTCTTCATTACTTAAACAAAATTTTTCAAGTATTTTTGATTTTTTCCCTCAAAATACACTAATTGTTATGGACGAAAGTCACGAAATTTTATCTAAATGTGAACTTGCAGACAAAAATTACAAAGATGAATATAAAAAAAATGTAAATCTTGGGATGGCTTTAAAACTTCCAAGATTTAATCATTTGGAATTTGAAAAATTGTTGGAAAAAATGAGTGGTTTTGCTCGTTTGAATTTAAACAATTTTATAGATGTTGATAACGAAGAGTTAATACCTATAAGTTCATCACTTTTGCCAAGATTTGATTTAACCAACTTAGAATTTGGAGATTTTATTGAAAACAATTTAAAAAAGCATAATGCTATTATTATTGCGACACAGTATCCTTCAAGGGTAAGTGATATTTTAAATGACTATGAAATTCCTTTTCAATATGAAAACAACTACAGCAAAAATCTTGTAAACATTGTAAAGGCAGATATTTATGAAGGTTTTTCTTCTGATGATTTAAGTTTGGTTTTAGTTACAGATGTAGAACTTTTTAACAGAAAAATTAAAAAACCTACTATAGCTAAAAAACTTTCTAAAAGAGAAGATATGGAATTTATATATTCTATTAATGACTTAAAAGAAGGAGATTTAGTAGTTCATACAACTCATGGAATAGGTAAATACTTAGGTTTAAGTCAACAAGAAGTGGCTGGAGAATTTAGAGATTATTTATCTATTGAATATGCAAATTCTGATAAGCTTTATATTCCTGCAGAGCAAATAAATATGTTGGCAAGATATAGAGGATCAACAACAATATTGCCAAAGCTTTCTAAGATGGGTGGGGGAGATTGGAATACTACAAAATCTAAAGTTAAAAAAGCTGTGGATGATATTGCATTTAAGTTGATAAATTTATATGCAAGAAGAAAAAAGGCAGAAGGATTTGAATTTGCTCCCGATACCCCTTGGCAAACTGAAATGGAAGATGCTTTTTTGTATACTGAAACACCTGATCAATTAAAAGCAATCATAGATACAAAAAATGATATGGAAAGTAAAAAACCAATGGATCGTTTGATTTGTGGGGATGTAGGGTTTGGGAAAACAGAAGTTGCTCTAAGGGCTGCTTTCAAAGCTGTTATGTCAGGCAAACAAGTTGCTATTTTAGCTCCTACAACAATTTTGGCTCAGCAACATTATTTAACTTTCAAGGAAAGATTTGCCCCTTATGGAGTTAAAATAGAATTATTTTCAAGATTTAGAACTACAAAAGAAATAAAAAAAGCGATAAAAGAGATAGCTGATGGCTCTTGTGATATTGCTATAGGGACACATAGACTTTTGCAAAAGGACATTGATTTTAAAAGATTAGGTCTCGTAGTTATAGATGAAGAACATCGTTTTGGGGTAGCTCATAAAGAAAAATTAAAAGAATATAGAACTCAAGTTGATGTTCTTTGTCTTAGTGCTACTCCTATTCCCAGAACTTTATACATGTCAGTTTCCGGTGTTAGGGATATGAGTCTTATAAATACTCCACCTGTAAACAGATTACCAATCAAAACTTTTGTTGGTGAATTTAATCCTGCATTTATAAAAAGTGCAGTAAATTACGAATTGGAAAGGGAAGGTCAAGTATATATTTTGTACAACAGAGTTCAAACCATATACAAATTTGCCAATGAAATACAAGAACTTTTACCAAATGCAAGAATTGCTGTAGCACACGGACAATTACCTCCCAAAGAATTAGAAGAAATTATTTATCAATTTTCAATAAATAATTTTGATGTTTTAATTTGCACAACAATTATTGAATCTGGAATAGATATACCTAACGCAAATACTATGTTAATTTGCGATGCTGATAAATTTGGTCTTGCTCAACTTTATCAATTACGAGGAAGAATTGGTCGTAGTGAAAGACAAGCTTATGCTTATTGTTTTTACAAAAAAGACAAAATTTTAACTCAAGAAGCTACAAACAGGCTAAAAGCCATAAAAGATTTTACAACTTTAGGATCTGGTTATCAAATAGCAATGAGAGATTTAGAAATAAGAGGGGTTGGAAATATTTTAGGAGCACAGCAACATGGTCACATGATAAGTGTTGGATTTGATGTATATTGTGATTTACTAGAAGATGCGATAAAAGAATTACAAGGAGAAAAAATTAACAAAAAAGAAACACCTGTTATTGACATAAACATTACTGCGTTTATTCCTGACAATTATGTGGGTGACAAACAACAGAAAATGATAGAATACAAAAGATTAGCAGATGTTCAATCTATAAGAGAATTAGAAATGCTAAAAACTGAATGGGAAGATAGATTTGGAAAAATTCCTGATACAGTTGAACCCTTGTTCAAAATTATAAAATTAAGATTAATTGCAGCAGACATAGGAGTAAAAGGTGTTAGAGAAAGTATGGGTGATATCAAAATACATACAGACTATACTTATAACGAATGGTTTATGATTTCTAACAATCTTGACAGAAAGATAGTTTCGAAGTTAAGATTTACACAAAACCAAACAAAAAATTCTAGTTCTGCTTCAATTTTACATTTTAATAACGTAGGACTTAGCTCTGAAGAGGTATTGGATTTATTAGAATATTTATTTTATCATATACAAAGATTGCAAAATGATATTTTCAATAAGGAGGAAAGATGAAGAGAGTTTTAATGACGCTGCTAATAGCAATTACAATGATTAGTTCTGGTTGTAAAAAAGCCCAAGATGCTGTAATTATAAAAGTAAATGATTCGCCAATAATGAAACAAGAAGTTGATGATATTATAACAAGGCAAATGAGTTCTCCATTTTTGGCACAACTTGATAAATCTTCAGATGAAGCTAAAATGCTTGTGTTAGTAGCAAAAGACAAAGCTGTAAACGAATTAATAGTTAAAAGAATTATAAATAACGAAATTGCAAAAAGAAATATAACAGTTTCAACAGAAGAATTAGACAAATACAAAAAAGAAATGTTGGAACAAATTGGAGGCGAAGAAAATTTGAAAGAAATTCTTGCCAAAAACAATATGTCAGAAAATGATTTTAATACAATGATAGCAAATGACATACAAGTTTCAAAATTAATTGATACAATTTCTCCTGTTAAAGTATCCGAATCAGATGTTAAAAAGTTTTATAATGACAACAAAGCATCTAAATTTACATATCCAGATTCTGTTAGAGCTAGTCACATTTTAATTAAAGACAAAGCAAAAGCTGAAGAAATTTTGGCAAAAGCAAAGGTGCCAAATGCAGATTTTGCAGCACTTGCAAAACAATATTCAGAAGATACAGGCAGTGCGCAAAATGGGGGAGATTTAGGCTTTTTCTCAAAAGATCAAATGGTAAAACCTTTTGCAGAAGCAGCTTTTTCTTTAAAACCAGATACAATAAGTGATTTAGTTCAATCTGAATTTGGATATCATATAATAAAAGTTGTAGATAGGAAAAAAGCTGGTGTTATGCCTTTTGAAGAAATAAAAAATGAGATTAAAAAATATCTTGAAGATGAACAAAAGGTTCAAACGTTACAAAAGTTTATTGAAGGACAAAAAGCACAAACTAAAGTAGAATTTATTGATTCTTCATACAATCCTGAAAATATTAAAAAAGAAGTGCAACAATACAGTTCTAAGAATAACGTAGCTCCACAACCTACAGCTATTCCCCAACAAGAAGAGGCAAACAAATAGTGGGAAAAATAGTAAATATTAATGAATTACAAAAAGAAGTAGAAAAACTAAAAAATTCAGGCAAGAAAATAGTTTCTACAAATGGTTGTTTTGATATTTTACATGTTGGTCACATAAGATATTTGCAGAAATCTGCATCTTTTGGAGATATTTTAATTGTTTGTTTAAATTCTGATCGTTCAGTAAAAGCTCTTAAGGGAGATAGCAGACCTTTAAACAATCAAAATGACAGAGCAGAAATATTAGCAGCTTTAAATTGTGTTGATTATGTTGTTGTTTTTGATGAAGATACGCCGGTAAATTATTTGGCTAAAATTAAACCAGACATACACACAAAAGGTGGAGATTATGATATTAATACTCTTCCTGAGGCCAAAGTTGTTTTGGAAAATGGAGGGAGACTTGAATTTATAAAGTTTGTAGAAGGTAAATCTACAACAAGCATTATAGAAAAAATGAAAAGTTAATTATTAGATAAATTGAAAATATTTTGCGGAAATGTTTTAATTTATTAAGTTTGAGCTTTATTTTCTGACATAAATATTTTTTGGGTATAATATTAATATGAAAAAATTTGCAGTAAGATTATTCAAAAACCAATTTCAGCCATTAGATATTCCTAACACAGTTCATATTACTCATGGAGATTATGTGCTTGTAAGAACCGAAAAAGGAGAAGAGGTAGCGCAAGCCGAATATGTTTGTGATGCAATTGCAAAAGTTTGGGAAAATAAAGCACCTCAAGCATTACCTTTAATTAGAGTTATGTCCCAAAAAGACATGGAAGAATATGAAATAATAAAAAAGGAAAATGAAGCTGCTTTTTTAAAATGTCGTGAACTGGTTCAAAAAAGAGAGCTAAACATGAATCTTATTGAAGCTAAATACACATTTGACAGGCACAAAATTACTTTTTATTATACTGCTCCGGCAAGGGTTGATTTTAGAGAACTTTTGAAGGATTTAACGCAAGAATTCCGTAGAGTAAGAATAGATTTAAGACATATTGGAGTAAGAGATGAAACGGCAATGATGCAAGGGTGTGGACTTTGCGGGAGAGAATTTTGTTGTTGTTCTTTTTTAAAAAGTTTTGATTCAATTAATATAAAACTTGCTAAAGATCAAGGTATGCCAATTAGTCCGTCAAAGATTTCCGGAACGTGCGGGAGATTGTTGTGTTGTTTGAACTATGAATACGAAACATATTTGGAAGCAGCAAAAGATATGCCTCCAGTTGGTTCTGGAGTAATGACACCTCAAGGAATTGGACGAGTTTGTGCTTTACATTTTTTGAACAATAAAGTAGCTGTAAAGTTGGAAGATGGAAAAATTAAAGATTACGCAAAAGACGAAATTGAAATGATAGACGATGATGTAAATAATATAGACATTAGTGGCACTAGTGTTTTTGAAGAAATGATCGAAGATACAAATGTAGATATATCGCAATTGGAAGATAAAGAATGAATTCAAAAATTAACTTAAAAATCAAAAGAATTTCCAAACTAGCTCAACTCCCTTCATATGCAACGGAAGGTTCTGCCGGAATGGATTTGTATGCAGCGAATCCTGAGCCAATTACTTTAATGCCTATTGAAAGATGTTTGGTTCCGCTTGGATTTTCCATAGAACTTCCCAAAGGTTATGAAGCCCAAATTAGACCGCGTTCAGGCATGGCAATTAAGCATGGGATTACTTTGAGTAATTGTGTAGGGACAATAGATGAAGATTATCGCGGAGAAGTTTGTGTGGGAATAATTAATATTTCAGACAAACCTTATGAAATTTGTGCCGGAGATAGAATAGCACAAATGATAATAGCTCCTGTAACAAAAGCAAATATAATGGAAGTTGTTGATTTAAGCCATACAAATAGGGGATCTGCTGGCTTTGGTTCGACTGGTTATTAATTTTCATAATATTATTGGTTTATTTTTACGTGAAAATATTCTTCTTTTATTTGATTTAGATTTTGGTATGAGGAATTATTGATGATTAATTTCTTTTCCGGAATGTTAAAGTAAATGGAACTATCATCGAAATTTTTTGAATACATTATTTCATCGGTTAATATTTTTCTCTTTTTAAAAACCATAGCAATATTTTTGTACAAATTATCACTAAATCCTTTTTGTCCTCCAACAATAAATGCATTACATTTTTGATTTTTGTTTTGCAATTCAGAAATAAAAATGTTTATACTATTTTGCAAATGTTTAATTTCTTGCTTTCTGGTATAGTTAGTTGGAGATATATGAAATAATCTTCCATTTTCTTTGTTATATAAAAGAATGGCTAGACAATCATATATTCCATCCGTATAACCTTTTTGCCCAAATACATTACGTTCTACCACATAGTATTTTTTTTGTCCTATAAAATCACGTCGTAACATTTTTTCGTAATTAGGCATTTTTTTAATCATTTGCTGGAAATTTTTATAGTTTTCGTACGAATTACCTAAAGAAAAATATAAATTTAATTTAGGAGTCGAATTTTGTTTAAATAGATTACTTTTTGTTTTTGTAAATAGTAATTTTATAGGAGTAATTTGGAAAAATTTATTTGAACAAAAGGATATAGTTTGGTTTTTTCCTTGTTTTTGCCCGAAATTCATAATTCCTGTAAAATTTTTTGCAGGGATACACTTTTTACTTATATTTGAAATTGTTGATCCAAAGTTTTTTATTTGTTGAAAGCCAATGTGCATACTACTTGTTTTTTAATAAATAATATCTTTTATAGAATAAAGCGGTAGTAGAAAAAAATTTGCTATTAATAATGAACTTCAATTACTTTGTAATATAATTAAATCAAAGAAAGAAAAACGGAGTTAAAAATGAATATTGATGTTAATGAAATTCCAATAAATTATCAAGCAAATGAAACAGAAAAAGAAATATATGAATTATGGGAAAAAAATGAATGTTTTAAGGCAAATGTTAATTCTGAAAAACCATCATATAGCATAGTTATTCCGCCGCCTAATGTTACGGGAGTTTTGCATATGGGACATGCTTTGGATGGAACTTTACAAGATATTTTGGTTAGATACCATAGAATGGCAGGTTTTGAAACTTTATGGATACCTGGGACAGACCATGCTGGAATAGCTACACAAAATGTTGTTGAGAAGAAATTAAGAGAGCAGAATACTACCAGATTTGATTTAGGTCGAGAAAAATTTGTTGAGTCAGTGTGGGAATGGGCAAATGAACATAAAAGTCGAATTTTGAATCAATTTAAAAGGCTTGGAGCATCTTTTGATAGAACTAGAGAACGTTTTACGCTTGATGAAGGTTGTTCTGAAGCGGTAAAAGAAGTTTTTGTAAATTTATACAACAAAGGATTGATATACAAAGGAGCATACATTGTAAATTGGTGTCCTCGATGCAGAAGTGCCATAAGTGACATAGAAACTGAATACAAAACCGAACAAGGGCATATGTGGGAAATATGTTATCCTTTAAAAGACAAAGTAGGGGCAATAGTTGTGGCTACAACAAGGCCGGAAACAATGTTTGGGGATGTTGCAATTGCAGTGAATCCAAATGATTATAAATACAAAGATTTAATAGGCGAGACGGTAATAATCCCATTAACTAATCGTGAAATTCCTATTATAGCTGATGAATATGTAGATTCTTCTTTTGGGACAGGTGCTGTAAAAATAACGCCTGCCCATGACCCAAATGATTACGAAGTAGGGAAAAGACATCATTTAAAACCTGTTTGGATAATGGATGAAGATGCCAGAATGTTAAATTATGATTTTATACCAGAATCAATAAGAGGTTTAACAAGAGAAGAAGCAAGAAAAGAAACGATAGGATTATTAAAGTACAAAGGAGCATTGTTAGAAGAAAAGCCACATGAGCACAATGTTGGACATTGTCAAAGATGTGGTACAACAATAGAACCTTATTTGTCTGAACAATGGTTTGTAAAAATGAAGCCATTAGCCAAAAAAGCTATAGAGGCGGTAGAAAAGGGAGAATTAAATTTTATTCCTGAAAGATGGACTAAAATATATCTTGATTGGATGGAAAATGTTCGTGATTGGTGTATAAGCAGGCAATTATGGTGGGGGCACCAAATTCCTGCGTATTATCACAACGTGACGGGAGAAATGGTAGTAGCTAAGCAAAATCCTGATCCTACTCAATATACTCAAGACAACGACGTTTTAGATACTTGGTTTTCTTCTGGTTTGTGGCCTTTTTCAACTATGGGGTGGCCAAATATTGAGAATAAAGATTTCAAGAAATTTTTTCCAACAAGCACTTTAGTTACAGGATTTGATATTATATTTTTCTGGGTAGCTAGAATGGTAACAATGTCCTATGAATTTACTGGTAAATCTCCTTTCAAAAATGTATATATCCATGGATTAATTCGGGATGAACACGGGCAAAAGATGAGTAAATCAAAGAATAATACTATTGATCCTGTGGGTATTATTGATAAATATGGCTGTGATGCTTTGCGTTATACACTAACAAGCATGTGTACTTATGGTGGACAAGACATAAAAGTTAGTGATGACAAATTTGAATATGGAAGAAATTTTGCGAATAAAATTTGGAATGCATCAAGATTTGTAATGATGAATCTTGATGGAATGGAAGAAAAAGAAATTGACATGAAAAACTTGACAATTGCAGACAAATGGATATTGCAAAAATTGTCAGATATTACAACTGAAATTAGGAATAATATAGATAATTTTAGAATAGGTGAATATGCAAATCAAATTTATGATTTTTTCTGGGGTAATTATTGTGATTGGTACGTAGAACTTGCCAAAATTCAACTTGCTAATTTTGAGCAAAAGCAAAATACTCAAAGAGTTTTATGGTATGTTTTAGAAAAATCTTTAAGATTATTACATCCAATTATGCCTCACATAACAGAAAAAATTTGGCAATCTGTTCCATTTAAATTGTATAAAGATGAACAAAAATTTTTAATGCAATGTGATTTTCCTAAAGCAAAAGACTTTAATTTTGCAAATACAGTAGCTCAAATGGAAAAAACAATAGAAGCTATAAAAGGTTTAAGAAATTTACGGCAATCATTAAATGTTCCGGCAGGAAGTCAAATTGACATAGAAATTTATGGAGACAAAGATTTATTTGATAAAACATTTCCATTTTTAAAACGAATTGTAAGAATAAACAATGTAAAAATTTCAGATGAAACCATTAATGAACTTCCTCCACAATCTGCTTCTTGTGTTGTTGGAAACACAAAAATAGTTGTACCTCTTAAAGGCATAATAGACATAGAAAAAGAAAAGGAAAGGCAGAGCAAGAAGATTGCAAAATTGAATCAAGAAAAGATTTCTTTGGCAGCAAGAATAGCAAATGAAAATTTTGTTAAAAATGCTCCGCAAGAAGTAATTGATTCCACAAAAGTACGTATAGCTGAATTAAGTAAACAAATTGAATCAATAGAAGAATTAATGAAAAGTTTATAAATTACAAGCAAATTTACAATGATTTATAAAGAATTGTCCTCCTTTTTTTGTTTGTAGTATACTAATTGTGAACACAGAAAAGGGAAGAAAAATGATAGAAGCAAAAATTTGCAAGTTCACCGTGGGTGAAAAAGAAGTTACAGTAGAAACAGGAAAATATGCAAAACAAGCAAGTGGTTCAGCTCTTGTAAGAGTTGGAGATACAGTAATTCTTGCGACTGCAACAATGAGTCCAGATCCAAGACCTGGCGTTGATTTTTTTCCTCTTACAGTAGATTACGAAGAAAAGATGTCTGCGGTAGGAAAAATTCCGGGAGGATTTTTGAGAAAAGAAGGACGTCCTGGGGACAAAGCTATTTTAGCTAGTAGATTAATAGACAGACCAATTAGACCTTTGTTTCCAAAAGGGTTTAGAAATGATATTCAAATTGTAACAACTGTATTAAGTTCAGATCAAGTTGAACAACCTGATATATATGCTATTTTAGGGGCATCATTTGCTCTTTCATTGAGTACTGCACCATTTGAAGGCCCAATAGGAGCTGTAAGAATTGGCAGAGTAGATGGTAAAATGATAATTAATCCTACTTACAATGAAGTAGAAAAAGGAGATATGAATATAGTTATTGCAGGAACCGAAGATTCTGTGATAATGGTTGAAGCTGGGTTAAATTTTGTTAGCGAAGATGAAATTATGCAAGCAGTTGATTTAGCTCAAATTGAAATAAAGAAGCAAGTTGAAGCACAAAGAAATTTTGCAAAAGAATGCGGAGTAGAAAAGCCTGAATTTGTAAATCCATTTGATACGACAAAGTTAGCTGAATTAATTAAAAATGTTGCTTCTGATATGATTTTTGATGCAATGCATAATTTTGACAGAGATTATAGAGAAAATAAACTTGCAGAAGCAAAAGAAAAAGTTAAAGAAGCGATAGAAGCATTACCCGAAGAAGATGAAATTAAAGTATTATTAGCTTCGACAGAATTAGATTTAGCGGGTGAAGAATTCAAATCATTGGAAAAGAAAATAATGAGGAGAATGATTACAGAAGAAGGAGTTAGAGCTGATGGTAGAACAAATACTGATATTCGTCCAATATGGTGCGAGGTAGGTATTTTGCCTAGAGCTCATGGAAGTGCTGTATTTACTAGGGGGCAAACTCAAGTACTTTCTGTTTGTACTGTAGCTGGTCCTGGGATGGCTCAAGAACTTGATGGAATTGATCCTCAAACAACAAAAAGATATATGCACACATATGCATTTCCTGGATTTTCTGTAGGTGAAGCAAAACCATTGAGAAGTCCTGGCAGACGTGAAATAGGTCATGGAGCTTTGGCCGAAAGAGCTATTTTGCCTGCATTACCTTCAGAAGAAGAATGTGGTTATGCGATTAGAGTTACATCAGACGTATTAGAATCAAATGGTTCAACAAGTATGGCAAGTACTTGTGGTAGTTGTTTAGCTTTAATGGATGCAGGTATTCCCATCAAGACTATGATAGGCGGAGTAGCTATGGGTCTTATAAAAGAACCTGATAAAACTACTGTTTTAACTGATATTCAAGGTATTGAAGATTTTTTAGGTGATATGGATTTTAAAGTAACTGGTAATGAAACAGGAGTTACAGCACTGCAAATGGATATGAAAATCAAAGGAATTCCAAGGGAAACTTTGGTTCAAGCTCTTGCTCAAGCTAAAGATGGACGTATTTTTATTTTAAACAAAATGAGAGAAGTTTTAAGTGCGCCTCGAGAGCAAATGTCTGAATGGGCTCCTAAAATTACTACATTTAAAATTCCAATAGATGCAATTGGTGGCGTGATAGGACCTGGGGGAAAAACTATCAGAAACATTATAGATTGTTCAGGAGCAACAATTGATATAGAAGACGATGGCAATGTTACTATTACTAGTGTTGACCAAGAAGGTGCAGTTATTGCCAAAAGAATGATTGATGAATTGACTTTAAAATTGGAACCAGGACTTGTTGCTAGAGGAAAAGTAACAAGAATTTTACCAATAGGTGCTATTGTAGAGATTGCTCCTGGGAAAGATGGAATGGTTCATATTTCGCAAATTTCTAATGAACGTGTTAATAAAGTTGAAGATTATTTAAATATGGGGGATGATGTAATAGTAAAGGTTCTAGAAATTGATGATCGTGGTAGAACGAAAATGACCATGAAAGGTGTTACAGAAGAAGAAAAATTGGCTTTAGGTTAATTTGTGATAATAGAAATAAGAAAAGAAGCTTCAATTTGAAGCTTCTTTTTTGTTAAACTACCTTCTTTTATCCAATTTTATTTTTTTTACATAATTTTTTAAATCAGAAGAAATTTCAATTTGTTCAAGTGACATTTTATACAAATTTATATTTCCTAACTTTTCATTTTCCTCAAGAAGATCTTTTTGAGTTTGATTTTTAGTAAATTCTTTAGTTATTTCTTCAAATTTTGAAGGGCTTTGTTTTGTTATAAGTTTAAAAATCATTTCATCTAAAGATTTCGCTTCACTTGTAGAATAAGCATTAATAATTTCGTTGGCAGATTTACCACAAGGTAATTTATACAGCCATTTTAAAGTTAATTTGTCTCTTTGAGAAGCATTAATGATTCCATATTGATGAGGTACATACATTATATCATTTGGAAAAGGACTATGTTGTAATCCTAAAGCGTGTCCAATTTCGTGAAGAATTGTATGTTTAACTTCATTTTCACTCATATATTCTTGATGAATTACTCCGTCAGAAAGTCCAATTTGAACTTCTGCGCTGTACAAACGACCATATTTATCGTAGTTATAATTGCAATTACCTAACGAATTTCTATCAACTCTTCTCCAATCAATATTAATCATAGAATCGTGAAGTTTTTCTACAATGTGAAAAGAAAAAGCTCTGTCTGATGCTTGTGCCCACATATTTAAAGCTTCTATAATCATACCTTTGTATTTATATTGTGCACTTTGGGAATCTTTTGCTTGATACCATCTAAAAGGAGCCACATAAATAGTCAAAGGCATCATTTTGTCTGGCCATCTCATTAAGACATTTTTTTGCAAGCATTCATTAAGGTATGTTTTTTTTTGCATAATCGTGGTTTAATTAGTAGTACATTTTATATTATAATAACTTTATAAATCAAATAAATCAATTAAGGAGAAAAAGATGTTTAATATTCAGCAAATAATGAAACAAGCACAAGTTATGCAAAAAAAGGTGGAAGAATTACAATCTGAACTAAAAGATACTATAGTAGACGCACAATCTGGTGGTGGAGTTGTTAGTGTTAAACTTAATGCAAAAGGTGAATTTATTTCTATAAAAATCAAGCCAGAAGCTATTAATCCTGAAAATCCTTCTGAAGTTGATAATGAAACAATAGAAATGTTAGAAGATCTTATTTCTTCAGCAATGAAAGAAGCTAACGCAAAAGCTAATACTATAACAGAAGAGAGAACAAAAGCTATTACAGGCGGATTAAATTTCAAACTTCCGGGGATGTAATTTATGCAATATACTAAACCTTTAGCCAGATTAATAGAACATTTTCAAAAGCTTCCAAGTATAGGTCCCAAATCGGCGCAAAGAATGGCTTTTCAAGTTTTGAAAATGTCCAAAGAAGATGTAGAAAAATTTGCATCAGCTTTAATTGCAGCAAAAGAAACTATAAAATATTGTGATATTTGTTTTAATATTTCGGCAGATAATCCCTGCGAGATTTGTTCTAATTCAAATAGAGATCACAGTACAATTTGCGTAGTTTGTGAAGCCAAAGACTTAATAGCTATAGAAAAAACAAATGAATACAAAGGAGTTTATCACGTATTACAAGGAATGATTTCTCCTTTAGATGGTATTGGGCCTGAAGATTTAAAATTAAAGGAATTAGTAGAAAGAGTTGCCAAAAATGATGTAGGAGAAATTATTTTGGCTTTAAATCCTTCTGTCGAAGGAGAAGCTACAAGTATGTATATTGCGCGTATTTTGAAACCTTTTAATGTTAGAATTTCTCGGATAGCTTTTGGCCTTCCGATAGGCGGAGAGCTTGAATATGTAGACGAATTAACTCTTGCTAGAGCGTTAGAAGGCAGGCGAGAGGTTGATTTTTAATGAAGAAACTTATTATAAAAAATGTTCTTGTTCAAAATCCTTTTGTTGAACCATTTTTATCTGATATTTTGGTAGAAAATGGAATTATAAAAGAAATAAATTCTGAAATTCATTGTGAAGATACGGAAATTATTGATGGAAAAAATAAAATATTAACACCGGGACTTATAGATAGACATACCCATGGTGGATATGGTTGTAATTTTAATACTTGTAATGAAAATGAATTGCAAGAATATCTTATTAAAATAAAAAGGCACGGAGTGGTTGGCATTGTTCCAACTATTATGACGGATGATATTAAAGTTATAAAT
>CASDUJ010000012.1 GCA_949283935.1 uncultured bacterium
TACTCACATGGGTGAATTAGCGTTGGGAAAGAATATTTTGGTTGCTTATATGCCTTGGGAAGGTTATAACTTCGAAGATGCTATTTTGTTAAATGAGAGACTTGTGCACGATGATGTATTTACAAGTGTTCACATAGAAAAACTTGAAATAGATGCGAGACAGACTAAACTTGGACCTGAGGAAATTACTCGTGAGATTCCAAATGTTTCTGAAGATAGTTTAAGACATTTGGATGAGAGAGGAATAGTACGTGTAGGGGCAAAAGTTTCTGCTGATGATATTTTGGTTGGAAAAATTACCCCTAAAGGGGAATCTGAACATCCACCTGAAGAAAAACTTTTAAGGGCTATTTTTGCCGAAAAGGCTAGAGATGTAAGAGATAATTCGTTAAAAGTTCCTCATGGAGAAGGCGGAAGAGTAGTAGATGTAAAAGTATTTGATAGGGAAAAAGGCGATGAGCTTCCTCCTGGTGCAAATACTGTTATAAAAGTATACGTGGCACAAAAAAGGAAAGTATCTGTAGGAGATAAGCTTTCTGGTCGTCATGGTAACAAGGGTATTGTTTCCAGAATTCTTCCAAAAGAAGATATGCCTTTTTTACCTGATGGTACACCTGTAGACATCGTACTAAATCCCCTTGGTGTTCCTTCGCGTATGAATGTTGGTCAAACGTATGAAGCTTTATTAGGGTTGGCTGCATATTTAAGAAATGAGCATTACGTAGCTCCACCATTTGATGAAATGTATGGTGAAGAACAATCTCGTAAAGCTACTACAGAAGAACTTGTCAAAGGTATTAAAGAATCTGGTTGTGATTGGGTTAGAGATGATGGAAAGGTTATTTTGTATGATGGAAGGACAGGAGAACCTTTTGACGAACCTATTTCGGTTGGCTTGACGTATATTTTGAAATTGGTACACCTTGTAGACGATAAGATTCATGCAAGAAGTACTGGCCCTTATAGTTTAGTTACACAACAACCTTTAGGCGGAAAAGCTCAATTTGGCGGTCAACGCTTTGGAGAAATGGAAGTATGGGCTCTTGAAGCATATGGCGCAGCATATACTTTACAAGAAATGCTAACAATTAAATCTGACGATGTTAACGGTAGAAGTAGAGCCTATGAAGCTATTGTTAAAGGTGATAATATTCCAAGACCTGGAATTCCTGAATCCTTCAAGGTACTTGTAAGGGAATTGCAATCAATAGGTTTGGATATTACAGTAGCTAAAAAAGGTGGTCAAGAAGTTGACTTAATGAGCGATACGGATAGTGCAAAAAGAGCTGCTCCTAAAAGAACGCTGAGCGATATTGATTCAGAGTTGTTAAATATTAATTTCTTTGAAACGCCAGGAACTTTAAGTGAGTAGGTTTGTAAAAATTTAAAGGAGAAGAAAATTGTCTACGAGTATAGATTATTTTGATTATATAAAAATTGCGATAGCATCGCCGGAAAGGATTTTGAATTGGTCTTATGGCGAAGTTACAAAACCGGAAACTATTAACTATCGTACTTTGAAACCTGAAAGAGATGGTTTGTTTTGTGAGAGAATATTTGGGCCATCAAAAGATTGGGAATGTTACTGTGGAAAATATAAAAGGGTACGTTACAAAGGTATAATTTGTGAACGTTGTGGTGTTGAAGTAACAGATAGTAAAGTACGTCGCCACAGATTAGGACATATTACCTTGGCTGCTCCAGTAAGCCACATTTGGTTTTTGAAAGGTATCCCTAGTTATTTGGGGATGGTTTTAGATATGACTTTAAGGGATTTAGAGCAGGTAATATATTTTAATGCTTACATTGTTTTAGATCCGGCGGATAGTGAGTTTAAAAAATACCAATTGATATCTGAAGAAGAATATGAAGACTACATACTAGAACATGAAGAATCTGAATTAAAAGTAGGTATTGGAGCTGAGGCAATAAAAGAATTACTTGCTGAAATAGATCTTGAAGGTTTAGTAAATGAACTTCGCGAAGGTCTTGCAAATGCAGGAAATTCAGCTCAAAAAAGAGCAAAAATTATTAAAAGACTAAGATGTTGTGAATCTTTGCTTTCAAGCAATACAGATCCAACATGGATGATAATGGATGTTCTTCCTGTTATTCCTCCAGATTTGAGACCAATGGTTCAATTAGATGGTGGCAGATTTGCTACAAGTGATTTGAACGATTTATACAGACGTGTAATAAACAGAAACAACCGTTTACTAAGACTTTTAGAAATGGGAGCTCCCGAGATTATTGTAAGAAACGAAAAAAGAATGTTGCAAGAAGCTGTGGATGCTTTAATTGACAATGGAAGACGTGGTAGAACTGTTGTTGGACCTAATAACAGACCATTAAAATCCTTAAGCAATATTATTGAAGGTAAGCAAGGGCGTTTCAGACAAAATCTTTTGGGAAAACGTGTAGATTACTCAGGTCGTTCTGTAATTGTGGTTGGTCCACAATTACAATTACATCAATGTGGTTTGCCTAAAGAAATGGCAATAGAATTATTTAAACCATTTGTTATAAACAAGTTAATAGAAAGAGGTTTGGTTCAAAATATTAAGTCTGCCAAAAAGAAAATAGAACGTTCTGAAAATGTTGTATGGGATATTTTGGAAGAAGTAATAGATGGTCATCCTGTTATGTTAAACCGTGCACCTACATTGCACCGACTTGGTATTCAAGCTTTTGAACCTGTATTGGTTGAGGGACGAGCTATTCAATTACATCCACTTGTTTGTTCAGCTTTTAATGCTGACTTTGACGGAGACCAAATGGCTGTTCACGTACCTCTTTCAATAGAAGCTCAAACTGAGGCGCGTATGCTAATGCTTGCTACTAATAATATTTTGGCGCCAGCAACTGGACGTCCTATTATTACCCCTTCGCAAGATATGGTTTTGGGTATTTATTATCTTACATTTACCAAAAAAGAAAATGAAAAACCAAAATATAGTTTCTTTAGTTTTGATGATGCATTAACAGCTCATAGTGCTGGCATTGTAGATTTACATACCAAAATATTGGTAAGAGATGATAATAATGAAAAAATTGAAACTACAATCGGAAGAATTATATTCAATCAGGTTGTAAGAGAAGCAGTATTAAATTCGTAGGATAGAGGTATATAAATGGAAACTTTAATAAGTGGAAAACAAAAAAAGAGAATGCCATTTATTAACGCAATAGTTAATAAAAAGGGACTAAATAATCTCCTTTCTCAAGTTTATCTTGAGTTTGGTGGAGCAAAAACTGCATATCTTGCAAATTCACTTAAGAATTTGGGTTTTAAATATGCAACAAAGAGTGGAACGACGATTTCTATACAAGATTTAGATGTTCCTGCAGTAAAAAAAGATTTATTGAAAGAAGCGCAAGAAGATATTGAAAAATCTACCGCAAGATTTTTGAAAGGTGAAATTACTGAAGTTGAACGTTACACTAAAGTTATTGATACTTGGAGTGAAACTACCGCAAAACTTACAGATGCTGTTGTAGAAAATTTTGATAAAACCAATTCTGTATATATGATGGCATTTTCTGGTGCAAGAGGTAATTTATCACAAGTATCACAACTTGTTGGGATGCGCGGATTAATGGCTGATGCGCAAGGTAAAATTATTGACCTTCCAATTAAATCTAATTTCCGCGAAGGTTTGAGTGTTACTGAATACATTATTTCAAGTTATGGTGCAAGAAAAGGTCTTGTTGATACTGCATTGAAAACAGCTGACTCAGGTTATTTAACAAGGAGACTTGTTGACGTTGCCCAAGATGTTGTTGTAAGAGAAGCAGACTGCGGTACGAATAATGGTATAGAAATGACTTCTATATCTGATGGAGAAAAAATAGTAGTACCACTGGAGGAACGTTTGCTTGGACGTACTTTGGCTAAGCCTATAACAGATGCAGATGGTAATGTGATTATTGAGGCAGACAAGGTTCTTGACAGAGAAGATGTAAAAAAAGTTGTCGAACATAAAATTGAAAAGGCTTTAGTTCGCTCACCTTTAACTTGTGAGTTAGAATATGGAGTTTGCCAAAAATGTTATGGTTGGTCTTTGACTACTAACAAACCTGTTGATATAGGCGAAGCAATAGGAATTATAGCTGCCCAAAGTATTGGAGAACCTGGTACACAGCTAACAATGAGAACATTCCACACTGGAGGTGTATTTAAAGGTTCATCTTCAATGAGACATATTGATTCACCTGCTGATGGTAAAGTTGTTTCAAAAATTCCAACTCGTGACACTAGAACAAGACATGGCGATATAGTTTTAGTTTCAACAAAAGCGGCTGAAATGAAAATCGAAGACAAAAAAGGTAAAATTCATACTTTAAAGGTTCCTTATGGTTCATCTATATTTTTCCACGAAGGAGACGAAGTAAAGCGTGGAGATATTTTGGCTGAATTTGAACCTGTTTCAGGACAAGGTGATGGTGCACGTTTAACTGAAAAAGCTACCAAAGATATAACTTCTGATTTAAGTGGCGAAATAGTTTTTGATGGTTTTACGGTTGATGAAAAACGTGATCGTCAAGGTAATATTTCAAGAACTTCTAACAGAGGTGGAACTATTTGGGTTTTATCTGGTGACGTATACAATCTTCCCGGCGGATCAAAAATTTTAGTTAATGATGCGCAAGAAGTAAAACAAGGGGAAGTTCTTGCGGAAACTATTACTATTTCAGAACACGGTGGTGAAGTAAGAATTGGCTCTAATCTTGAAATAGAAGAAATTGGTACTAAATCAAATAAAATCAAAAAGATAATTTCTGGCAAAGAGCTCACAATTGTAATTGCCTCAATTACTCCTAAAAATGCCATTTTCGAATCCAACAAGAAAGAATCTTTGTGGATTGTAAAAGGTAAAAAATCAGAAGAAAAGTACATAATAAAATCTCCTGCAGATATTGTTGTAGAAAATGGAATGATTATAGCTGAGTTGTTAGATGAAGAAAATACAGTTACAACAAGTGGTGAAATTCGCTATGATGGAATAGAGGTTGATGAAAATCAAATCATTACCACTCCTGGTAAAGTTATATTTATTCCTGAAGAAGTGCAACAAGTTAACAAAGATGCAAATCTTAGGATGGTAGAAAATGGAACTTACGTAAAAGCAGGTACAGAAATCATTAAAGACATATACGCTCATATTGATGGAATTGTTGAATTTAAAGAATTTAACGACGTAATCCATGAAATTATAATTCGTCCTGGAGAAATGTTTACTATAGATTCTTTGAATGATTTATACGTAGATGAAGGCGAAGTAATTGAAGCTGGCGTAGAAATTGCTAAAGGAATAAAAGCAAAGGTTAAAAGTATTGTATTGGCAGTTACTAATGAAACTGATGATAATACAATTGAAATAGATGATGAAGATTTGGATATAGAAGAAGAATCTGAAATTCCCGATAAGAATATAGATATTATTTTGCGACCTATTCAAGAATTTGAAATCGCTCCAAGAGAAGTAGCTATAGATTTTAATTCAACTGATAGCCAAATAAGCATAGTACCTGTTACTCAATTGCAATATCGTGATGGTAGTAGAGTTAGAAATATTGAAGGAGCTTGCTTGACAAGAACAAGTTTAGTTCTTCAAATGCAAGGCTATTTGAATCATTTAAAAGGTCTGGTTGAAATGGATGAGGCTTCTGATAATTTAAAAATTGTTGTTCTTGAAAATCTTATTATCAGAAGAGAAACAGAAAATATAACAAGTAGTTTAGGCTCTCTTCAAACTGAATTGTTAGTTGAAGACGGACAATATATTAAACCTAAAACACCTGTTTCAAAAACTCAAGTTCTTGCTGTAAATGATGGAATAGTTAAAACTCAAAAAAGAGACGATGCAAGAAGACTTCTTGTAATATCTGACAAAAACAAAGAAATTTATCCAATAAAAACGGGATTGTCAGTGAAAGAAGGTACTTTGGTAAAAGCCGATCAAGTTATAACAGAAAGTGGCGAAAAAGCTCCAATTTCCGGACAAATATTGAAAGGTAAAAAAGGTGAGGTAGTTATTCGTTCAGGTCGTCCTTGTTTAATTAGTCCAGGTACACAACTTTTGGTTGAACCCAATGGACTTGTTTTAAGAGGTGATTTATTGGCTACTTTAATATTTGAAAGACAAAAGACTGGTGATATTGTTCAAGGTCTTCCAAGGGTAGAAGAGTTGCTTGAAGCAAGAAAACCAAAAGAATGTGCTATTTTAGCAGAAGAAGATGGTACTGTAGAAATTGAATATGATGAAGGTTCTCCACGATTATATTTTATAACTGAAAATGGTAGAACAGAAATCAAATATGCGATAGATTCAAGTATTATTGTTACTGATAAACAAAAAGTTAAAAAGGGTCAACCTTTAACAAGTGGTCCATTAAATCCTCATGATATTATTAGATTAAATGGTACAGAAGCTGTTCAACAATATCTTGTTGATGAAGTTCAAAGAGTTTATCGTTCTCAAGGTGTTGATATTGCAGATAAACATATTGAAGTTATTGTGAGACAAATGACTAGAAAAGTTAAAGTTGATGATGCTGGAGATACTCAATTGCTTCCGGGTGAACTTGCTGAAGCTCATCAAGTTCAAATACAAAATACTCAAGCAGACAAAGATGGTATTGCAGGCGCTACATATAGTCCTGTTTTACTTGGTATTACAAAAGCTAGTTTGAATACGGAAAGCTTTATTTCTGCTGCTTCATTCCAAGAAACTACAAGAATTTTGACAGAAGTTGCAATTGAAGGCAAAAAAGACATGTTAAGAGGTTTAAAAGAAAACGTTATTATCGGTCGCTTAATTCCTGCAGGTACTGGATATTATCATTTGCAAAATGCTTCTGAAGAAAAAGAAGAATTGGCTAGAAAAGCAGCTAGAGGCAATGTTAGAAAACCATCTGCAATTTTAGAAGAAATTGAAGGAATGTTCGGTTCTCAAGAATTGCAAATGATTGATGATGAAGATGAAATCTAGTTTGTTTTAATATCAAAAAGAGGTTCTGTAAATTAATTACAGAGCCTCTTTTTTTGCGAAATTTTAGGAGTATAATTTTGTAGAAAGGGAAAATTCATGTCTAAATTAAGGCAACCATATATCCAAACAAGAAGAGATGCTTGGGTTGAAATTAATCTTGGTAATATAGAACGTAATTTTTTAACATTAAAGAATTACTGTAAACCCAATACTCAAATAATTGCAATCATAAAAGCAGATGCATATGGTCATGGTGCTACAATGGTTGCTCCTCCTTTAATTGCTTCTGGAGTTAAAGCATTTGGAGTGGCTTCTGTTGATGAAGGCATTGAGTTGCGTAAATCTGGATGCGATATTCCAATTTTAGTTTTGGGAGCTGTTCCCTCTTGGTCTTTTACAAGTGCTTCTCAATATGATTTGGAACTTTCAGTTTTTACTGAAGAACACATAAAATCTGCTATACAGGCTTATTCTCATTATGGAAAACCTGTTAAAGTTCACATAAAAGTTGATACTGGTATGAATAGGATAGGACTTTCTTATAAAGATGCTGATTTATTTATTAAGAAAGTTTTAAGTTTCAAAGAAGTAGATGTTTGCGGCATTTTCACTCATTTGGCTTGCGCAGAAGATGAAAAAATTACGAAAATTCAAGCTGAAAGATTTGAATCTGTAAGAAAAAATTTCATGCATATTCCATCTCATATTTTAAATACAGCTGGCATAATAAGTTATTCTGATTTGCAATATGATTTTGTTAGAGCCGGAATAGGTATTTATGGCTTAATGCCTGATTTACCTACTGGTGTGTCTAAACCAGAATTGTTTCCTGCTATGAGTTTGAAAGGTAGAATTGTACATCTGAAAACTATTGATGCCAACGAAGGAGTTAGTTATTCTTATTCATACAAAACAAGAAATAAAACTAAAATAGCGACGTTACCTATAGGTTATGCAGATGGTGTTCCAAGAGTTCTATCTAACAAAATTTATGGACTTATTAATGGTAAAAAAGTTTTGCAAGTCGGTAATATAACCATGGATCAAATGATGTTTGATGTAACCAATGCTGGTGAGGTTAGTATTGGAGATGTTGTTACTCTTTTGGGTGAAGATGGTGAGCAAAAAATTTTTATTGATGAATGGGCAAAATTGCTAAATACTATAAATTATGAATTAACTTGTAGATTAAAAGTGAGGTTGCCGAGAGTATATACTAGGTAAATCATTCATAGTCTAGAGAATAATAAAATTTTATTCTTTAGCCTAATTTTAAATGCTTGAAGAATATTTTAGTATAATACCAAGAGCATATTTAACCGATACCTGCCGTCTGGCAGGCTTTTTATTGTTTAGATTATTTCAATTTCCTTAATTTGTATTTCTTCTTGTGCAAATTGATTTCCAGTTTTTTCTTCAGACATGCTTGTATTTTCTGTATTTTCTTCTGCTAATTCTGTTTGTTCATTAATTTCTTCCGTTTCTTTTCCTTCTGTATTTTCTTCTTTTGAAGATTTGTTTTGTGCTGCAAAAATCATTTTAGGTTTTTCAACTTTTTCAGGTTTTTGGAAGAAATTTTCTTCAGTACCTGAGTTATTTGATGATATGTCGTTTAAATTCATGATATTGTTGTTGTTTTGTGTATTGTTTTCTAGTATATTATTTTCGTTTTCTGTTTTACTTTCTTTACGGATCGCGTTTTGTTTTGAGAATTTTTCAACTTCATTGTCTTGTTTTTGCGCGTGAAGTTTTTCTTCTTGTTTTTTGTTGATTTTTTCTATGTTTGTATTGTTCATTTCTATATTTTGAGAAATTTTGTTGTTCATGGTTTTAAGTTTCTTATCTTGATTAATTGTTAAATTTTCTAGTTTGAGAGTTTTTTGTTCTTGTGTTTGTGCCTTTGATTGATATTCATTGGCTTTGTTGTTTTGTTCGTTTGCAAAAACTGCATTTAATGCTGCAAGGTTTTCTTCTTTTTCAGCCTTTTCGTTGTATTGGTTTTTCATTAAATTGTAATTTTGTATTTGATTCTCAAAATTTGTAATTTGAGTGTTGAATTGTGATACTTTGCTTTTTTGTTCATTACTTTCTTTTTCAAGTGTTTTACTTTGTGTTTTTATTTCTTTTGCAGATTTTGATTCGTCTTGACTGGCTTTTGTATCGGTTTTTGCTGTTTCTTTTTCTTCTTCAGCTTGTTCTATTTCATCTTCGGCTAATTCTTTTTGTTCATTTCCTTTTTGAACTTGTTCTTCTCCGTCATTTGTCCTGCTTTCACCTTTTCGCTCATTTTCTTCACCAACAATTGTTAAAGCTAGTCCCGTGTAAAACATTGCAGCGCAAAATACTGTGCTTGACAATGCACTTGACATTAAGGCTATACCTGTTTCTTTTTCTGATTTTCCTTTTGATTTTTGTGCTTTTCCGTCTGAAATAGTATTGTTACCTTCTTGAATTTGACTTTCTGCACTATCCAATGCTTCTTCTGCTTTAGATTCTTCAGCTTCTGCATTTTTCATTTGGGTTTTAGCGTTTTTGGCTATTTCTTTTGCATTTTTTTCTAATGCATCTGCTTGAGTTTTTCCATCTTTCGCTTGTTCTTCATTTTCGGCTGCTTTTGTTTCTGTTTCGTTTTTAGATGATTCTGTAATTGTTTTGTTGGTGCTAGCTGATAATGCTTTTTCATCATAAATTGTTGCTGTTTCGTAATTTATTTTAGAGTTTGCTGTTAAATTTTCGGATTTTAGTTCGTAATTTTCTGCTTGTTCGCTGCTATATTGATAATTCGCTTTGCTCGTTTGGGCTGCTGAATCTGATTGTGATATTTTGTTTATTGTATCTTGAAGATTTTTTTCATTTGTTTTTAAAGTTGTTTGTGCTGTTTGCGCTTTTTGTGCGTTGTCTGAAATTACATTTATTATGTTTTTGTTATGATTGTTAGCTGTTAGTTGCCCAAATGAAGCGCTTTTTGCTATAGTTGATTTGTTTTCGCTGGTATTTATCATTGAAATTTTTGCAGTTTTATTTTGAGATATGGGGTTGCTTGTTGTGTTATTTATAAAATTTGTGCTGTTATATGTTTTTTGTGTTGTTTCGTTTGCTGTTTCAGTTTTTGTATTAATGTTTATATTATTTGTCTTTTTAATTGGAGATTTTTCTTTTGTTACTTTTGATGATATAGCGTTATTTTTTTTGCTCAATGCTCTATTGGTTGCGCTTTTTACTGTGCAAAAATTTTCTATTGTTTTAGATTTATTTTCTGCTCTCTGCATTGATATAGCTGTTTGCTGTTCTGCGTTTTTTGATTCTTTTAAACGTGCTTCTCCATTTTTTAGTTTTTCTTTGCCACTTTCTAAACTATTTGGACTGGAAATTTTTGAGTTTTGGCTCATTTTTTCTATAGCTTCATTTAATGTTAATGAATTTTCTGTTGCGTATATTTTATTTTCTACTTGGGTATCTCTTTCTAGTAATATTTTTCCTTCACTATTATATTTTGCGGTAGATTCAATATCTACTAAATCGTTATCTACTATATTTTTTGCTTCACTTTCTGTAATGTTGTTAGCAGATGCGTAGGCTTCAATATATTCTTCTGTATTGATTTCTTGTTTTTCGTTTATTGTTTTGGGGACTAAATTTAAATTAAGACCTAGTGTTTCATTAAAATTTTCTTTTGCTTCTGATGATTTGTTCTCTGTGAAAATGCTTGCAGGCATGCTTTTTTTAAGCTGCTTGTTATTTGCCGAAGATTGCTTTACTACTTGGCTTTGAACTTTTATGATATTTATGTTTGTGCGGTTAATAGTCATATTAGCTCTCTTTATATATCTTATATATATAAAGTATATATTGATTTTAAAATTGCTTTTTTCTTTCGTTTTCGTTTTTTATTCATATTTCTTTTATTTCTTAGGTAAAAAAAAATATTTATTGGTTTTATTCTTAACATGAAAATAGATAGTTTAAATTTAACTCAAAATTCTAATTTTAATACTTTTAATTTGCAACAATTAGTTTCTGATAATTTAAATCATAAACAAATTAAGCATTCAGATGTTTTTATTAAAACTATTCAAGAACAAACTTTATTGCAAAAAAATTCAAGTTTGTCCAGGCTTGATTATGTACTTAATTTGATAAAACGTTTTAAAAATTTAGAAAATAATATCAAAACATTTTTTGAACCAGAAATTGTAGATTTGAAAACCATTTATCCGTTTTTAAATGCTGATGAAACTGTTATTCTTGATAAATTAAGACGAGGTAAAAGAAAGTATGATTATTCAGAATATGCTATTTTATCTGAACCTGCTAAAAAAGCAGCTGAAGATTTAACTAAGTTTGCTCTTGAACCTGCTGAGGAAAATTTGTATTATTCTAAATTGTTAAAAAGTTATTTGGATGATAAGTTTGGTGAGAAAAAATATGTTTTTGTTTCTATTGGCAGATCTCCATCTACTATTGCCAGATGTATGGAAAAGCTTGCCGTTAAAACAGTTTATTGTCCTATTTCTTGTTTTAGAATGAAACAATTACCTCTGATCACCAATGTTAGTGGATTTTCAAATTATTCGAATTATCTTGCTAAACATGGTTTAAATAAACAAAATCTTGAACAATCTGGTAAAACATGGGTTTTTTATGATTATACAGAATCAGGTGATTCTTTGTTAGCTTATAAAAATTTAATGACTCAACATTTTTCATTACCTTTAAATAAAACAGATTTTCGTAGCCTAAATGAAGATTTGATTTTAATTGCTCCTGAGTATAAAAAAGTTATAGACTTTGCCGGAAGATTTTTTGCTCTTAGTTTGTCTCATAAATTTGGTGGAGTTCCGGAACTCCCTTGGCAAGATGTCGGCTTAATTAACAGAGTAAAACTTACTAACAAAAATTTATTGGGTTTTAATTGTTATAAATTTGCGTTGCAAAATTTAATTGAAAAAGAAAAGAAAATTTAGTTTTTCAGTTATTAATCTTGAATAAATAAAAAAATGTGTAATAATTGATATATCGTACATTTAAAATTAAATATGGGGACGTTTTGGATTTGACGGGGCGATTGGTGAAATCAAGCTGCGAATCGGAGCGCTGTTCTCCGTTATCAACGAGCAAAAATATAAATGGCAACAATGTCAGAAAAGTTGACTTCGCTTCTGCTTATGCAGTAGCTGCTTAATAGCGGTCAACCTCTCGATAAGTCCTGCCGGCCGATTTATCGGGACACTTATGCCGGTTGCTCTTAGTAGATAGCAATAAGCTAAGCTAAGATCATTGCCAAAGTCAGGCGTGGCGTATAATACGCTTTGTCTATTCTTAGGTCTATGGGCTTTAACCTTGTTTAGATGAGATAAATAAAGTCCTATGTTCGTAGACGCTTGCTTTTGTCCGTTCCGGACGAGAGTTCGACTCTCTCCGTCTCCAGATTTTAGTTTAAAGTTTATTGCTGTGAATGTTTTAAAAGCTTGTTTATAGTTTTAAATTAACAAAAAAAAAATATATTTGTGTTTTGATGCTGATATGTTAGTTCATTTTAATTTAATTAATAATTCTAGTTCAAAAGCTACATTAAATAAAGTTGTAGCAATTGATAAATCTAAATGCAATGTTGCTTGCGGAAAATCAAGCAACAATTTTGA
>CASDUJ010000013.1 GCA_949283935.1 uncultured bacterium
GTATTTCTTTGGTGATTACGCATAATTGTAGGAACAGTTAAAGAAAAAAGTATTCCTAATACTAGCAAAGTTATCAATACTTCTCCTACAGTAAAACCTTGAGAATAAATATTTTTCATAATTTCCTCTTTTTAGTGTAGTCCAATATTTAGATTATACACTAAAATAGTTTAAGGTAGACTTTACAATATTCATAAAAATATAAAATTGTGAGATAATTAACAAGTATCAAGGAGAAAAACTATATATGCAAATTGAAGAATTACTGGAATTAACTGTTGATTCAAATGCTAGTGATTTGCATCTTTCAGCAGGTTTGCCGCCTATTATTCGAGTAGGGGGTGAATTGTTAAAAACTGAATTACCTGCTTTAACAGAAGGAGATGTTCAACAACTAATATTTTCAATGTTAACAAATGAACAAAGAAGAGAAGTTGAGCAAAATTTAGAACTTGATTGTTCTTTAGGAGTTCATGGCTTAGGACGTTTTCGGGTAAATGTTTACAAAGAAAGAGGTAATTATGCAGCAGCAATGAGAACCATTGCTACTGAAACACCTACAATAGACCAACTTGGTTTACCTTCTGTCGTAAAGGAAATGGCTGACAAACATAGAGGTTTAATTTTAGTCGTAGGTCCTACCGGAAGCGGTAAATCAACTACTTTGGCTTCTATGGTAGATCATATTAACAAAAATAAATCTGTGCACATACTGACCATTGAAGATCCCGTAGAATTTGTTCATACATCAAAAAGGTCAATTGTTCACCAAAGAGAACTAGGTTCTGATACAAAAAGTTTTGCTAATGCTTTAAGATCAGCTTTACGTGAAGATCCAGATGTAATATTAGTAGGTGAGTTGCGTGATTTGGAAACAATACAACTTGCAATCACAGCAGCAGAAACAGGTCATTTAGTATTAGGTACTTTGCATACTTCAAGTGCAGCTCAAACAATTGATCGTATTATTGATGTTTTCCCATCTGGACAACAACAGCAAATTAGAACACAGCTTTCTGTGAGTTTAGTAGCAGTATTTGCCCAAACACTTTTGCCCAAAATTGATGCAGCAGGAAATAGATGCGGACGTGTTTTAGCGCAAGAAATTATGACAGTTACTCCAGCTATTGCTAACCTTATAAGAGAAGGGAAAGGAGCACAAATATATTCTGCTATACAAACAGGCTCACAACATGGTATGGTTACATTAGAAAGTGCATTGAAAAATTTATACGATAAAAGATTAATTTCATACGAAGATGCTTTGTCAGTATCTTCTCGACCAGATGATTTGGTAAAATTATTAGCATTGTAAACTAAAAAGAAAGTTAGATATGGAACTTGGATTTTTAAACGAATTATTAGATAAAATAAAAAGCAAAACTGCGACAGTTGCAATAAATATCTCATCGCGTTCAATTCTTGAAGTCATGGAACTTGACAAAAACGGGATGATTATTAATTATGCTTGTATTCCAATTCAATATAACGCTTTTACCAAAGAATTAGAAAACATAAATGATTTTGAATCAGCTTTAAAAAGAGCATTTAGCGAATTAAATTTGAGTATGTCTTCTAAAACCTATGTTTCTATTCCAACTTTTATTATTGAAAATTCTACACTCCCTGACCCTGGAGCTGCAGAAAGAGAAGAAAACATAAAAACAATGTTAATGTCTTTGGTAGAAAAAAATTACATATTTAAGAAATATACTCCATCAATAAGTTATTACAAATTACCGGAAGAAGAAAGTACTAGCGGCCAAATAGATGTTTCATACACAGCACTTCGTGCAGATGAATTTGCAAAAATAAAAGATGTTTTTGAAAATTTAGGAATAAAAGTAGTAGCAATAGATTCTTCTTATTCTTCTTTAATAAACGGAGTTATTGCAACACATAAAATTAATTCTGATATAATAAATGCTAATGAAAAATGGAATATAATTAATATTACTTCTAATAGTTTTACTATTTTTGCAATGAAAGGTAAAAATCTTGTAAATGTATACGAAGAACCTATTGCGGTAAAATCTTTTAGTGAAGAAGAAGTATATCAATTCATAAGTAATTCTATAGATTTAGTAATAGACAATTATCTTGCCAAGCAAGTTGTTATTGTTAGCCAATCTGATGATGTATCTGCTGAATATTTAACTAGTATTTTAAAAATTGATTGTCCAAAAGCATTTATAGAAGATAATAAATATCGAAAACAACTTGTAGAAGTTGGGCTAAATATTACTCAATCAAATAAAATTCGTATTTCTCTTGAAGCAGTAGGTATATCTAACTGGTACAAAAACGAAGATGGATTTAAATTTGATTTTTTAGATGCTCCAATGGTTGTAGATACAACAGTGGAATCAATTTTTGTCCAAATTGGAGGAAAAGATGTTGAACTTACACCTGATATAATAAAAAAAATAGCATTAGCTATAGGTTTTGTTGTTATTATTACTTTAACTTTAATATATGTAGGTTTATCTTCTTGGTACAATGCTCAAGAACGAGAGCAAAACGAATTAGCTTCAAAAATTCAAAAACTAGAAAATGAATTAAATCTTAAACCTCAAGCTACAGGTATGAGTGAAGCAGAATTTTTACAAAAATCTTACACAAACAATTTAAATTACAAAAAGTCATATTCTGCAATTGCTCGAGAAATTCCTGATATGTTATGGATAGAAGAATTTCAACTTGCAGAAGATTCGAAATTATATTTGGCAGGAAGATCTTATAAAATGGATGATGTTTTAAATTATTATGATAGTTTAAACAAAATTGGAAAATTTCCAAATTTAAGAATTTCGGTTTTAAAAATTTCAAATACTCCAATATCGGAACTTCTTTTAAATAAAGATTCAGATATGACAGAAGAAACAACTTATGAATTTGCTTTAGGGCAAAAATTCTTTGTAGATCCAACTGTAATTGTTGAAACAAAACCAACAGAAGGTGATGGAAACGTAACATTACCTCCCGGAGAAACTTTACCTCCAGCTCCGGCACCAAATTTACCGAAACAGGATAAAAAATAATGGATAAAGCAAGAGAAATATTAAATTACTTATTTAGTGGAAAAAATTTACATGCAATTATGATTTTATTGGTCATAATTTTGTTAACATTTTTAGGAATAACTAATTTTATAAAACCTCAATGGGAAAAAGTTAATCAACTAAGAAGTGATTTATTAACAAACAAAGAAAGATATGAAGGATTATTATCAAGAAAAAAAGCAAAAGACATAGAAGAGAAAAAGAGCTTGGTAAAATTTGATAAAGTACCAACTAAAATATACACATCTAACAATCCTGGATTACCTATAGAAAGTGCTTCTATAGATTTTGTTTCAACAGTAATAAATATGTTGGAAAAAACAAACAACACTATTTTGGATATTTCTTATAAAGTTGATCCTCTAAGCGAAACAGACAAAATGTCTATGCCTTCAACTTTATCTGTTGTACAATTAGTGATGACGCTAAATGGAACATATACTTCTTTTCAAGATTTTGTTTATACATTGTATGGATATGATTATTTAGCTACAATAAAATCTATTAAAGTTGTACCTTTAAAAGAAAATAAAAACATGCTTGAAATAAACATAGTCCTATGGCTTTATGTAACTAGATAAAATTAAACGGTTTATAACATGAAAATAATAATTTTTGGAATAAATGAAACCAGCTACTTAATAGCAAATGCATTTAATCAAAATCACGACATTACTTTAATGGATGATATAGAATCTTTACCTAATAATTTTGAAAAATTAGACATTAGATTTGTTAATCAAAATGCAACTAATCCGCAATCTCTTGAAACAGCAGGAATTATGGATGCGAATTTATTTATTGCCTGTACAAAATTAGATGAAGCTAATATTGTGGCAGCTTGGACAGCAAAAAAACTTGCTAATATAGAAACAGTAGCTTTTGTAAGCAAACTTGAATATTTTAGAAATTTTAAAGGAAATACTAATATATATTTTGAAGAAATGGGAATAGATTATGTTTTATGGGCCCAAGAATTATTAGTACAAGAAATTTTTAGAATTATAACAGTTCCTGAAGCTATAGATGTTGAATATTTAGAAGGGGGAAAAGCAAGGCTTTTTGAATACAGAATTAAAAGAGATTCTCCTATTTTAAATAAAGAACTAAAAGATTGTTTTTTTCCGGAAGGGACAATTATTGTAGGTATAACAAGAGACAACGAATTATTTATTCCAGATGGGTCAACAAAACTTCGTTTACACGATAAAACATTTTTTATGGGAACAGAAAATGCTCTTAATATTTTATCGAGAGATTATTTTTTCAAAAAAGATAGTCGCATAGAAAATATTGCAATAATAGGAGGTGGAGATGTAGGTTTTATGTTAGCTAAAAAGCTTGAGGAAATTGGATTTAATTTAAAAATTGTGGAAAAAGATGCGCAACGTTGTGAATTTTTAGCTGATAAATTAAGTAACACTTTAGTTCTTAATGCCGATGGATCTGATATTGAATTTTTAGAAGCAGAAGAAATTGCAGATTGTGATGTTGTGGTAAATGTTACCAACAATGATGAAAAAAATTTACTATGTTCTCTACTTGTAAAACAACTAGGTGTAAGTAGAGTAATTACGCGTGTTAATAATGAAAATATAGTAAATCTTTTCGAAAAAGTAGGAGTTGATGTCGCTATTTCTCCAACGGTTGCAACTGTTAATGAACTTAAAAATAAAATTATTGAAAAATCATCTAATATTTTGCTAACAGTTGAACAAGATCAAGCAGATATTATTGAAGTAAAAGTACCACAAAAATTTTTCGATAAATCTATAAAAGAGATAAAATTTCCCGTAAGAGCAATAGTAGGAATTATTAAAAGAGGCAAAAAAATTATTATTCCTAAAGGAGACACTTTAGTTAGAGAAGAAGATGTAATGATTATTTTTGCCAAAAGTGATGATATGCAAAAATTAAAAGAATTTATAAACAAATGAGATTAAATTATATTTTAGCAGTTTTAAGTTTAGTATTTATAGGATTTGGAGCAATGGTTTTTTTGCCAGCATTTGTGGCAATTTATTACCAAGATTATTTGTCAATTTTACCTTTTGTTACAGCTGGTATAATTTCTATTGTTTTGGGAATTTTATTAAAATACATTAATGGAGAAAAACAAAATTTTAATGATTTAAGAAAAAAAGAAGGACTTTTTATAGTTGCATTGACTTGGATTTTAATTTCAGGGATTACCACTATTCCTTATTTATTTTATGGTATATCACCTATAAATGCTTTATTTGAAGGAGTATCTGGAATAACAACAACAGGAGCTACTATTCTAACTGATTTTTCTTTATATCCCAAAACTTTGTTTTTTTGGCGTTCTTTGAGTCAATGGCTTGGAGGTATGGGGATAATTGTTTTGTTCATTGCCATATTACCTCAATTTGCAGTAGCTGGCAGGCAAATGTTTTTTGCCGAAGCTCCAGGACCTACAGAAGATAAAATTACTCCACGAATTAAACATACAGCAGCTGCTTTGTGGGGAATTTATTTTAGTTTAACTATTATTGAAATAATTTTGTTGTATATAAATGGAATGCCATTATTTGATTCTGTTTGCCATTCATTATCCACGCTTGCAGCAGGAGGTTTATCTCCTCAGGCAGCAGGTATTGGAGAATATAATAATCCAGTATTAATATGGATTATTACTGTTTTTATGTTCCTTGCCGGAGTTAATTTTGCCTTACAATATAGAGTTATTGTGCAAAAACAATTTAAAGCTATTTTTAGTAATACTGAATTTATGGTTTATTTGCTGATATTTCTTGGATTTTCCGCAATGTTAGTTTATATATTAGTAACAGCAAATGGTTATAATATTTCTAATGCCATCAGAGATTCAATGTTTCAAGTTATTTCCATTTTAACTTCAACAGGATTTGCATCAGTAGATTTTGCCAAATGGACTACTCCTGCACAAGTATTGTTATTTGTCTTGATGTTAGTTGGTGCTTCTGCAGGTTCGGCTAGTGGAGGTATAAAAGTGGTTAGAGTTGTAATAGTTATGAAATATTTATGGAGAGAAATTGTTGCGATTTTACATCCTAAAGCTATTATTCCTATTAAATTAGATAAAATTGCAATACCTGTGGAAATTTTGAAACAAACTATAGCATTTGTAATATTTTATTTCATAATTTTAATACTAAGTTCTATTATGGTTTCAATTCTAGAAGGTAACATAATAACAGGCATAACAGGAAGTGCAACTACACTTGGAAATATTGGACCAGGATTTGCTCAAATTGGGCCTTATTCCAATTTTGATAATTTAAGTAATATAACTAAAATCATATTTATTTTTAATATGCTTATAGGAAGATTGGAGTTAATTCCATTTTTAGCCATGTTACATGGTGATTTTTGGAAATTTAGTTTAAAAAAGGAGTCATAATTTATGAATAAAATTAAAATTAAAGATAATATCATATTTGGCGATAATAAACTTGTAATTACTGCGGGACCTTGCGCTATAGAAGATGATATTTCCATTACAATGAAAACTGCCGAAAAATTGAAAGAAATTACTTCAGAACTTGGAATTCCTTATATCTTCAAAGCTTCTTACGATAAAGCTAATAGAAGTTCTATTGATTCATATAGAGGAGTTGGAATAGAAAAAGGTTTAAATATTTTGCAAAAAGTTAAAACAGAATTAGAACTACCAATTTTAACCGATATTCATGAACCTCTTCAAGCTTCTATGGCTGCAGAAGTTGCAGATATATTACAAATTCCTGCATTTTTGTGTCGCCAAACAGATTTATTAATAGCAGCTGCTAAAACAGGTAAAGTTGTTAACATAAAAAAAGGTCAATTTATTGCACCAAACCAAATGAATAATAGTGCGAAAAAAATTCTTGACTCAGGTAATGACAAAATTATTTTTACTGAAAGAGGTACTTGTTTTGGCTACGGAAATTTAGTAGTTGATATGAGAGCAATTCCAATTATGCAATCTCTTGGATATCCTGTTATGTTTGATGCAACTCATAGTGTACAACTTCCTGGTGGAGCAGGTACATCTACATCAGGCGAAAGACAATATGTATTTATGTTAGCTAAATGTGCTTTAGCTGCTGGAGCTAATGCTTTGTTTTTTGAAGTTCATCCTAATCCTGATTGTGCTCCTTGCGATGGACCTAATATGATTTATTTAAAAAATGCAAAAGAAATTTTTGCTAAATGTAATGAACTTTTTAATTTTTTAAATAAGTAATTAGTGACAAAATTCACAATTATCTTCGCATGGCTCTAAATGAATAAAAATTTTAGCCCCTTGCAAAGTTTCAGCTATTTCACGTTCGATTTTATTGCAAATATCATGTCCGGCTCGAATTGTCATGTTTTTATGCACAATAATTACAAGTTCTATCATTTTTTCACTTCCGGCTTTTCTTGTTTTTAAATATTTAACTGCAACTATGTCCACACCAATATATTTATTCAAAATATTATTTAAAAGATCTAAATCTTTTTGTGGCAAAGTTTCATCTAACAAACCTTTTGCAGCTTCTAATGTTAATTTAATTCCAGTAAAAGCAATGATTACTGCAACTACAAAAGCAAAAATTGTATCAATAACATATAAACCAGTTAATTTTATTAACAACAAACCTACCAAAACTGCTAAAGAAGAAAGAACATCAATTCTCAAATGTTCGGCATCTGCAGTAATAGCTATTGAATTTGCTTTTTCACCTACTTTAAAAAGATATTTACTAACAAAAATATTAAGTACCACAGAAAAAGTCATCACTACAATACCCCAAAAAGTCTCTAGAGGTTCTGCAGATGGTTTAACAAATTTTATAATTGCCGTGTGAAAAATAAAAACAGCTATAGCACAAATTAATAAACCTTCAAAAAAACCTGATAATTCTTCAAATTTACCATGTCCAAAAGGATGTTCTTTATCAGCAGGTTTTGCAGATTTTTTTACGGAAATAAATGCTATAAAAGAAGCTGCAATATCACTTAAAGAATGTAGAGCTTCAGATATAATACTTAGACTCCCTGTTAAAAAGCCTACAATAAGTTTGAGTGTAATCAAAAGTGCATTTGAGCAAATTGATAAAAATGCAGCCAATTGTTTTTCTTTTGAATAATCCATACATTCCTACAAACAGACTAAGCTAATTTTCTAGCAAGAGCTTTTTCTTTTTCTTTGTGTTCTCTATACATAACAAGAAGAGTACTAGCAAAAAATATACTAGAATAAGTACCAATAGTTATACCTAAAATCATTGCCAAAACAAAATCTTTAGTAGTTTCACCCCCAAGAAAATACAAAGCTCCTAAAGTAAGCAAAGTTGTAATAGATGTAGCTAAACTTCTCATCAAAGTTTGATTAACACTTATGTTAGCAATTTCGCCGAAATTCATTTTTTTAGCTAAAAAACGATTATTTTCTCTAATTCTGTCATAAACAACAATTGTATCGTGAACAGAAAAACCTATTACAGTAAGTATAGCCGTAATAAACAAACCATCTATTTGCGTATGATACAAAATTCCAAAAATTGAAAACATACCAATAACAAAAATAGCATCGTGAAAAAGAGCTAAAAATGCAAAAATTGCATAATCAAATTGAAATCTAAAAGCAAGATAAATAACAATACATGCAAAAGCTAGCAACAAAGTAATTAAAGAATTTTTGAATAATTCTTGCCCTAAAGTAGGTCCTATAGCATTAACTTGTAATACTTCTACATTTCCAAATTTTTCTTTCAAAGCATTAAGAAAATTTGCAGCTTCACTATTTTCACTAGTAGTTTCAAGATATCTTGTTTTGATTGAAACAACATATTTTTGAGATGGTTCTTGAGTAGTTTTATCTATTGCTTCAGTTTCAGCAACAACAGATTCTTGATTTTGTTGATTTACTTCTTTGCTTGATACTTCTTCTGTTAATGTTTCTTTTTCTGAATTTTCTTTTAAAGTAGCAACAGGGGCAGAAGTTTGAATAACAGGATTTTCTATTCCCATATCAGCAAGAATTTTTCTTATAATACCTTCATCTTCTTTTGTTATTTCTTTGTCAAATCCATACTGCAACATAGTTCCACCGGTAAAATCAATACCCAGTAACAAAGGAGTTTTATGTTTATAAGTAGAATATCCCATTGCAATTATTCCAGGTAACAAAAGCAAAATAGTAATAGCTATACACCACCATTTATATTTTACTATATCAAGTATTCCATGTTTATTCATTATTTTATCTCCTTTGAATTATTAATCTAAAACACCAAGTTTAGCTTTACCTGTAGATTGTTCAGCATCTATTGCACTACTAAGTTCTCCTTTTTTTAAGCCAAACCAAGCAGGATGCTTCATATGATCTGCGCCAATAACTACTTCCATCATACTTCTGGTAACAGTTATAGCAGTAAACATACTTACAGCAACACCTATTGCTAAAGTCAAAGCAAATCCTTTAACAATACTTGTTCCAAACATATATAAAATAGCGCAAGTTATCAAAGTAGTCATATTAGAATCAAAAATACTTGTAAATGCTCTATCAAAACCTGTTTTTATAGCAGTTAATAGTCTTTTCCCCGATCTAAGTTCTTCTTTGGTTCTTTCAAATATAAGTATATTTGCATCAACAGCCATTCCTATACTCAAAATAAAACCTGCAATACCTGCTAAAGTAAGTGTCACAGGAATAATTTTGAAAATAGCAAAAACAATTAAAGCATAAATACAAAGAGCAACATTTGCAATCATTCCCGGAACTCTATATAAGAAAAGCATAAATACAGCAACTAAAGCAAGCCCTACAACACCTGCAACTTTACTTTTTGCAATAGAATCAGCTCCTAAAGTAGGCCCTACAGTATTTTCTTCAATAATTTTAGCAGGTACAGGAAGTGCCCCAGCATTTAATAAATCTACCATTCTTTTGGCTTCTTCATATTTAAATCCGCCTTCATCTCCACCTGAAATAACAGCAGAACCACCTGTTATTACATCTTTTATATTTGGTGCTGATTGAAGTTCGCCATTAAAGAAAATTGCCATTGGCTTACCAACTAATCTTTTGGTTAATTCAGCAAATTTTTGCGCACCTTTATTATTAAATTCTAAACCTACTACCCATTGTCCAGTAGAATCTGTTACAACATTTGCTTTTCTTAAATCTTTTCCTGTTAATCCAGTTGCAATCCATTCAACAGTTCCATTTTCAAGTGTTTTTGCTTCTTTAAATTCTAATTCCGCAGTTTCGCCTAAATATTGTTTAGCTTGTTCAGGATCTGAAACATCAGGAATTTCTATAAGAAGTCTTTTTTCTCCAGCTTTTTGAACAACTACTTCTGCTACGCCTAATGAATTTACTCTTTTTTCTATTGCAAATTGTAAACTATCCATCATATCTGGAGTAATTTTGGCAATTGTATCAGTCGTTTGAGCTTCTAAAACAATTCTTGACCCTCCAACAAGATCAAGTCCTAGTTTTGTTGGTTTAGTAATAACTACCCAAATGGCTGCAATTATTATCAAAAATATGAAAAGCAGCATTTTCTTTTTATTATCCATTTTTTTCTCCCTATCTAAATAGTTTATTCTATTCTAGCAGAAAAAAAGAGCTTTTCAACGATTTTACATACCCAATTGACTATCATTTTCCAGTGAACATTTTTGTTATTAAATCTTTATATTTTTCAAAAACATTGTTTCGTTTTATTTTGGCTGTTTGGCTTAACAAACCATTATCAATACTAAATGTATCTTTGATAACTTTAAATTGTTTTATTTTTTCAAATGATTTTAGACCGCTTTTGTTTTTTATATAAGATTTTATTTCTTTTTTTATAAGTTCATGTAAAATAGGATTTTTTATTTCTAGTGTCTTACCCGAATTTAATTCTTTAGCTAAAACACCACATTTTTTCAATGCATCTTTGGAAGGAACAACTAAAGCTCCTACAGAATTTTGATCTTGTCCAACCAAAACTACTTGATCTATATAAGGACTGCCTAAAATGGCTTCTTCTATAGGAACTGGTTCTACATTTTCGCCACTTGACAAAACAATAGTTTCTTTTAATCTTCCTACTATTACTAAATTGTTATCTCCTGTAAGCCAACCTAAATCTCCTGTATTAAACCAACCATCTTCGCTTAAAACCGCTTTAGTTGCTTCTTCATCTTTGTAATAACCTTTCATTATTTGCTCTCCTCGAGCTAAAATAAGACCTTTTTGAAAAATTCCAAGTTCTTTAAAAGTTATAGGATCCACAATCTTGATTTCTGTTCCATATATCGGTTTACCGGCAGAACCTAAATAATTTTTATCTTTTATTGTTCTCAATGTTAATACAGGCGATGTTTCGGTAAGACCATAACCTATTCTAATATTAAAACCTATTGCATCGTAAAAAAGTTCATCTTTCATTGACAAAGCCCCACCACCTGATACACTTGCTCGCATATTTAAACCGGCAATTGTTTTAAGTTTCTTATACAATGTGTTTGTAAAAAGTATGTGCAAAGGTTTAATAAAAGATCTTATTATTTTATGATACATTCTTGAGAGAATTTTGTACTTTGTTTTTTTGTTAGTTATACGTTTTTCACTATACATTTTGTGAATTTTATATGTAATACTTGTCTTTACAGCAAAATCAAACAAAAAATATACTAATGGATTTTTTTGTTTTAATTTTTGGTAAATTCCAAGCCTTATAGCTTCCCAAATTCTAGGAACCGACATCATTGTATCAATTTTATAACGTGCTATGTCGTTTTTAAACTCCGCTAAAGTCGTAAAATGTAAATGACAAGCTCTTGAAAGATAATAAAATTGACCTGTCCTTTCGTATGCATGCCAAATTGGTAAAATTTGAAGTGTATTTTCCCCAGGTTGAGACAAAAATCCTGAGTGAGATCCAGGCATTTGAGCAAGAAAATTTTTATGAGAAAGTAATACTCCCCTCGGTTCTCCTGTTGTCCCAGATGTGTAAAGCATTGTGCAATAATCTTCTTTATCTATTTCAACTGGTTGAAACTTATGTCTTTTCCCTATATCAATAACATCTTTGTAACAATAAACAGAAACATCAAGACCGGTAGTATTAATTTCACCATCTTTAAACATTAAAATTACGAATTGTAAATAATATTTTTGTAAATAAGGTTTTATTTTTTCAAAAATTATTTTGTCTTTTAATATAACTCCCTTTGCTTTTGAATGTTTTAGTATAAAATCTAATTCACTAACAGGAGCATTAGAACCTCGCAAAACATCTATAGCTCCACATTTTATAATACCTTGATCAATAACTATCCATCTGCCGTTATTTTCACTAAAAACTGCTATAAAATCACCTTTGGCAACTCCTAAAAGTTGTAAGCCGCTTGCAAAATTGTCTATGCTCTCTTTTAATTGCGAATATGTTTGTTTAATATTTGAATATTCATCGGTAATAGCCGGATAATCAGGATATTTATCAAAAGTTTTTTCTAAATATTCATACAAAGAATTTACATTTTTCAATTGTTTTTCTATTTCGATTAAATCAACATCATTGTTAATCATAATAGTTTCCCTGAAAAAACATATAGAGCTATTTTATAAAGTTTTAAATACTTAGTCAAATGATATTAAATATTTTAATATGCATTTATTGTTATATTTTCAACCTTTTGAACATTAACATCAATATTAAAAAGTTTCAAATATTCAATAATTCCTCCTCGCATATTTAATGAAGAATAAATAGTGTCATAATCTCCCAAAACTTTTATCTTATATGGTGGAGAAATTTTCTTTTTGTTAATAACTATACAATTATCTGCATTTGTAATTTCAGATGTAACTACAAGTCTTTGATTGTTAATACTTATTGCATTAGCCCCAGAAGCTTTTAACACATTGACAAATCTTAATAAATCATCACTTTGTAATATGTTTGCATAGTCTTTTTGTTGATTTTTTTCAGGAGTTTGTTCAGTAATTACTATGATTGCTCCAGCTCCAGTTATATCTGTCATTCCTGCTAGTTGGTACATTTCTTTTACTTGTTGAGAGGCCCCTTTTGGTAAAATTCCATGCCTTAATTCAAAAAGTTCTTTTTCTAATTTCAAAACTTCTTTGCTTAATTCTTCATTATGTTTGTTTGATTCTTTTAAAAGAGTTCCCAAACTTTCTATTTTTTTTACCATTGCACTGTCTGTTTCATCATAACCAGAATAACGTATAAGCTCCATTGTTATAATAGAAGTTAAAATTGTGGTTATCATAAATATAAAAAAATTAAATTTAAATTCATCTGTTACTCTTATTTTCAACTTTAACTCCCTGAAATAACTGCAAGTGCTGTTTGTAAAATTTCTTGTGTGTCATTTTTATCTTTTACTTTATTTTTTGCTGCTTCTAACCCTATATTTATTTCATTTTTAGTATAACCTAAAGAATTTAAAACTGCTTGAGCTTCGTTAAAACCTACAGAAATTATAGCAAAATTTTCTTTTGATAAATTACCTTCCTGAATTTCTATATCTAATTCATCTTTTAGTTTCATCATTTTATCTTTTAATTCTAATATCAATCGTTTTGCCAATTTTGGCCCTATGCCTTTTATTTTGCAAATCACTTTTTCATCTTCTGATATAACTGCCGAAACAATATCTTTAAGAGGTAATTCTAAAATCAATAAAGCTGCCTTCATTCCTATTCCTGAAACTGTTTGTAACACACAAAATGTTTCGCGTTCTTGTGCAGATAAAAACCCGCACAAAATCATCGTATCTTCTTTATGAATAAGATTCGTATAAATACAAACTTCTGTTTTAGTTTCAGGTAATTCTCTAAAAGTTTTTTTATTAACAAAAACTCCATAGCCAATATTATTAACATCTACAATTATATAGCAACCATTTGCTGTTATACTTTTTGATACGAGTAACCCTTTCAAATAACTAATCATATTGTTTCCTATAATTTTCCAAAAGTGCTGCACCTATAACTCCTGAAAAATCCCCTAGTCTTGCTTTTTTTATTTGAGTTTTTTCAGAAGGTGTCGGAAGACATTTCGCAATTGTTTTTCTTTTAGTTAAATCATAGAAAAAATCAACCGCATCTATTAAACCTCCACCCATAATAACTAATTCTGGATTGAGAAAATTTATAATACTTGCAAGTCCAGAACTCAAATATTCAGATGCTTCTGTTATACAATTTAAAACTACTTCATCTTTCATGTCCAAAGCTGCTTTCAAATGTTTTGATCTAATTGCCCCATCTTCTTTTATGTAATCAATAATAACTGATTTATGACCTTTTTTTATAGCTCCACGAATTTTGTGTTCAATGGCTGTTCTTGATGCATAAGCCTCTAAACAGCCATTGCCTCCACAGCCACAAGCTCTTCCGCCACAAGAAACTGTAATATGACCAATTTCACCAGCAGTACCAGTATAACCTGTAAACATTTTACCATCTATAACAATGCCTGAACCTACACCTGTTCCAACAAAAACACAAACAAAATTTTTATAACCTACTCCGGAACCAAACATTAATTCGCCTACTGTTGCTACTTCTACATCATTTCCAATAAAAACAGGTTTTTTGTATTTTTCTTCCAAAATATTCTTAAAATTAACATTAAAACAATCTAAATTAGGAGCTGCTATAAGAACTCCTTTTTTTCGATCAACTTGCCCAGCTAAACCTATTCCAATTGATTTAATTTCTTCAAGCGAAATTTTGCTTTCTTCTATAAGTTCTTTAACTATATTTATAACTTTTTTAGTTATAATTTCACTTCCTTTTTCTTTTTTGGTCTTCTTTTTAGCAGAAAAAATTACCTCACCAGTATTCAAATCAACAATTCCTGCCAAAATTTTTGTTCCACCTAAATCTATTCCTATCGAATAACTTGCCATAAAAAACTCCGCTATCTTAACTTCTTCATAATAATATATTTCCCAAAAATTTTCAAAGGCAAATATATCTGCTCTAATTTTATTTTAGTTTAATTTTAGGAAGCCACATTGGAATGTCTTTTTTGTATTTAAGATAATTGCTCCCAAAAGCTTTTTCTAATTGTTTTTCTTCGTATAATTTGAAATAAACAGAATTTATAACAAAAAACAACACAAACCAATAAAATAACCAAATTGTATTTAAAATTAATACCTCGGACAAAAGTATACTTAAAACTCCTATTATCATTGGATTTCGTACATATTTATAAGGCCCTTCAATAACTAAATTTTTTGTTTGTGCCCAAGGGGCTAAAGTGCCTTTTCCTATTTTATGAAATAGATACATTGCCCAAATTGCTAAGAACAAACCAAACATTAATAACATTAACCCCAAAATGATTTGTAGTAAATTGGGAGTAATATATTTAAATCCAACAAAATATAATATTAAGCAAGGAATAGAAACTGTAACGTTAAAAGGTAATAAAATTATAGCTTTAATCCATTCTTTCAAAAAAATTCTCCTAGCAAAATAATTATACATATACTACAAAAACATGTAGTTTAATTTTTATTTATGCATAATTTGATCATTGTAGATTACTTTCATAATCCAAAAAGCTCCGAATATTCGGAGCTTTTTAACCAATACAAAGCAATTATTTCACAATCTTTGAAATATTGGCAGTTATATCTTCTCCTCCATATAAAACTATACCTTTGGAAAGCACTAAATCATAATTTTTTGATTTAGCCTCAGCAGTTATTGTTGCACTTATGCTTTTGTCAATTGCTTGAAGTTTTTTTGCGTAATCTTTTTTAATTGTTTCTTGTTTTTTTGCAAATTCAGCATCGTATTTTTTAACTAACTTTTCTTTGCCTTCTTTAGTTGATTGTTTTTGCACATCTGCTCTTACAGTTTCAAGCCATTTTTGTAATTCTTGTAGTTTTGCTTGTTGTTCTTTCTTTAATGCTTGTACTTGAGCAGATTTTGAAACTACTGCGTTTACATCAACAACTGCTACTTTGTAATTTGCAGGAATATCTGACATCGCAAAATTATTAAAGCCAAGTCCTACAGTAAAAGCTACTACTGCAATTGTTAATGTTGTAATTTGTTTTTTCATTTGTTTTCTCCTTATTCAATGCAAATATGAGTCTAACCTCTTTGCTAATTACTTATTTTGTATTAGTTAATGTTACTCGTGTTTTTGGCAATTCAGAAATATTTCCACCTGTTTTTGAGGTATTTGGCTGAGCTTTACCAAGAGCCCATCTAAAACCACCTTGCAAGCCTACACCGTTTCTTCCACCATTAGTAACATATGTTTGGAAGAAGCCTGTAAACCTTTCACCCCATGATTTTCTAACTCCTATGCCATATTTAACAAACGGATCAATTGAAAGATCTGGAAGAGATACATCGTTAGCAGTAAAGTGACTTTTATCCATAATATTCCAAACCATACTTACGCCTAAATATGGCTGCCATCCATTTTTCAAATTTCCAATAAATTTAATTCCTGGCTCTAATTGAATAGCATGCAATGGATCTGAATCAATACTTACACCTGCAGCATTTGTATAATCAAATGTATTAATAAATGAATATGACATCAACATACTTGGTTGAATTATGAATTTACCTTTTGCAAGTTCATAATTGTAACCTGTTTTTGAAGCAATACCTGACATCAACATAGTAAAATCTTCACGCCCAAACATAGTAGTTGCTTCTCCTACGTTAGCACCTACATTCAAAGTTAAACCTGAAAAGAAGTTACCTTTGTAAGCCACACCAACTAAACCTAATGTGCCTCCGTTTTGGTATATACTAATACCGTCGTACGATTGATGGGAACCATTATAACCGCCATAAACTCCCAGCATACCATCCCAGCCGTGACCTAAATCATAAAGTTCAGATTCTGCACCAAAATATCCACCATAAGCAACATTTGATACTTTAGGACCATTGTTTAGAGATACATTCTCAAATGTTGTATAAGGTCTGAACCAACCTGCTTTGTTTTCATATTGTTCTATAGTTGGATCAAAAACTACATTGTTATTTCCAATAGTAGCATATTTATTTCGACTTTTCATTAAAAGTCTTTCGTTTTGTGTCATCAACATGTACATATCCATGTTTCTGAATGCGTTATCGTAAGCATTTAACTGAGCTAAATATCCACCAAGTTGTGCTGCAACAGGAGCCGCAACTACTGATGGGTTAAAGCTTTCATAGTCACTACCCCCACCTACAAGTCCAAAGTTGAACATAGCAGTTGTCGGATCGTATGCCGCAGTATATTTATATATAGAACCGTAAGTGATATCACCTCCAGTGTATTTAATAGCACTAGCAAGAGCATCTTTTACTGCATTATCCATTCCTTCACCTAGTGGTGATATTGAAAATGATTTTTGGGTTGTTGCACTCAACACATTAATATTTGAAATATTAATAAATTTATCGTTGGTTGCAAAACTATTTACAGTTATAGTATCAAGCGTTTGATTTGCAAAATCTCCATCAAGCTTTAAATTCAAATCACTATTCAATACAAGATTACCAAGATTTGTATTTTGAATTACCCCGTTTTGCAAATTCAAACCACCTCCATTTGCAACAACGGAAACTGCTTGAGATAAATTTCCCATCTGTCCAAGAGTTAAATCTCCTGCATTTAAATTAATTGTATTTGTAATTGAATTATTAATAGTTGTATTACCTGTGACATTAACAACTCCTTTACCTAATACTTTATCGTTTATTGCAACATTTGACAGATTAATTGTTCCTTCGTTAACCGCAAATAAGTCTTCATTAAATCCGTCAATATTTTTTATATTATTTAATGTAAGTGTATTCCCAGTACTTACTGTAACTCCAGTGTTATTGTTTCCTTTAATTTCGTTTCCTCCACCGTTTACAATAAAAGTTGAATTGTTACCTGCCATTTTACCTAGTGCAGATGATACTTCTTCGTCTTTTATCATTTGATAAACTCTGTTTGTGTCATTTTTTGTTGAAATTGAACTTGCAAGGGTTTCTTTGCTGGTTGTAAGTATACCAGTTGTTGAATCATAAGCAATGAAATTATTAGACGTTTCATTTGCAACAAGTTCGATATTTTGACTTAAATTAAATTTATCTTTTAAATTATCTGTTAATTTATAATTGTCATCATTACCACTTGTTGATGTTAAATCAATTTTTGACAAATTCAAATTACCATTTATATTCTTCGATGTTGAATTAAAAATGTCTCTCCAATCAATGTGTAAATCAACATTGTCACCTGATACAATTGCCAAATTATTCATATTTATCGAATCTGATGAGCTGTTAATTAAGCTGATTGTAGAGCCATTTTGAGCATTAATACTACTTGCATTGGCAAACAATTCTGTTTGACTGTTACCAAGAATCAATGTTGCATTTTCAAGAATATTAACCTCTCCTCTTGCAGTATGTAAAACATTTGATGTTACCGCATCAGAAATGTTAATTGTACCGTTTCCTGAAATAGCACTCGCAATAGTTCCGCCTTGAATATTGTAAGTACCTGTATTATCTACAGTTCCCGTAATATTGTCGGCAAAAGAAGTTAATTCACCGTTATTAACAACCGCTTGTTCTATTTTTGCAGTGTTATTAACTTTATTGGTAAATGTTGTAGTTCCTGAGCCTGAAATTGCTAATTTATTTTCAAGCGCAGAGTCAACTCCGCCTTTTAAGTTCAAATTATTATCGTTTTTCATACCATCTTTTGCATTAATTTGACCAACATTTGCAGTTAAAGTACCGGTATTAGTTATTGTGTTTTGTGTAATAGCACTTGTGCTGCCGGAAATATCATTTATGCCACTTAAGCTTAAATCACCTGTACCTGAAATATTGTTGTTTAAAGCAATTGCATTCACATCAACAATTGCATTGTTTGTTAACATATCGTTTATTGTTAGGTTGTTTTGAACAATATCGGCATTTGCAATCAAAGCAGTAGAAATTGTTGTGCTTCCGGTACCTGTAATTGCATTCTCAAGTTTTCCACCGTCTAAGGTTAATGTACCTGCGTTAGTAACAGCTCCGCCAATATTATCTGCATTTACTGTTAGCGATTTATCAGTGTTAACTGCTATTGCTTGCGAAATAGATGAATTTGCAACTACGTCACCATCAATAACAGTTGAGCCAGTACCTCTAATGGCTTGATCTAATGTCCCGCCTTTTAAAACAAGTCCTTGATCAACTGAATTTGCTATTGAAGCACCAAGAGCATCTGCTAAAGTTGTAAGACTTCCGTTTTCTACATTAACAGCTTGAGAAATCTTTCCTGTTGTATTTTCAACATTACCAATGATTTTAGTTATACCTGAACCGCTTATTGTATTAGCGTTATTGCCGCCATTCAGTTCAAGTATTCCTTGGTTATTGATATTTGAGGAAATTGTATCGGCACTTGTATTGATTGTACCTGCATTATTAACCGTTGTTGCAATTAATGAACCACTATTTGTTAGAGTACTACCGCTCTCTACATCTACAATTCCTTGAACGATTGAACCGCTATTTGTAGATGCACCTGTAAGATTCAATCTACCTTGACCATCTATTGTTTGATTTGCAGTCAATGCAATTGAAGTATTCAAAGTTCCTTGGTTTGTTAATGTTTTATCATTTGCAATATTCGTTATTGCCTGTGTGATTGTTTTATCATTAGTAACATTTTCAAGGATATAAAGTGTACCATCTCCTGTTATGTTATTTTGAACAGCACCGCCTGTAAGCTCTAAAGCACCTTGGTTTGTAACTTCCGTAGTTGCAATTAAATTGCTTGCATTAGTATTAAGTGTTGCATTATTTAAAATTGTTATGGCATTTTGCTTAATTGTACCGTTGTTTGTTGTGGTTCCGCTTGTAATATTTGTTAAACCATTTCCTTCAATACCACTGGCAAAACTGTTTGTTCCTGCAAGGTTTAACGTACTATCATTAGCAATATCTGTTGTGTTATTTCTGAAATTCATATCAGTAACATTTAAGATACCACCTTTGTTATTTTCAAGGGCAGTTATGAAGTTTTCCATTGAAGCATCTTCAGAACCTGTCAAGTTCAATGTATAACCTTCTGCAATTGTAATACCATTTGTTTTAATAGAACCATCGCTGTAACCTGTTAAGCTTGAACCATTATTTATAAATACATTTTTTATCGTATCAGTTCCTGCTGTTATTCCAATATCCATATTGTCATTCAGGACAATATCTTTATTAATAGAAAATGCAGCTGCTTGTACTTTTCCAGTAATATAGTCAGAAAGTCCTGCTGTGTAGTCTTGTGCTAAAACATTCAAGGAACCGTCTGTACCTTTTGTAAAAGTATATTTTTGTTCTCCTGTTACAGTAACAATTTGACCGTTAGCAGACCCGTTAATATTGAATGTTATTCCATTAGTGGTTCCTGTAACATAATCTACGTAATCTGTGTATATAATGTCACTTGTTGCAAGTGTATTCTCTACATTAATGGCTTCTAGGTTTAAAGTTCCGGTATTTGAGGTTCCATCTGTGATGTTTATTTTGTCATTTAAAGCCGCTTTGTTTCCGCTATTTGTCATATCAACATCAATATTTAAACTTCCATTACCAATTAAATTGCCAACATTTAGTTCTGTATATTTGGCTGGAATATTTCCCATATCAATAGTTTTACTATTCACATCAAGAGTACCGGCAATGGTTCTATCTTCTGCAAGGGTGATGTTGTTTTGAAGAACGGTTTTGCCATCTCCTTGTATATCTTTTGTCAATTCACCTTGTAGATTAAAAGTACCGGAGTTTACTAAATTACCTGCTAATTTTGATAAATCAGAAGTAACTTCTTGGGAATTTTGAATATTAATATTTCCGCCTGTAATAGTTTGAGCTAATGTTCCGCCAACTAAATTAACAGTACCGTTATTTGTAAGAGCAAAACCAATATTATCAGCAGTTGTTGTTAATGATTTAGCAGCATTAACAACTGTAGCTTGAGAAATAATTGTATCAAGAGTTACATCGCCATCTATGACAGTAGTTCCTGAACCTGTGATAGTTTGAGCTAATGTTCCGCCGTTTAAAATAAGACCTTTATTTACAGAGTTTGATATTGCACCTCCAAGACCGTCTGCTGAAGTTGTTAAACTTCCGCTTGTAATATTGACAGCTTGAGCAATAGTTGAAGAATTTATAACATTTCCTGCAATTTTTGTTGAACCGCTGCCTGTAATTGTTTGAGATAATGTTCCTTTATTTAAAACAAGTCCGTTAGAAACATTATTTTCAACTGCACCTGCTATGCCGTTTGCTGAAGTTGTTAAACTTCCGCTTGTGATATTTACAGCTTGAGCGATTGATGCAGTGTCTTCAAGAGTAACTTTGGCACCAACTACATTTGTTGTACCTGCACCTGTAACACCTTTTTGAAATTTAACGTTGTCTGAAGTTAAATTCAGCGTTCCTTCGTTAATAATATCTGTTGTTCCGTTATTTGTAAATGCCGTTGAAGCAACCTCTACAGTACCGCCACTAGCGTTTTTAACCGCAGCGTCAGAAAAATTTCTAACTTCTTTTACATTGTTTAATGTTAAAGTTTGACCGTCTGTAATTTGCAAACCCTCAGTTGAATTGCCATCAAGGGCTAAATTTTTACCGTTGACGGATAAACTTGTACCTACAAGGGTTCCTAAATTTTGTGTAACTATTTCAGCACCTGAACCGTTATCTTTT
>CASDUJ010000014.1 GCA_949283935.1 uncultured bacterium
CCTGACAAGAAATATAACATAAATATTTTATTATTAGAAACTGTAAAATGTAAATAAGTTTGAGAAAATATCAGAGTATATTAAAAAGATATTGACTTCTTATTGCCGAAAAAATCAAACCATGTGGAACAAATAATCAAATCATGTGTTCTTTTACATTGACTGAAACGAAGGGAAAAATTGCATAGAGATATGAAAAAAAATTACTAATAATATACTGGACAATGGCAGATAATATTCCAATGTATTTACAAATAAATACCAAACAGCAAAAAACTTTCTTATTTGTAACTTTTTGTAGATAGAATAAAAAAATCTTGAAATTTTAGCAAATTATAATTAGAAAATATTTGTAAAGTATGTAATAAAAATATGGGAAGGCAGGATTGTGGTAACAATAGGTAGAAGTAATTTACAATCTAAAATGATGCCAACAGATAAACCAATTATCAAATACAAAGATAGAAAAGGTGAATCTTATGTGGCGAGAGAAATAAAATTGGAAAATGGGTATACTTGTGCAGCAGTTTTCAACGTAAAAAATCCCAGTCAAGCAACTTTGATGAATCACGATGTTTTAAAAAACATTGCTGGAATCATTACCTGAAGTTCAAGCCCAAAGACATGCTGGGGATACTTTTCAAAAACAAAATTCATAAAGATAAAATCAAGTCTTTTTTGTTTATTTAACAACAGTGTTTACTAACTTTTTTGGAACAACAATTGTTTTCACAATTGTTTACTTTAAGACAAAAGCTATAAGATTTAAAAAATCTAAAGATTAATTGAGTAAATTTATAAAATATTTAAAGCAATTATTTTTATGTTTATGTTTTTATATGGACAAAGGTGAGGTACAATGAGTTTTAGCTTGATTAAAAATAATAAGAATGATTATGAACATCGCAACTATCTGCAAATGTCTGCTCCGAGTTTTAGATTTGTGAATAATCCTGTTCAGCCTATCAGACCTCAACAGTATAAAATTTCACCTGACGAAGTTAAAATTTCTGCTGAAAATAATAAAAAATCCTTAAAAAAGAAAAAAGGCTTGACAACATTACAAAAGTGGAAAGTTGGAATTGCTGCAGGTATTGCAACAATTATTACTGCAGGCATTCTTTTGGCTAGACATCAAACACATAAATTGACAAAACTTTATAATGAAAAACTACAACTCGTTCATCTTGCAGAAAAGATTGATTTTAAAGAAGCAAAATCTCTAGAAGAAGGCATAAAATTTGCAAAAGAAACGTTGAAAATTGGAGAAATTGGAGAAGGTTTTACCTTAGATGCAATAAATTTTGTTAATAAAGGACTTGTTGATGTATCAAATGCTAATAAAGGACGTTTATTTATACCAAAGAAAATATGCTATCGATTTGATAATGCAGGGGCTTGGCTTGCTAGTGTAAATGGAGATATAACTTCTGCTGATTTCGGCATGTTAGAAATAAATGCCAAGTATTTCGATGAAAATGTACTGGATAATTTGCTGAATGCTTGTAGTAATGTTGGAAAAAAATCTGGTGTAAAAGGGAAAA
>CASDUJ010000015.1 GCA_949283935.1 uncultured bacterium
TATGTAAAAGAAAGCGCAAATCGTTTAAACGAGAAACTAAATGAAAATGAAATTTTAAGAAAACAAAATAATCAAAATAAAGAAGAACAAGAAAAAAAGGAATCTAATCTAAGAAATTTGTCTGATGAAGATTTTGATTTAATGTTAGAAGAAATGCTTAAAGAACGAAAAGAAAGAAAACGCAAACGAGAAAAAGATTTTGAAATGTAGTTATTATTTATACAAAATCCCAAATAATATGATATACTCTCATTAGAGGGAATATATTATGAAAGTAGTAACTAATTGTGGAAGTATGAAATTTGCAAAAGAAATGCAAAGAATTGCAGGCGTATTGGCGATAGATAAAGGCCGGTGTGTTTTACAATGTGTTTATGATTTAGATTTTGCAAATTTAACAAGCGAAGATTTGAATTCGCTAAAAAATGAACATTTAAAAAGGATAGAACTTTCAGATGCAATTTATGTTGTAAACATTGATGGATATGTTGGCAATTCTACTAAATTTGAAATTAAATACGCAACTAAACTAGGTAAAGAAGTTATCTACCACGAATTTAATTTAGTGGACGAGCTTAATAAATTTAATCCATTTAATGAAGACGAAAACGATAATGTTAAAAAAGTTTTAGACTTTTTGGCAAATAATACAAATTGTTACGATAGGTCTAATTTAAAAGGTCATGTAACCGCTGGCGGACTTGTTGTTGATGGTAAAGGCAATGTATTATTAAATCACCATAAAAAGACAGGAATGTGGTTCCAATTTGGTGGACATAGTGATGGCGATACTAATTGCATTAATGTCGCTCGCAGAGAAATAAGCGAAGAAGCAGGGATTTTTGATTGTAAACTTATTTCAAACAACATATTTGATGTCGATGTTCAACAAATTGCTTATAGCATAAAGAAAAACGAACCTGAACATTTCCATTATGATATAAATTTTTTGTTTTTAGTTAAAGATAAGTCTTTTGAAATTTCAAATGAATCTACTGAAATTAAATGGGTATCTATTGAAGAAGCAAAAAACCTAATAAACAAAGAAGATAAAGCAATGCAAAGAATGCTCAAAAAATATGAATTGTATTGTAACCAAAATTAATGAAAAGGTCAAAATATGAAAATTTTAGAATTAGAACAAAAATATTATGAACAAATTAAAGATTTACTTGTTGATTTGCAAAAGTATATTATTGAAATTGACAAATACAATCTTAACATTATTTCGCAAGATTATCGAGAAAAATATTTTGAATTTATGATTGATGACTGCAAAGGCAATCAAGGGAAGACATTTGTTGCAATAGATAGAAATAAAGTTGTAGGTTTTGTTTCAGGCTTTGTTCAAGAATATGACGAAAGAGATAGGCTGGACTATTCTTGTCCTAAAAAAGGAATAGTTGCAGAATTGATTGTTGATAAAAACTGCCGAGCAAATGGCATTGGAACAGAATTATTAAAGTATATTGAAAACTATTTTAAATCTATTGATTGCGAATTCGTTCAAATTGATGTGTTTGCCTATAATGAACACGCAAAAAAGTTTTATTATAAAAATGGTTACGAAGATAGAATGGTAACAGTATTTAAAAAATTGTAAAATTTACTACACTAGTTTACACCTATTACACTAGTTTTAGGGAGATTTAGAAAGAATTAGACCGAGAGTTTAAAAATTGAACTCTCGGTCTTTTTTTATGCAAATTTACTACACTTTTTGGAGCAGTTTACTACACCTATTG
>CASDUJ010000016.1 GCA_949283935.1 uncultured bacterium
GCCTTTAAAAACTGCCCGAATATTATGGAATATTTATGACCTATTTTATTTGCAAGCCACGTGACCGGAATTTGTGATGCAATAATACCAACAGATAAAATTATAAACAAAGAAGATAGTTGCATGTCTGTCATGCCGTTGCCTTGCATAAAGACAGAATACACCGGTGCCAACAAAAGCATTTTGTTAAAAAAAGAAAAACCATAAATACGATTTAAGAATTGCCTGATAGCATTACGTTTTCTTGCCATTATTTCACCTCGATAAAAAATATATTTTTTAGGAAGTATAGCTCAAAAAAGAACAAAAACACACTAAAAACATTGAATTTTTTGTCAAAAAGTATTATAATTATACGGATATTAAGAGGATTAGTATGAGCGCAAATATGAACGATTTTTTACTGGAATATTATAAGCGATTAATTTTTCGCAGTATGCCAATAGAACAATTTGTTCATTATTGTGAATTTATAAAGTCTGGCGACATGGCTGGAAACATGAAAGAATGGGCAGACACTCTACTAAAAAAAGACCCAACCACAGGTAATTTTATTGAGAATGCAGGACTTTATGTTCCTAAAGAATTACCTGACCCAGAAGAAGCTGGTGGTGAATGGGAACTTGATGACACGGAATGGGAAAAGTTATTTAATGCTTTTAATAATGCATTTCAAGCAATGGATGCAAATAAAAAAAGTTTTAAATATGAAAAAAAAGCAAAAGACTTTTTAGAAAAATATTTTGGAACATCTGGTCAACTTTTCTCATATACAACAGCAAATACCGAAGCAGAAAGTAAAATTTCAGAATTAAAGAATATTTTGCTGGCACATGAGTCTGATATGAAACAGTTATTGAAGGGTTACTTCAATGACGACTTTTCTTGGAAAAATTTAATTGATGGCATTAATTCGAAAGAATACAATAAAAATCCAAAATTTCGACAGATTTTAATAAATATTGCAGAAGCATTAGAATATGATACTAAATATAACGTGCCATCCCCTGTTAAAAAAATGGTTGGACGCCAACTAAATTTTGGGGCGATTTCAAAAGGTTTTGAAAATTCTGCGATAAATCGCGCAAAAATGGTTCAATTTAAACTGGTATACCCAGATTTGTTAAAAGAATTATACACTAATACAAAAGCGTTCGAATTCTTTTCTGCTTCTGACCCAACAAAAATTTCTAAACAACTTAATGAAGCAAAACAACGTATAGATTATAATGATACAAATAGTAAAGGGTATATCTCTCCTAAACGCAAGGACGAATTAACCTTACCACAACAAATTTCAGAATGGTGGTCTGATACATATTCAAATTATTTGGAAAAATATGTAAAACTAACTGGCGATCGTATGTACTTTTCGCCGTATTCCAAGGCAATTATTAAAGAAATCGATGAATTAAAGATAAAACCTACTGACGGCTTATCCAAAATACTTGATAATTCTAATACAATATTAGAAGAACTAAAGAAAAAATTTAAAAAGGCCCCTGACCATTTTGAGTGGTTTTCAAAAACATTGACAGAATTATCCAAATCTATGGGCAAAGGCAAAGCCTTTCAAAAAGCATTACAAAACGGTAGATTGCTTAATATTTTAGTTCAAGAAATTATAATAAAAGCAGTTCGTGAAAATAAAATAGACGAAGCGAAAACTACCTTGGAGTTATTGGCTGCTTTACGCTATTCCTTGACAACAAGCAAAATTATGGACGCCCTAAACAAATCAAATTTAACTATATTCTCTGATAAAGGACTGTCTTGGAATGGTAATGAGGGCGTAAAATTCGTAACCACTGTATTAGATCAAACAATAGATAAAGCCTTAGAAATATTCGGCTACACTATTACGATTGCAGGAAATATAGTAAATCGAATAGGCACAAAATTTAACGGCAAAGAAGGGAATAGAATAAAAGCTGCCCGCGAAGAAAAGCAAGCAGAAAACAATATGAAACGAGACCAAGTTTCAGATTCTATTGATAGATACGGAACAGAAAAGCGCCAAATAGAAGACGATTTATCAGTTATGAGGGCTCGTGGCATAACAGAGGCAAATTTAGATTCAAAAATTACAAGTTACACTGCAACAATTGATCACGAAAAAGATAATTTCAATAATAATATTGAAGACTTAAAAACATGGCTGCTTTCAAATACAACTCATCCCGATGCACCAAAAGTTCAATATATATTAAATGAGGTTGAATCTAATGACATAGAAGCAGATATTCCTGATAGAACAACTATGCCAATGACCTTACCAACGCTTCAAGCAAAAGTAGATTCTATCATAAATTCACAAAAAATATATAAATTAACTGATAAACAACTGAAAAGGAAACAAAATAAGCGCCAACAATTTTATGAAGCTACAGATGCAATAAATACTTTTGATGATTTAATAACAAAAGCAGAAGAGGAAATTTCTACTTGGGATGAAAATCATGCCCTTAAATATGATGAATTAATAAATTTCTGGGACATCTGCAATTCAGGTACTGTAAAATCTTATTTTGGTAACGCTAAATTGAAACAAAAAGCTTTCGACAAAAATAAGAAACAAATCTTTCAAGACTATATGGACAACCATCCCATCAGATAATTAAATCTTGGCCATAAAAATTTTTATACATTAATATGTGGCTTGATTTTTTCGGGTGTTTATGTTATAATTACGTTTATAAAACAACCGCCGTTCTGGCGGTTTTCTTTTTTCAATTTTTTATAACATAAAGGATTATATATGGCTCGCGTTTTACAAATTCGACGCGGTACAACCGCTCAAAATGATAACTTTACAGGTTTATCTGGCGAAATCACTTTCGATA
>CASDUJ010000017.1 GCA_949283935.1 uncultured bacterium
AGTATATTTTACAGATGTAAACTTATACAAAGAACATTAAACAACTGGAGGAGAGAAAATGGCAACACTTCAAATTGAGTTCAGAGACAAAAAGTTTGTTTCACACAATGGCGTTAATGTTGTAAGTGCAACAACTAAAGAAATTGTAGGTAATGGATGGAATGGCAAAGTAGATGAAGAAGGAAATATTACATTTGTATCTGTCCAATATCTTGCAGGTGTTCGCTACCAGCTGAAGTTTAAGATTGTTGATGGTTTTGTTAAAAAAATTCTAAAAGTAGGAGATGATAGACCAATAGTCTTAAAGTCCTACATATTGAAAAACTGGCCAATTGATGGAGTAATAGGTTTGGGATCTGGAAAGATAGACAATAGAACTACATATTTTAGAACTCAAGAATTTCAAGATTTCCTGGACAAGTATGGCATTACAGCAGTCAGATTTGAATCTCCTAATAATATACATTCTGTTGTAAAAATCAATCAAGAAGGTTTTTACACTTTGCATGAAAGTATAAAAACAGATGGAGATGCAGAGGTAATAGACCAAAACATGCAAAGAGATTCTGCCAGCGAAAATATTACATTTCAGCAGAAAGTCAAAGTTACAAATGCTACCTGGGTAGTAAAAAGTGTTTTAAAAGGCGGAAAATTGACAAATAAAATACTCTTTACTACTGCAAAGCCACAAGACCTGCGAAACTTACCCAAAGATTAATAAATTTTACTTAAGCAAAAACAGGCAATCTAAATAGAGAACCTGTTTTTTGCTTATTTGTGAAAAAAACATAAATTACTTGACTTTTTCTAAACAATGAAATATAATAATTAAAATTAAATACAATTACGATGAAGAAGAAAAATTATGTGAATTATTTTAGAGAACTAGCAAAATGGTGAAAAGCTAGTATATGAAGCATAAGGGGAGCTTTGGAGTAATATTAAATTAAGGTGCTTAAAAATTAATTTTTAAGAATTAGGGTGGAAACGCGGAAAATATACTTTCGTCCCTAGCAATTTATATGCTAGGAATGAAAGTTTTTTTGCATATAAATGATAATTAATTTTAAATTATTAAAAATAGGGGGAATTTTTATGTTAAAATCAATGGAAACAATTGTAAATTTATGCAAAGCAAGAGGATATATTTATCCTGGTTCAGAAATTTATGGAGGACTTGCAAACACATGGGACTATGGTCCATTAGGTGTAGAATTAAAAAATAATGTAAAAAAATTATGGAGAAAAAAATTCATACAAGAAAGTAAATATAATGTAGGATTAGATGCAGCTATATTAATGAATCCACAAACTTGGGTAGCTTCAGGACATGTTGGAGGATTTTCAGACCCATTAATAGACTGTAAAGAATGTAAAACAAGACATAGAGCAGATAAGTTAATAGAAGAATGGGCACATGACAATGGAAAAGATATGATTGCAGATGGTATGTCTGATGAAGAAATGATTAAATTTATGGATGATAATAATATATGTTGTCCTAATTGTGGAAAACACAATTTTACAGGTATACGCAAATTCAATTTGATGTTCAAAACTTTCCAAGGAGTAACAGAAGATGCAAAAGCTGAAA
>CASDUJ010000018.1 GCA_949283935.1 uncultured bacterium
ATGGTTCTGAATGTATATGTAACGATCCAAGAACTTTGGAAAATGGAATTTGTTCTTGCGACATTAACAAAGTTAATTTAGCGGAAGATGAAATTTTTGTTAACGATGATTACAATCCAAATTGTAAAGAAAAATGCGACACAACAAATTATTATTTCCCTGATGAAACAAAAACCAAATGTATTCAAAAGCTTCCAGAATGTGAATGTTTGCAAGAGCTTAATATGACTGATTACACTTGTAATTGCAAATCTAATCCTTCTCAAATAGACTTAGTTAATTGTGGAGTAGGACAAAATCAATATTACACTGGAATAGGTTCTTGTATAGCAGATTGCAATAAGTCATACAAACTAAGAAATCCTGAAGATATAACCGAATGTATTTGTCCAAAAACACAACCTTCAGGAATAAATTTGGGGGATTTCGAAAAATATGATCCCGCAAATATTACTACTTGCAAAACTTGTGACACAGAAAATTCAAACAGAGTATATGTTGCAGGTGCAGAAGAAGGGAATTGTTATTGTTTAGATGAACTAGCAATAAATTTTGAAGGTGAAGAAATATACGATACAACTCAAGCAAATTGTAAATTTGATTGTGCAACAATAGGTAAAATTGCTGATCCATACAATTCAGCTTGTATAGATCCGTTGCCTGATTGCGAATGTATGCAAAAAATTGATTTTTCAAGCAATACATGTGTTTGTAACAGCGAAATAACTTACAGCGAAATGCAAGCTTGCGGCGCACAACAAAATCAATACTTTACAGGAATTGGCTCATGCGTTGCAACCTGCACACCTTCTTATAAAGTAAGAGATGTAAATGATATTACAAATTGTGTTTGTCCTACGACAAAACCATCTTCATTAATACTAGGCGAATATGAAATTTATGAACCAACTGCACAAACTTGTAAAACTTGTGACCCAAGGTATCCAAACAGAAAATATGATTCTACTGGAAAATGTTCTTGTGATCCAAACATGTCTTATGACAAAACAAAATATACTTTCAATCCAGATGCACCAAATTGTTTAGAAATTATTCCATTAAATTGCGGTTGTCTTGAAATTGAAGTAAACGGTAAATGTGTATGCAATGAAAATATTACTCTTCAAGAACTTCAAAATTGTAAGGATTTAAGTTCAAATGAAATTTTCAATCCAGAAATGCCACAATGTAAAGAAACTTGTAATGGAACTTCTAAACCTTCTTATTCATTGAAAGCTTGTACTTGCGAATGTTTAAAAACGTACAATGGAAACACTTGTGTATGTGATCCAACTCAAGCAGATAATGATAAATGCATTAATTCAGACGAAAAATTTGACTCAACTTCTTTGACTTGCAAAACTTGCAAAGAATCTAACAGAGAATATAATTCATCTGGAGTTTGTGTTTGCAAACCTGCAAGCGAAATTAACTTTGGCTCAAATGAAATTTATGATCCAAGTGCTCAAAATTGCAAATACACTTGTAAAGACGGAGCTGTCTCAAATGCTGGGCATACAGAATGTATAGGCGGATGTTTAGAAGAATACAATTACGAAACAGAAAAGCTTCAATGCGTACAAAATCCATCAGATGAATTAACAACAAAATGTTTAAAAGGAACAAATTACATATCAGATCCTTCTGTAGAATCTTGTAAAGTTGAATGTTCAAATTTAACAAGTCCTAACGACGTACACAAAGAATGTCCTTGTGATTACGACAAAGTAACTACAGCTTTAAAACAAGAAGAAAATCTAAACAAAATTTACGATTTAGATAATTCTCCTATTTGTATGATGGCTTGCCAAGGACAAACTTTCCCAACAACAGATAGAACGCAATGCAGACCTGTAGATTGTTTGTATGAAACTACAGATAACATAACTCAACATTGTATACCTAATCCTTCAGATGAGTTAACAAAACAATGTTTGGAAGGAACCAATTACATATCAGATCCTTCTGCAGCGACTTGCCAAGTAGAATGTTCAAATTTAACAAGTCCTAACGACGTACACAAAGAATGTCCTTGCAATTACGATAAAGTAACAGCTGCTTTAAAACAAGAAGGAAATTTGAACAAAATTTATGATTTAAACAATTCTCCAATTTGTATGAAAGCTTGTACTGGTCAAACTATACCAGCATTTGACAGATATTATTGTGACCCCGTGGGATGTTTATATGAAACTACAGATAATATAACTAAACATTGCATACCTAATCCTACAGATGCACAAACAAAAGCATGTTTAGAAGGAACAAATTACATATCAGATCCTTCTGCAGCAACTTGTCAAGTAGAATGCAATGACAGACGTTCACCAAATAACGTATACAAAGTTTGTGAATGCGACATTCAAAAGATGGCAAATAAATATTCTTCAAACAATATGAAATTTGATGCAACATCTTCTACTTGCGAATCCGCTTGTCCTTCTTCTTTCACAATAAGAAGTGCAAACGATCCAAAAGTTTGTGTTTGTCCTGCAACTAAGCCAAATGAAGTTACCATACAACCCGGATATTATTACAATGCTTCATCTAGCGTACTCACAGGAAATTATGCTTGTCAAGCAACATGTCCAACAACCGCATCAGAAATCAATACTTGGATATCAGGACATTCTTCAAGTTTCAATGGAAGCAAAGCTGTATATGATGCGACAAAAGCAGGATGCATAGGAACTTGTAGCGGAAACTATATAGCAAGTTCAGACAAAACACAATGTATATGTGGCATAAATGCAGCAAGTTGCGGAGCAGGAACTTATTACAATGCAGCAAGTTGCACTTGTACAATTTGTCCTACAGGTCATTATTGTCCTGGTCAAACAGACAAACCAATTGAATGCCCTTGTGGAACATATGGAGCTACACAAGGTTTAAAAGGACCTGAGTGTTCAGGCTTGTGTAAAGAAGGATATTATTGTCTTGCAGGCAGTACTACTCCAACTCAAATAGCTTGTAGCGCAGGTTATATCTGTCCTTCAGGTTCTTGCGGGCCACAAGCTTGTGATTTCCCATACACAAGTACCCCTCCATACACTTCTTGTAATTCTTGCCGAACTGAAGCAGAAATAAGAAGTACTCAGCCAAATTATTTTGGAGTAAATGAAGTTTACGTAAACAACGTAACAAAACAATGTAAACAATGTAAAAGCAATATGGTATACATATCTCCTGGAGTATGTCAATGTCCTTCAGATCAACCTTATTGGAACGGACAATCTTGCCAAAAATGTCAACTTTGGGGCACAGTATATTTTGCAAGACAAGCTGAAAACAAACCCAATTGTACATTATACAATCATATGAATGGTTCAACAGCAGGTGGATGTTTTGACATAAAGAGAAATGTAGATTCAGGAATGGCACACGCAGCATCATTGCTTTCTCAAGCAGATAAAAACAGAACTTTTGGCAATAATGTATATGCTTACATGGTTGCATTATCACCAGATGGTAAATCTGCATCAGTTGTGGGAGTATTTACAGCAAGAAGTTGGTATAATATATTCCCTGGAGATTATTCTTCAACAACAGTGTCAAAAGCCAAACAAACTTCAGGCTCTTGTTCTGATATGTGTGCAGGTAATACAGAATGTGTAAATACTTGTAATTATTTGTACGGAAAAATTTCCAAAACTACAATGTTCACAAGTTGCAAATATGCAGCAAACAATAAATGGAACGGTCAAACTTTCAACAATGCAACAGACGAATTATGTCAAGGTGGACAAATTGTAATGAACAACAATTGTGCATACAACGTAGGTAGTTTGATAAGAAGAACTGTATCTCCTTTAGTTCTTGATTTAAAAGGAGATGGTTTCAAATACACTTCCGTAGAAAATGGTGTTATATTTGACTTAAACAACGATGGCCAAGCTGAACAAACAGCTTGGACTGAAGAACAAAGTGAATTTGATAATGCATTTTTAGTTCTTGACAAGAATGCCAATGGACAAGTTGATAATGGAGGTGAACTATTTGGAGATCAAAATGGTTCTGAAAATGGATTTTTGGAACTTGCAAAATATGACAGTAACAATGATGGTATAATCAACTCTGAAGATGAAATATACAACAAATTATTACTTTGGGTTGATTTCAACAAAAACGGAAAAGTTGATTATGAATCTGATGGTTCAACCAAAGAACTAAAAACTTTGCCTGAAGCTGGTGTAACAGAAATTTCTGTTTCTTATGAAACAGTAACTGATCAAGACGGAAATATTCTTACAGACATATACGGAAATATCACCGGATTTGTAGGAACTTTCAAAATGATGATAGAAGATGCGACAGGTAGATTTGTTGAAGTAATAAGAAATATGATGGATGTTTTCTTTGTTACCATGCAATCTGTATTTAATTAACAAATCAATTCATAAATAAGTAAAAAAGGCGGAATTATCCGCCTTTTTTGTTTTAAAGTTAACAAGATTTTTATTTTATGTTAGTATTTTTTTATTTAGAGAGAAGAATTATGGAATACATAGAACCTTCAAAAAATTTTAAATCTCAAATTCGCGAAATTAAGCTAGGCAATATAAATTACGAACCATCTTTTTCCTTACCATTTATGAAAAAAGAGAAAGGAAACAAAAGAGCACTTTTAGCAATAGAAATTTTAATGAATATTCCACAAAATTACTCGCCAATTTTAAAAGAATACTGGGGAAATGCAATTTACGACATGAAATTATGGGCACAAAAAGCTCAACAGAGCTCTTGTGATATCCTTGCGTTGAAATTTAATATAAATGATGAAAAAGAAATATCCAAAGCAATAGAATTATTAAAAGAAATAATTTCAATAGCCCAAAAACCATTGCTAATCACAGGCTCGAACAAAAAGAATCTTGATGTTATATTATTACCAAAGTTAGCAGAAATTACAGACACCCCAAGTATTATAGGTATTGCAGAATCAGAAACATACGAATCTTTTGCTCAAATAATAGCTCAAAAAGGTCACAAAATAATAGCCAGAACTCCTATTGACATTAATCTTGCTAAAGAACTCAATATTTTACTAACCGAAAGCGGAATTTCTCAAGACAATATAATAATAGATACAAATATGGGAGCCTTAGGTTACGGATTAGATTATGGATACAGTATTATTGAGAGAGTCAAACTTGCTGGGCTTGAAGGAGATGAAATGCTTAACATGCCAATTATTGCTTTTGCAGGAGAAGAATCTTGGAAAACAAAAGAAGCAAGAATCGATAATTTTGACAAAAACCATGGAACTTTACAAGAAAGAGCCATAGCTTGGGAAAGTTCAACAGCAGCAGCTATAATGTTAGCTGGTGCAAATATTCTTGTACTTTGGCATCCAGAAGTTATTAATGGATTTAAAAAATTTATGGAGGAGATATAAATGGCGCTTACGGGTATACAAATTTTCAAATTTTTGCCAGGTGCCAAGAAAACATCTAATGCAAATTGCAAAAAATGTGGCTGCATTACTTGTATGGCTTATGCTATGAAACTTGCAAAAGGTGAAGCTAACATAAATTCTTGTCCTTTTATTGAAGAAGAATTGAAACAAACTTTCTCGCACGAAAATCGAAAACCCCAAACAAAAGTAACATTTGGAAGTAAGAAAAAAATTACAATTGGGGATGAAACTGTAATGTTTAGACACGACAAAACTTTTGTTAATCCTTGTGGTTTTGCCATTAAAATTTCTTCTTCTGACAAAAATTTTGATAAAAAACTGAAAAAAATTTTAGATTACAAAATTGAGCGTATTGGAGAAGAATTCAGAATTGATTCAATTATGTTAATAAACGACAGCTCTGATTTTGTTTTGAAAGCAAAAAATGTTTTAGAAACTAATACTCCAACAATTTTAGTAACAGACAACGTAGGATCTATAAAAAATTCAATTGATTTAATTCGAGAAAAACAACCTTTGATATATTTAACTGAACAAAAATTAGAAGATTTATTATACACAGAGAAAATAACACCTATAATAATTGATGGAAAAAATCCTAAAGAATTAAGCCAAAAATCAGCAACTTTACAAAAAGCAGGTGCTAAAAATATGGTTTTAAATTTGTTACAAGAAGTAAATTCTAACATTATTGAGCCATTAACTATGTTACGAAGAAGCGCAATTGAAAAGAAATTTGAGCCTCTTGGTTTACCTGTAATGATGAATTATTCATTGTGTAACAACATTGCAATTGATACAATAAAGTTAGCAACTCTTATTTGCAAGTATTGTAATTTATTAGTTTTGGATCAATTAAATTCAGCTTTATTGAGTGCTTTAATTACACTCAGAATGAATATTTATACTGATCCTCAAAAACCTTTGCAAGTAGAACCCAAACTTTATGAAATAGGAGAAGTAAATCCAAATTCTAAAGTAATGGTTACTACAAATTTTGCTTTAACATATTTTGCTGTAGTAAATGAACTTGAAGGAATGGCAGAAGGTTCTTATTTAATTATTACAGATTCCGACGGAATGAGTGTTTTAACAGCTTGGTCTGCTTCTAAATTTACTGGAGAAATTATTGCAAAAGCTGTAAAAAATTCATTTATTACAGAAAAAATTAATCATAAAAATATTATTATTCCTGGACTTGCCTCAGATTTATTAGAGGAAATACGAGAAGAACTACCAGAATTTAATATAATTGCAGGACCTAATGAAGCAACAGATTTACCTGAATTTTTGAAAAATTGTTTTTGATTACATTTTAGTCAAAAGATTAAACGTTTTTCGCATGTAAGAAAAAAATTAACGTATATAATATAAACAGGTGAATATGTTTTCAACAAAGGCATTTATGGATAAAAACACAAATTATGACAGAAAATATTTTCAAAATAGTTTTAAGAAAAAGCAAAATGTGTTAAAATCAATTAATAATTATCTCTCTCAATTAAAAATGCATTTTGAAATTTCTGATGAAGAACTTGCAGATATATTGAAAACAATCAGTTCACAATACAAAAAATCAATATCCTCTAAAAAGTGGTGGCAAATATTTGATTAGAATTATAGAATAAGATGTCATAGTTGTGGGTAGTAAAATGAGCGAAGATAAAGTTGAATTAGATAAGGACACATTAAAAAAATTATTTTCATTGGCAGGAATGGAAGTTCCTGAAAATATTGACAATGAACAAATAGAAAAAATTGCAGGGAAACTGCAACATGATATAAATGGCTTAAAAGCTGGAATTAATGTGGCACAAAGTAGTACTAATGAAAGCAATTTAGACGAAAAAGTTGTTCCCCAAAATTCTCCGGAAACACTTGTGAATGAATATTTAAAAGGTGGTGAAGATCAAAAACGGCCACGTACAGTTTTAATTATTGATGATTTAGGTGTAATTGTTTATCAATTGGAACTTTTGTTCAAAAAAATGGGTTTTGAAGTAACTACATCGAGCAGAGTAAACGATTGTATTACTAAATTTAAGAAAAAAGATTTTGGTTATGTAGTTATGGATTTATTTTTACCAACAGAAAAAGAAGGTTTTCTTCTTCTTGATGAATTGAAAAAACTTGTTCTTTTGTGTAAACTTGATACGAAGATTATTGTAATGACAGCATCTTCAAAAACTGACTATAAAATTAATTGTAAAAACAGAGGGGCCGATTATTTTATTGAAAAAACACAAGGTTGGCAAAATGAATTGATAAATTATTGTAAGTAAAAGGATTTGTAATGAAAAACAACAAACAAGAAGTTCCAGTTAATAAATTTTCGCAATTTATGTCCGATTTGCTTTTAATGCCTATTTGGATTAAACAACTAATGTACGTATATTTAAGATACAAACTTGAAGAAGAACTTACTCCACAATATTTAAATTCTTATGAAATAGAAGATATTTTTCAATTACACAAAAGTATTTTGACATACAAAGGCAAAAAAGAACTTGAAACAAAAGCTTCTGGTTTAACATCAAATTACTACTTATTTTTGCAAGATTCCATGGATGGTTTAACAATAGCTGAACTTACAATCAAAAATGGATGGAATCTTTTTGAAGTTTCAAATATTTTCATAGATTGTCTTGAAAAAGAATACATAGCTATGCCTCAATCTGTAAAAATGGTTGAAATTGTTAGATACATGAGCGGTAAAATACGTATAGGGGAATATTTTTTAAGAACTGGTCAAATAACAATTGAACAATTAGAAACTGTTTTAGAGCAACAAGAAAAAATTAAAAAGGCTACAAATGAACAAGTAGGTTCAGCAACTGTTTTAGTTAATATGGGCTTTGTTCCTGAAAGTGAAATTAAAGCAGTTCTAAGATATAAAGAAGAAAGCAGAAAAAGATTTTTGATGGAAAATTTAAATTTCACAAATGATATAAATTCGGCAGAAGATAATGCTTCATTAAAATCTACAAATGAAAAACTTTTAAAAGAAAACAAAATTTTGAAACTTCAACTAAGAAAACTTTTAAATTTATCTGAATAATATGCACAAAAACAATAATATTATCATAGAAATTAATAGAAATGGGATATTAGAAAAAGCATATATAGGTTCAGTTATTGCCATAGATAAAAATAGGAACAAAATTTTAGATTTTAATTACAGCAACAAGCAAAATATAATTTTTCGCTCAATGCAGAAACCTTTTCAAACATATAGTTTTTTATTATCTGGAGCATACGAACAATTTAATTTAAATGAAAAGCATCTTGCCATTATTTCAGGTTCACATGCAGGAACATTGTCCCAAGCAAATCTCATAAAAGAAATTTTATCAAAAGCAAAATTAAAAATTTCTGAACTAAAATGTCCAAAAACTTATCCACTGGACATATCGACAAAGAATTTGTTAATTAAAAGGAATCAAAAGATATCAGCAATATACAATAATTGCAGCGGAAAGCATGTTGGAATGTTATGTGCTTGTAAAAGTTACAATTATCCAACAGAAAATTATATTTCCTTAAATCATCCACTACAAAGAAAAATATCAATGCAAACACTTAATTTATGTGAATTTAACGAAGAAATAACTGCAATAGATGGATGCGGAGTACCTGTTTTAGCTTTACCTTTGAAAAATATGGCAATAGGTCTACAAAATTTTTACCAAACGAAAGAAGGCAAAAAAATTATTTCAGCAATAATAAAATACCCAATGATATATGGAGGAAAAAACAGATTTGATACTGAAATAATAAAACTAACAAAAGGTAAAATTTTTGCAAAAGTTGGAGCAGCAGGTTTAATAGGAATGTTAAATTTGGAAACACTTGAAACGCTTATAATAAAGATATTTGCTGATGATCATTCTGCTAGAGCAGAAGTTAGCATTAATTTTATGAAAAAATTAAATTGGATAAATTAATTATTGTTTTTTTCAATTTTTTTAATAAGAAAAATAAGAGGAATAAGGACAATTGAAGCAATACCAACATATCTAAAAGCCTCGATAAATCCCCACAAAGTAGATTGTTTAATCAAATCGCCATACAAAGAATACTGAGCCATATGATTAGCAACAGTAATATGAGTATATTGAGCAAATGCACTTTGCATAGCAGTTAATTTTGCTTGGAAAACAGGATTTAAAGGGGTAAGATGCTCAACCAACATATGTTGATGAACTTGAGAAAATCTGGAAATAATTGTGGTACAAATAGAAGTACCAATAGCTCCGCCAACATTAGTAAGCATACTTTGAACACCACTAGCATTAGTCATTTGGTCATTACGCAAAGTTACAACAGACAAAGCAATAAGTGGAACCATGGCAAATCCCATCCCTAATCCAAAAATAAAGTTTGGAACAACAATATTCATATAAGAAATATTTAAATTTAAATCACCCAACATTAATCCGGCTACACCAATAATTAAAAGGCCCAAAACAACCAACAATCTATTGTCAATTTTTGTAGAAATTCTACTTAAAATTACCATGGTAAAAATTCCGCCAATACCTCTTGGCATCATAGCCAAACCGCTTGTAAAAGCGTCATATCCCATAAGAGATTGTAAAAACTGAGGCAAAATAGCTAAAGAAGCTAATAATATAGCCTGAATAATTACTCTTATAAAAGTACAAATTGCATAATTTTTATCAGCAAAAATACTTAAATCCACCAAAGGTTTTTTTATTTTCATTTGAGAAATTACAAAAAACAAAGCAGAAAGAAAAGAAATAATTGACAATTGTAAAATCCAATCACAACCAAACCAATCATTGTTGTTCCCTTTATCAAGAACAATTTGCATGGTAATCATCCATATAGCTAAAAAACTAAATCCAATAGCATCAAAAGATACATCTTTTTGCTTTCTTGCATAAGGAGGATCTTCAATAAATTGTTTAGCTAAAAATATTGTTAAAATACCAACAGGAAGATTAATAAAGAAAATCCAAGGCCAACTCCAGTTTTCCGTAATCCACCCACCCACAACAGGTCCAATAATTGGAGCAACAACAATTACCAATCCAAAAACCGCCATTGCTTTCCCCCTTTCATTTGGAGGAAATCCTTCCAGCAAAATAGCTTGTGATATAGGTAAAAGTCCACCACCGCCAATCCCTTGCAATATTCTTGCAAAAATCATAAATTCAAAAGAAGTTGATAAACCACACAAAACGGATGAAACTGTAAATAAAATTGCACTAAAAATAAAAAATGCTTTTCGGCCCATAATTTTGCAAAACCAATCTACCATGGGAATAACGACTCCACTAGCAACTAGATAAAAAGTTAAAATCCACATAGATTCATCTCTGCTAATAGAAAAAGAACCTGCCATGTGAGGTAATGCAACATTAGCAATAGTTTCGTCCAAAACAAACATAAATGCAGCAAAAATTGTAGGAATTGCACCTAGCCAAGGTCCATATTTAGGTTTCCACTCTTGTGAAACATTTTCTGTTATATTTGTCGACATATATTATTTCACTCTTACTTTAGGAATTACAGACATGCCCGAAACTATTGTGTACTGCTCAGGATTAATTTTTTCTGTAAAAACAATTTTTACCGGAATACGTTGAACAATTTTCACAAAGGAACCAACTGCATTTTCTGGAGGGAAAAGGCTAGCTTTAGCTCCAGAAGCTCTTTGAATACTATCTATTTTGCCTTTAAAGATTTTATTTGGATAAGTGTCAACTTTTATATCTACCAATTGTCCCGGTTTCATTTGACCTACTTGATTTTCTTTAAAATTTGCTACAATCCAAACTTCATCAGGAACAATAGCAAAAAGAGGCTGCCCAACTTGAACATAAGCACCTTTTTCAACGTTTTTGTTTGTAACTACTCCATCACGAGGAGCAAGAATTTTTGTGTAACTTAAATTTAATTCGGCTTGATCTTTTAAAGCTTTCAGAACTTTCAAATCTGCATCAGCAACTTTATTAGCAGTTTTAGAAAAAATCATATTTTCTGCATCAGTTTGTTTAGCTTTTATTGAATCATATTTTGTTTGAGCACTATCAAAAATTTGTTTGGAAACAGCTCCTGATTCATACAAATTTTTATATCTTTCAAGATCTTTTTGAGCAAGAGCTATTTCTGAATTTACAGCACTTAAATTAGCTTTCGCCACATTTTGATTTAAAAGAGCTCTTTGATATTGAGCATCAGCTTGTTCAAATTTTATTTTATAATCTTTGTCATCAATAATAGCTACAATATCACCTTCTTTTATCCGTTGATTATCTGTTATGAATATTTTTTCTATTTGACCGGAAACTCTTGGAGCAATTTGCACCATGTGACTTTCGACATAAGCATCATCAGTAGATTGATAATGAGATGCATCCCACCAAATATATCCACCAACTAACAAAGCAATAATAGCAATAGTTATAGTAATATATCTTTTTTTGAATATTCTTTTTTCTTCATTAGCATTTATTTCTTTTCCAATTTCTGCCATTTTTTATCTCCTATACAGGTACTTTAACAATTTCTGCAAGTACTTCTTTTAATGAATTTAATAATTTTTTTAATTCAACAATTTGCTTATCAGAAAATTTTTCGCATAACGTAACTAAATAAGGCTGAACTCTTTTTGTAATATCTTGAAAATATTTGTTCCCTTTTTCAGTTAATTCCATCTTTTTTACAAGTCTTTTATTTTTCATATCACCAAATCTTCTAATCAAACCTTTTGCCTCAAGTGCATCTAAAATTCTACCGGTTCTTACTCTATCTCGTAAAATTAATTTAGCTAAATCTCTTTGGCAAATATTAGGATTACACAAAATTACGTCAATTGTTCTAAATTCTTCAGGAGTTAATTCTCCATTAGTAATTTGTGAAAAAAAATTTTTGCCATGAATTTCCAAATATATTGCAATTTGTTCTATAGAATATACCATACTATCAGTAAAATGTGGAACGTTTTTTGTCATTATAAAAAATTAACTCCTTAAATTATGCTACAAATATTACATGTTGCATTTGTAACATAAATATGCTAGCATACTGTCATGGAAAAAGTCAAGAAAAACTTCAATAATTAAGAGGGAAATATGAAGACAAAAAAAATTATTGCAACAAGTTTAATAGCAAGTATCATAAGTTTAAATTTTTTGCCATTAAGTGCAATGGCAATTCAGGATATTAAAGAAACACGAATAAAAAAAGAAAGTAAATTGCCAAGAAAAGAAAAAGAGGCCGTAAAAGAGACTCAAAACAAAATTGAATACATAAACATAAAATGGTGGGAAGAATACAATGATCCATATTTACAAGATTACATATACAAAGCATTAGCCAATAATCAAGATTTAAAAATAGCAACATTAAAAGTAGAAGAATCAAGACAAGTAGCTAAGTTACAATTAGCAAATGAATTACCAAAGTTTTCCGCAGGAGCTTCGCCTATATTGTACAAAATTCCTGGAGCAACCAATACTCAAGGAGCCTTTGCCATACCTCTTATAGCCAGTTATGAAGCTGATATTTTTCTCAAAAACAGAGACAAAACAAGAAGTGCAAAAAAATTATACGAAACTTCCCAATTGCAAGAAAAAGCTACATATATTGCAGTAGCAGGACAAGTAGGAGCTGCATATTATAACATAGTAAAACTTGACAAATTAATTAGTCTTCAAGAAGAAATTATAAATGATCGCAAACAGATTTACAATTTAATGAAATTATCTAACGAAGAAGGTATTGTATCCACAGCAGATTTGGTTCAAGCAGAAAAAGCTTATGTTACAGCAACATCTGATTTAATAGATTTAAAAAAATCTAGAGAAATAATACTAAATTCTTTAGCTGTTTTAATTGGAGAAAGTCCAGTCAACACAAAAAATTTCAAGAGAATTTCATACGATAATATAAAAATAGACAAAACAATTCCAAATGAACTCTCTTCTGAAATTATAACCTCCAGACCTGATTATTTAGTTGCCCAAAAAATGCTTGAAAAAGCGGGAATTGATATAAGAATAGCAAAAAAAGAATTTCTTCCAACTATTGACATTTTAGGACTACTTTCTTTTAGCACAACATCATTAGCCAAAACAATGAATTGGGAAAACGCTATAGCAGGAGCTGGGGCCTCAGCCATGTTACCTTTATTCACAGGCGGCGCTAAGATTGCCAATTTGAAAATTAATAAAAACAAATACGAACAAGCCCTCTTAAGTTATCAAAAAACAAATCTAACTGCGATACAAGAAATAAATGATTCACTAAGTACATTAAAACTTGATAATGAAAAATACATAAAGAACTTAAAAACTTTAGAAATGGAAAAACAAGATTTTGGCTATACAGAAATGAAATACAAACAAGGAATAATTTCTTATTTAGATTTACTTCAAAAAAAAGAAGCTATGCTTGTAATACAAAAAATGGTAGCCTCAAGTAAGACAGCTTGTTTAATAAATCATATAAGTTTATACAAAGCGGCGGCAGGAAATTTATAAAACTTTAGAACATAAATAAAAGGAGCCGCAACAAATTTTTATACCCTCTATAACATCCTTTTCTGTAAACTCATTGATATTTTCTAATTCAATGAGTTTTATTTTACTTTCGGGGAAAATTTTAGCAATTTCTTTTGCCAAAATCATTTTATCAATTGAATTTTTAGCAAAACCATCTGTAATATATATTGTATCATTTTTATCAAATAAATTTTTTATTATATTTTTGTAATCTTTTGTGTTTAGTACCCCAAAAAGGAAAATTCTTTTTTTATTTTTGTAATATTTCTCAAGATTTTTTTTCAAAATTTTAACTGCATCAGAATTATGCGCCGCATCTACTAAAAGATTCTTCTCCGCAATAAATTGCATTCTACTGGGCCAAGCCACATCTACTAATGCCTTATTTTCTTGTAAATTCATATACTCACGAACTTTTTCAACTAAAGCTAAATTTTCTCCTTGATTTAAGCCTTTTAAAGAAAGTTTATAAGATTTGTTATTATTAGAAAATATATTTTCTTTTATGTTAATAAGTTCAAAATTATTTTCAATTGGTAAAAGAACGGCATTAATTTCTTGAGCCCTTTTCTCTATTATCTTAAAACCTTTATTAGAAGTTGAAATTACGACAGGCGTGTTAATTTTCAGGATACCACTTTTTTCATAAGCTATATCTTCAATTGTTTTACCAAGTCTATCAGCATGATCAAAACTTATGGAAGTTATAATAGTTAAAACAGGATGTTTCACTATATTAGTTGCATCTAATCTGCCTCCCATACCTGTTTCTAACAATAAAATATCAACTTTTTCATCATAAAAATATAAAAAAGCCATCATAGTAAGAAGTTCAAATTCAGTTAAATTAATATTATTTTTTTTTGCAGTAGTTTCAACAAGTTGAAAATATTGCGCAAATTTATTTTTGCTTATATTTTTAAAATTTATTTTAAATCTTTCAGTGTAACTTTTAATATGAGGACTGGTAAAAAGTCCTGTTTTGTAATTATTTTTTTCAAAAATTTTAGCTAACATAGCACAAACAGAACCTTTTCCATTTGTACCTGCAACGTGAATAATTTTTAGTTTTTCTTGAGGATTACCAAAAATTTCTGCAAGTTTTTCCATACGCTCCAGACCTAATTTAATATGAAATTTTTCTTGAGAAGTAAGGAGCTTTATACTATTAGTATAATTCAAGACAATATATCCTTAAAACTTACCACAACAAAATTTTAGCATAATATAATTCATTGCAAGAAAAAATTATTTTATATATCTTGCGTAAATTCAAGTAAAATGATACAATCGCAATAATAAATAGAGGAGAAACAATATGGATCTTTGGTTAATATGGATTATAGCAGGAGTAGTTTTCTTTATTATTGAATTATTTACTCCTATGCTATTTTTTCTAAATTTAGCTTTTGCTTGTTTAATTACAGCAATTGGAGCTTATTTTAATGTTACTTTTTTTGGGCAAATAGTTATTTTTGTTTTAGTTTCAACTTTATTTTTAGCTTCTTTACGTCCATTTTTGATGAAAAACGTAAACCCAAAAGATACTACAACAGGACTTGAGTCTAAATATATTGGACAAGACGCCAAAACAATTAAACCAACAAATGGACTTGATGGAAGAATAACCATCTATGGTGAAGAATGGGAGGCAAGAAGTATTAATGGTGAAGAAATTCCTGAAAATGCAAATATTAAGATTATAAAAAACGAAGGTACAATTTTTTACGTAGAGAAGATGTAAAGGAGAAAAAATGATAGCAGTTATTTTATGGATTTTAGTTTTATCTTTCGTAATAATGTTTTCTGTTAGAGGTTTTAAAGTTGTTCAACAAGCAGAAGTTATGATTATTGAACGTTTAGGTAAATTTAAAAAAATTTTAGGTCCGGGTCTACATTTTATTATTCCAGTAATTGACAATCCAAGAGGTATATATTGGAAACATGTTCAAAAAGGATCAAACGGGAAAGTATACGGTTATTATGTAGTTAAAGATCGAATCGATTTAAGAGAATGCGTATATGATTTCCCAAGACAAAACGTTATAACTCGAGACAACGCAGGTATAGGAATTAATGCTCTTATTTATTTTCAAATAGTTGATCCTAAAAGTGTAACTTATGAAATTCAAAATCTTCCTGAAGCAATTGAAAAACTTACTCAAGCTACGCTAAGAAATATTATAGGTGAAATGGATTTAGATGAAACATTCGTTTCCAGAGGAAAAATAAATGAAAAACTAAGAATTATACTTGATGATGCATCACAAAAGTGGGGAATAAAGGTAAACAGAGTAGAATTACAAGATATTATCCCTCCTGCAGACATTCAAACAGCAATGGAAAAACAAATGAAAGCTGAAAGAGATAAAAGAGCAGCAATACTTGAAGCGGAAGGTTTAAAGCAATCAGCAATTTTAAAGGCACAAGGAGAAAAAGAAGCTCAAATAAACAGAGCGGAAGGAGAAAAACAAGCAGCAATCCTTATAGCTGAAGGTAATGCCGAAGCTAGAATTAGAGAAGCGCAAGGGGAAGCTAGTGCAATAGAAAAAGTTGTTGCAGCAATAGGAAATGTAGGACCTGCAGACAAATATTTAATAGCAATGAAATACATTGAAACATTAAATTCAATTGCTCAAGGACAAAACAACAAAGTAGTTTACATGCCTTACGAAGCTACCGGAGTTTTAAGTTCAATAGATGGAATAAAGCAAATGTTAGATGCAAAAAAATAAAATTTTGAATAACAAAGAAATGACCTTGTTTGGTGAAAATTCCTTGCCTAACAAGGTTATTTTTTTATATAATAAAGTTGAGAGAGAATTATGAACAATAGACACGAAAATTTAAAAAATATAAAGAAAGAAGATTTTTTCAGAACAGTTGATTTACATTTTCACACCAATCATTCTGATGGAAAAAATTCACCTGAAGAAATGCTGAAAGCATTTAAAGAACTAGGTTTTAAAAAGCTGGCAATAACAGATCACAACATAATAAGTGCATACAAAAATCTTCAAATCCCAGAAGGAATAGAACTTATAAAAGGAGTTGAATTTGATTGTTGGGATGGTTATGTTTTTATGCACATACTTGGGTATAATATTGATTTAAACAATTTAAAATTAAATAAAATTTGTGCCAAAAACAAATTATGTGCAACTAATGACATTATAAGGTTTATAAATTACAGAAGTGCTAAAAATGTAATTAAAACAATAAAAGAAGCAGGAGGCATAGCAGTACTTGCCCACCCTGCTTGTTGTTGGAGTTTTAACATAAAAAAAACAATTCAAAAACTTATTTCTTATGGACTAGAAGGAATTGAAACTAATTATGCATATCGTCGTCATCGAAGTTACATAAGATTTTACACTCCTGAAGAGATATCTAAAATTGCAGATGAATTAGGGATTTTACAAACAGGCGGAAGTGATTCACATTCAACAACAACAATAATAAAGAAAGCAGAAGAATTTATACGTGAAAAAATCAAATAACTAATTAGGAGAAAAAGATGAAAGACAGAACGATTTCAGTTCATGGTGGTTTAGAAATAGACAAAACAACGCATTCTAGAGCTTTACCAATTTATCAAACTACGGCATATACATTTGACGACACAAAATATGCAGCAGAATTATTTTCGCTTGAACGTTCTGGAAACATATACACAAGATTAATGAATCCAACTACAGATGTTTTGGAAAAGAGAATGGCTTTGTTAGACGGAGGTGTAGCCGCACTAGCAACTGCATCAGGCATGGCCGCAATAACTTATGCTGTATTGAACATAGCATCTCAAGGAGATGAAATAATAAGTTCCACAGCTATATACGGAGGCACACACACATTATTTAACGACACATTACCAAAATTGGGAATTACGACTAAATTTGTCGATCCTGACAATTTTGTTGGTATAGAGAGAGCAATTACTTCAAAAACGAAATTAATTTTCGCCGAAACTTTAGCAAATCCCAAGTTAAATGTTCTTGATATAGAAAAACTTGCAGCCATAGCTCACAAACATGGGATTCCATTAATTTTGGATAATACTGTACCAACTCCTGCATTACTGAAACCAATTAGTTTTGGTGCAGACATAGTGGTTTATTCTGCGACAAAATTTATAGGAGGACATGGAAATTCAATGTGCGGAATTATAGTTGACAGTGGTAAATTTAATTGGGCAAACGGAAAATTTCCAGAACTTACTGAACCCGATTCAAGTTATCATGGAATTAGCTATACACAAACTTTTAAGACTGCCGCATACATAGTAAAAGCCAGAGTTAAATTACTAAGAGACACAGGAGCTGCCCTAAGTCCTTTTAATGCCTTTTTAGTAGCCCAAGGTCTTGAAACATTGCCTTTAAGAATGAAAGCTCACAGCGAAAATGCTTTAAAAGTAGCGGAATTTCTTGAAAATCATGAAAAAGTAAGCTGGGTAATATACCCTGGGTTAAAGAGCCACAAAGATTATGAACTCGCTAAAAAATATTACCCAAATGGTTGTGCATCTATGATAGGTTTTGGAGTAAAAGGCGGTAAAATTTGCGGAGCGAGATTTATAGATAATGTAAAACTTCTTTCCCACGTAGCCAACATCGGCGATACAAAATCTTTGGTAATACATCCTGCCAGTACAACTCACCAACAATTAAGCGTAGAAGATCAAATTGCAGCAGGAGCTCCACCTGATTATATTAGATTATCAGTAGGAATAGAAGATCCTGAAGATATTATCGAAGATATAAAGCAAGCGTTAGAAAATTGTTAGAAAATTTTTGATAGATTATAGTTGGACAACAAATTTTCATTAAGAAATGTAAAATATAGTAATAAATTACTAAAGTTTTGCATGATTTTTGCCGATAGATAGAACATAAGGTAGTTGATAAGGAGTTTTAGATGAACACACGAGGTCAACAATTTTATTGGGCAGGCACATATAGTTTTAAACCTGAAATTAAATTGTTTTTGCAAGCACTAAAAGAGCAAATAGAAGAAGTTATAAAGAAAATTGAACGCATGGAAAAAGCAATAGAAAGCAACTAATATACAAGCACAGAATTCCAAAACAAATTTTTTGTTTAGCCGTATTTTTATAGCGGCTTTTTTCTTGCTTGAAAAAAAATCTTTTTTGTTTGATAATCAAGTTTGTACTGTAATTAGAGTTATTGACATGGAGGAAAAATCATTAGCGAAGGTAGAACACAATCACAAAATGGACTTGTAAACGAAAGAATCAGGTCAAGAGAAGTCCGATTAATTGATGAAAATGGAGAGAATTTAGGAGTCATTGAGACAGCAAAAGCTTTGCAAATGGCTTACGACAGGGATTTAGACTTGGTAGTTATAAGCCCTAACCAAAATCCTCCTGTAGCAAAAATTCTAAATTACGGAAAATATAAATTTGAAGCTGAAAAAAGAGCTAAAGAAGCCAAAAAAAAGCAACATACCGTAGAAATCAAAGAAATTAAGCTTCGATATAAAATCGACATCCATGATTACAATGTGAGACTAAAAAGTATAAAAAAATTTCTTGAAAGTGGAAACAAAGTAAAAGTGGTAGTCATGCTAAGAGGCAGAGAAATGCAACACAGCCATCTGGCCTTTGAGCTAGCAAATAGGATAGTCGCAGACTTAGCGGATTTTCCTCATATTATAGAAAAAGAACCTTCTTTGGAAGGTAAGAATCTTTTAACAATATTTGCACCATCAGCAAGTTAATTAATAACACAAAGGAGAATATAAAATGCCTAAAATGAAAACACACAGAGCGGGAGCTAAAAGATATAAAATTTCCGCAAATGGCAAGATTTTGAGATTAAAATCAGGAAAGAAACACCTTCTTGCACACAAAAGTCAAGCAAGGAAGAGAAGATTAACAGGAATGCAAGAAATTTCTGTTTCAAATTTAGAAAAAGTTAAATTAGAATTACCTTACAGAAATAAATAATCAAGGAGCAAATAATCATGGCAAGAGTAAAACGTGGAAACGTACTAAGAAAGAGACATAAAAAAATATTAAAACTAGCAAAAAGCTTTATTGGAGCAAGAAGCAGAATATTTAAAGTAGCAAATATTGCTGTTATGAAGGCATTGAAGTACAAATATGCTGATAGAAGAAATAAAAAGCGTTTTATGCGCAGACTATGGATTACAAGAATAAATGCAGCTGCAAGGATAAACGGTTTAAGCTACAGCAGATTAACTAATGCTCTTAAAAAAGCAAATATAGTTGTTAATAGAAAAATGCTAGCAGATGTTGCAGTAAAAGATGCAGTAGCTTTTTCGAAAATAGTTGAAATTGCAAAAGCCGCTGTGTAATAGAATAATAAGTTATAACGAAATTTTGAAAAGAAGGCAGTGAAAAACTGTCTTCTTTTTTGATGAATTATGGCATTTTATTAGAAATTGTCTTATAATAGCGATATGATAAGAGCATTTTTAATATTTTTAATATTTATATTTAGCATAGCTGGATCTGTTTCAGCTTTTCCTTATATAAGTGAAAGTAAAATTGACAAAAATTTTGCAAAAGTTGGCCACACTCTTGCATTAGCATATGTAGCACACGGAAATGTATTTAGGGCACTTGAAGAATACAGTGACATAATAGAATACGCCCCGAATGATGTTTATGCAAATTATTATATGGCATTAATATATGAAGGTTTAAACAATAATCGCCTAGCTCAACGACATTATCTTCAAGCCATAAAACAAGAACCAAATGATGGCAAAATCTATTACAATTACGGAATGTTCCAAATGAGAAGGAACAAAGAAAAATCTGCCACAAAATATTTAGAAAAGGCAATAAAATTATCACCATTTGATGCAGAAATTTTTTATGATACGGGAGTTGTATATTCAGATTTAGGAGATAATTTGAAGGCAATTGAATATTTCAAAAAAGCAACAAAACTTGATACAGAATTTGCCTCAGCTTATAACAATTTATGTTTTTCATTAGCATTAGAAAACAAATTTGAAGAAGCACTTTCATATTGTCAAAAAGCAATAATGCTTGATAGCCGAAGTTTTCCAGCATATGACAGTTTAGGATTTGTATATGCAGGGCTAGGAGAACACGACAAAGCAATTGAAAATTATGAAGCTGCTTTAAAAATTAATAATACAGTAGGAGAAATATATTTCCACTTAGCACAAGTTTTAGAAGCCAAAGGTTGTTACACTGACGCAATAACTAATTATCAAATGGCCAAACAATTAGACAAAAGATTCAAATGGCAAAGTTACAGAGCAATAAAAAAATGCAAAAAATTGTGCAAAACAAAGGATTAACACATGAGTTCTAATTTTTCAGATAAAAATTTATACGCTATTTTAGGAATTCACCCATCAGCAGATCAAAAAGCAATAAAAGAAGCATTTAGAACTTTAGCAAAAAAATATCACCCTGATACAAACAAAGGCAACAAAGCTAGTGAAAAAAAATTTAAAGAAGTAGCATACGCATACGAAATTTTGTCTGATGAAAAAAAGAGAAAAGATTATGATAAATTAAATAATTTTAATCAACCAGAACATTCTAAATCCACATACAGTCAAGAAAAGCAAGCAAAGCAAGCTTATTCTAAAAATGCTGCACCATCAGAAACAAAAGAAAAGCAAAATTATCAACAACAAAGCCAAACAAAACCCCAAAAGGAAACCGAAACTCCATTTTCTGAAACTTTTTCAAAATTTATGAATGAAGTTTTTACAAACAAAGGAGAAACAAACAAAAAGCCAATCAAAGGCACTGATATAAATGTAGATATAACCATAACTGTACACGAAGCAAAAAATGGAACAGTTAGAAGAGTAAATGTAATGCACACAGAATGTTGTCCCATTTGCAAAGGGAAAAAAATAATTAACGAAGCCAAATGCAAAAAATGTAATGGAAATGGAGAATTAATTTCACATAAAACAATTCTGGTAAAGATTCCCCCTAACATAAAACAGAACGAAAAAGTTATGCTTAAAGGAGAAGGAAACATTGGTAAATTTGGAGGATTAAATGGAGATTTATATTTAAAAATAAATATTGAGAAAAATGAACTTTTCAGATTTGAAGACTTAAATGTACTTAGTGATATACCAATATCTCCAACAGAAGCGGCACTTGGAACTAACATAATGGTTCCTTCTATTGATGGACATATAAACATAAAAATTCCCCCAGAAACTTCTTCTGGTCAAAAATTCCGCCTTCATGAACAAGGAATATTTGACAAAGATGGAAAAAAACGAGGAGATCATATAGTAACTGTTTATATAAAAATGCCAAAAAACCTATCTGGAGAAGAAAAAGACTTATACAAAAGGCTGAGTAAGCTAAGAGAATACAATCCTAGAAAAGAGGGAGAATAATGTTTAAAGCCAAGATACATGAGATTTTTTCATCGATTCAAGGAGAAGGTCCCTACATTGGAGAAAAACAACTTTTCGTAAGATTTTGCAAATGTAACCTTAACTGTCAATACTGCGACACAAATTTCAAAGAAATTCCCAACATATACATAGAAGAAATCAATGAAACTTACCCAAATCCAATAACTTCAGAAACTCTTTTAAAAATTACAGAAAAGTTTAAAACTCAGACAATAAGCCTCACAGGAGGGGAACCTTTGTTGCAGGAAGATTTTCTTTCGGAATTTTTGCCACAAATAAAATCAAAAAAAATATATCTTGAAACAAATGGGACATTACCTGAAAAACTAAATAAGATAATAAAATTTGTAGATATTATTTCAATGGATATAAAATTAGAATGTTCAACAGGAGAAAAATCAAATTTTAGTGCTAATAGAAAATTTATAGAAATTGCACAAAAGAACAACAAAGAAGTTTTTGTAAAAATAGTTTTAGACAATAATTACTCAAAAATTGAAATAAAAAGAGCTATAGAAATTATAAAACCATACAATATACCCTTAATTATTCAACCAATGGATTGTAAAGATAAATCAAAAGAACTCAACAAAAATTCAATTCCAAAACTTTATGATTTTATATATGAAAACTACCCAAAAGTTAGGTTAATACCGCAAGTTCACAAATTTTTAGGACTTTCGTAAATATAACTAGGAAATTTTTTCTTGATTATTTTAAGTTTTACCATTAAAATAGAAGTTGCAGGGTGATAATGTATTTATTATTTACGAGTACGGTTAAGTGAAGACAATTTTATAAGGTAATTAGAGATGTATATTAACAAGTGTTCTAAGTGTGGTAAGGAGTTTGAGACTAAAAATCCCAAAAGAGTAATTTGTCCGGAATGTTTATACCCGGATAGGAGTCCATTATTGCAACAGGACAAAGAACAAGAACAAAAGCCAAAAGAAGATCAAACAAAACAAGATTTTAACAAACAAGAAGATGAAACTGTGCAAAACGCAGGTTCTTATTCTTTTGGAGGAGAAGAAAAACCTCAGCGTAATTATAACAGTTACAGCCCAAATCAAAACGGATATAACAGAAGTCAAAACAACTACAACAGAGACAGACAAGGCGGATATAATCGTGATGGAGGTTATAGAAGCAATCAAGGTGGATATAACAGAGGTAATTACAATCGTAACAACAATTATAATCGCAATAATCAAGGTGGATTTAACCGAAATAACCAAGGCGGGTTTAACAGAGATAGACAGAATAGGCAGGGAGGTTTCAAACGTTCTGGAGGATTTAAACGACCAGCTAAAAAAGCGCTTCTTGTTTCA
>CASDUJ010000019.1 GCA_949283935.1 uncultured bacterium
ATTTTGCCAAACTCATCATTTTGAAAAACTTGCAATTCGTTCATTATATCGTTCCTTTCATTTTCCCAAAAAGAATGATATAATAGATTTATCAATCCTTTGGGGTTGGTGCGTAAAGCAGTCCATGTTACTTTTAGCGGAGTAATGGGCTGCTTTTCTTATTTTTCGGAATCCAAAACCATCTTAATACCAGTTCGTATAACTTCAGTACGCGAAATATTATGTTTCGCTGCATATTCAATGAGCTTTTTATTCATTTCATCATCAATACGCACTTTAATATCTATACTTTTAGGATTTTCTGATTTTGGTCTACCTGTTCGCGGACTCATCATTTTCACCTCACTTTTTGCGTTCCGTTAAATAAATTATACTTTTCGGAACGCAAAAAGTCAAGTAAAAAATAACGCCCGCATAAACGGGCGCTGTTTTATTTTATGGTTTCAATAATTGGGTAAACCGATGATTTTATATCAGGATATTGCACTTTTTTTAATAATCCTTTTTTCTCAAAATCTTTTATTGCCGCATTCAAATTAACAGTTAAATTATTATTTGCGTTTTGTATTTCAATTTTTTTATTTAAAAGTTTTACTATTCTTCCGTCCATAATTCCATCTTCCTTTTTTATACAAAATTTCTTGAATGAAAAAACGTCGGTAAATTCATTTTCCAAATATATGACAAAACTAAATTATTGTATGTGCGTATCGCTTCTTTCATTTCCTTATTATTTGAATAATCATCTATTTTTAAACCCATCTCATTCAATTTTCTAATATCTATGCAACGGCCATGTGAATGCCAAACTGAATTATCACCAAGTTTTTGGGCAATTTGCTGTGCCCTTTCTATCTTTTCTTCTTCTGTTACAAGCCTGCCACTACTTGAATGCTCTGTCCAATTTTTAAATTTATACTTTACTAACCATTCTTTAATAAGGGTTATTGTTAAATCCCGATGTTGCTCACACAACCTTAAAAAAGCAAGGTCATTTTGCTGGAGCAACATTAATTCTGCTTGACTTAAATTGTTATTTTGCGATTTTAATACAAACTCATTTACTTTATCTAAATATCCTAATGCCGGCACAAATTGTTTTCCATTAAAAACTTGCGGGTCAATCGGGCCAAGCGAAGATGAATAATCCATAAATATCTTGTCACCTGATAAACAAAATACTGTCCCCGCCGACATTGCTATATCCGGAACTACAAAATAAACTTCCTCATAGAAATGTTTGTTTATATTAACAAATTTTTCTACTGTTTCCACGCTTCCACCCGGCGTATTTATTAAAACCACTAATTTATTATTTTGTTTTTTGTCTTGTTTTAAATGCTCAATAAAACCTCTATATCCATAATCCATGCCATTTTGAATTTGTCCATAAAAGAATATAACATCTGCTTCAAAAATTTCTTCCAACTTTTGTAATTTTGCATTTAATTCTCTTTTCAAACTTTCAATTAATTGGTCAGCAACAGGGTCATATTTCTCTTGTTCCATTAATATCACCGTTCCTTTGTTCTTCTGTCTATATTATATAATTCATTTTACTGTTCTAATTTTAGTTTTATTTGTGTAGGTTTTGGCAAAACCTCTATAACCTTAATAATACTACGCTCTGTAACTATATTACCATTTGCTCCAATACGTTGTACTATCCTGCAAACAGCTTTTAATCTGTCACCATTACGGAAAGCCTGTTCAGAACTATTAACACTATTCCAAAAATCTTTATCCTCTACTTTTGCCCAAAATGTAGTATCGCCATCAGTAAAGCGCCATTTTTGAGCTTCATCAAATACAAGACTCACAATTTTTAATAAAACTTCTTGTTCTATTATATTTTCAGGCACTACATTCGTTTCAAGTTCCGGCGTTTCATATAATTCTAAATCATCTTTTAGCGCCTGAAATGAAGGTTTTTTATCTTCATAGTTTTTAGGATTACGTATTTCAAAGCCTTCTATACCTTCTTTTCTCACCGGTTCCATAACCTTTGTAATGCTGCTTCTGGCCTCATGGTCCATAAAAACATTATAAGTATTTTGATTTACAACAATTTGGGCATTATCATTTAAAGTTATAGAAATTTTATTGTCATCAGTTTCTGAAACACCTATAATTTTTCTGCAACCTATTGCTTTAATAAGCCAAAAAACACCTTCTTTTATAGTTGCACCTATTCCCAAAGCATCAGTTAATGCTTTTAAACCTATATCTTCAGCAGCACCCATCAATAATTTTATTTGGTCAAGTCCGCTGTATATAAGTTCTAATGTAACATCAAAAGAACCGCGTTTAATACTATCAGCGTTAAGCATCAATCTTACCGGCTG
>CASDUJ010000020.1 GCA_949283935.1 uncultured bacterium
CTAAAAAAGAAAAAATTGCTAATTTTATAGAAATTTCAATAAAAAAGCTTTGATGTTTTTTATTAAAAAACTTGGGGAATTTTCCCTGCGTTTTTAATGAGTTTTTATCAAAATTTTTATAAAAAATTGCACTCATTTTTAGAAGAATTTCAATTACTTTTTACCCAAATAAACCAAACTAACTGTTACAAATAACCAATCTATCTGTTACAGTACATTGATTTTCTTACTCAAAATAGAATTTATAACAGAATATATTTTAAAAGCAATTTTTTCATGGGCTTGTGCAGAAAAATGTAATCCATCTACTGAAGAAACTTCGACAATTTCATTTAAATCAATAAAAAAACACTTTTGTTTTTGTGAAATATCTTTATAAATTTCTGGGAAATGTTTAGATTTTTCAATAGAAAAAATGTTGAATTTTGAGGCAAAAAAACTGTTCAATACATTTTGCTTTAATTTAGCGGGAGAAAGCAAAATAATCTCAGCATTAGGAGCATTTAATTTAGTAATAGAAATCAAAAAATCCATTCCCTTTTTTAGTTCATCTAATGTTATGTCATAAGAAAATTGAAGATCATTTGTACCGACAGATAAAATTACAATATCAAAAGAAATATTCAAAATTTTGGGCAAAATTTTATATCCGGTAAATTCTACCCCATCAGAATTATCAGCAATACAAGTTCTATTATTACAACCAGCCTCAACAATTTCACACTTTCCAACCAAAAGATTAGCTAATACTCCAGTCCAGCGAGTATTTCTATCATATCTTCCAGCATTTTCAGGAATAAAACCATAGGTATTGCTGTCGCCAAAGCAAAGAATTCTTTTCATTTAGGTTCCTTTTCATTAAACAACACAGGTATACATTACAGATAATATCAATACAAAATCACAAAAATAAATTTAGAAAAGCTAAAACACTAGTTTTCTGAAAGCTGCCTTAGAATCCCGATAACCTTAGGATTCTCAATTTTATAGCAAATTTGATTTCCCTTACGATAACCTATCAAAATTTTTGCATTTTTTAAAATTGCTAAATGTTGAGAGACGGTAGGTTGAGGAATCTTTAAACATTCGCTCATTTTGTTAACATTACATTCCTCTTGAAACATTAAATTATAAGCAATAGTAAGTCTTGTAGGATGAGCTAGCGCTTTAAAAATTTCCGAATATTCTGATAAATCAATATTTTGTTCTTTCATATTATCAGAATATTATAATATTCGAATATTGTCAATCAGAATCAACAAAAGTATTGACTCACAAAAGATATTCTGATAATATGAATATACAAATATACGAATATACTAAAGTAATAAAGGGAAATAAATGAAAGTAATTATTATAGGTGGTGGAGCTTGTGGAGCAAGTTGCGCAACAAGACTAAGAAGATTGGATGAAAATTGTGAAATTATTATTCTAGAAAAAACTAGTGAAGTATCAATTGCAAATTGCGGATTACCTTATTACTGTTCTGGAGTAATTAATGAAAGAGAAAAAATTCTGGTTTCTAATCCCGAACGATTTAAAAATATATTTAATATTGATGTACGTTTGAACACAGAAGTTATCGAAATAAATAAAGAAAACAAGTACGTTTTAACCCAAAATAACGAAAAATTTTTTTACGATAAATTAGTGTTAGCACAAGGTGCAAATCCAATAAAACCGGAAATAAATGGAATAAACAATAAAAATGTTTTTACGCTAAGAACATTAAACGATGCGGACAAAATTAAAGATTTTGCAAAGACAAGTCAAGTTCAAAATGCAGTTGTAATAGGAGGAGGTTTTATTGGAGTTGAAATGGCAGAAAATCTTGCACAACTCAATATTTCCACAACACTAGTAGAATTATCGGAACAAATTTTAGCCCCAGTTGATTATGAAATAGCATGTTTTGCTCAAAATGAAATGAGAGCGAATGGAATAGAATTAATTTTGTCTGATGGAGTAAAAAGTTTCGGCGAAACTGAAATAGAATTATCCTCAGGGAGAAAAATCCCATATGATATGGCTATTTTAGCAATTGGAGTTAAGCCTGAAATATCTTTAGCGAAAAATTCAGGTTTGGACGTAAACCGAGGAATCAGAGTTAATGAAAATATGCAAACATCAGACACAAGCATTTATGCAGGAGGAGACAATGTTGAGATTAAAAGTTTTATTTCTGATGAAGAAATTTTAATTCCCCTAGCAGGACCTGCAAATAGGCAAGGGAGAATTATTGCTGACAATATATATGGTTTAAATTCCACATACAAAAAAACCCAAGGCACATCTGTTTTAAAAGTTTTCGATTACACAGTAGCCTGCAGCGGTTATAATGAAAAACTTTTAAAAAGAGCGAATATATCTTTCAAGAAAGTTTTAATTTTTGGCAATTCACATGCCGGATATTATCCAGATTCCACGTTAACATTGTATAAATTACTTTTTGATGCTGAAGGAAAAATACTTGGAGCACAAGCAGTTGGACAAGAAGGAGTAGAAAAAAGAATAGATGTAATTGCATCAATTATGAGAAACAAAGGAACTACACAAGAATTATTAGACAGCGAATTATGTTATGCTCCACCATTTTCGTCAGCCAAAGATTCTGTCAATATTTTGGGTATGTGTGCTGAAAATGTTCTAAAAGGTTTGTTCAAACCTGCATATTATGAAGATATCAAAGATTCATTTATTATTGATGTTAGGATACCAGAAAGTTTTAAGGCAAAAGCAATTGATGGAGCAATAAATATTCCAATTGGACAATTAAGAAATAAAATAAAAGATATTCCAAAAGATAAAAAAGTAATTTTAGTATGCGATTCAGGTTATACAAGTTATTTAGCCTCAAGAATTTTAATCCAAAATAACTTCAATAATGTTTATTCTTTGATGGCAGGAATGAAATTGTACAAAGAAATTCAAAAAAATCAAGAAAACAAAATTACTAAGAAAAACAAAATTTTTACTAACCCAATAAAACAAGAAAACATTTTGAAAATAGATGCGTGTGGTTTATCTTGTCCAGGACCAATTATGAAATTATCTGAAAATATTTCCAATATTAATGAAGGAGAAATTATCGAAATATCTTCAACAGACAAAGGGTTTTATTCAGATATTGAAGCTTGGTGCTACTCAACAAACAACACTTTATTGCATTTAGAAAATTTAGACAAAAAAATAATAGCAACTATTCAAAAAGGCGAAAAACAAACAAAATTAACAGAAAAGAACACCAATAGACAAACCATCGTGGTGTTTTCTAATGATTTAGACAAAGCCCTAGCAGCTTTTATTATTGCAAATGGAGCCAAAGCAAGTGGAAAAGATGTAACTTTGTTTTTTACTTTTTGGGGATTAAATATTTTAAGGAAAGAAAACATTAAGTTAAAAAAATCTTTTATTGAGAATATTTTTGGAATAATGATGCCAAAAGGTTCAGAGAAATTAACTTTATCTAAAATGAATATGGGAGGAATAGGTTCTTTTGTAATGAAAAAAGTAATGAAAAGCAAAAACATCGCAACTTTAAAAGAACTTATAAAAGAAGCTCAACTAAAAGGAGTTAAATTTATTGCTTGTCAAATGAGTATGGATGTAATGGGAATAAAACAGGAAGAATTAATAGATGGAATAGAAATAGCCGGCGTAGCAAAATATATTGCCGAAAGTGACAATTCTAATTCAAACTTATTTATATAAAATAAAAGAAAGGAGACAATTATGAAATCAGTAACAACTTTTGATTTACAGTATGCACATAGATTTTATGGTTTTAAAGGAGAAGCTCAGTATTTACATGGGCACACAGGAACATTGACTATTGAAGTTGAAGACAGTGTAAATATGGGAGTAAATATGGTATTTCCTTGTAATGAAATACAAAAGACAGCTTGGAACGTTTTAAAAAATTTCGACCACGCAACAATTTTAAGAGAAGATGATCCTTTGTTGCCAGCAATTTTAGAAGTTTACGAAAAACAGGGAATAAAAAACGGTGCTCCGCAAAATACTATGAAAGGTGAAGCATTTAAAACAGAATTAGCAACAGCATATCCTGACTGCAGACTTGTTGTAACAAAAGAAACAATGACGACAGAAGGTATGATAAAAATTGTTTATGAATTGTTAAAAGACAAATTAAACATTTCTAAAATAACCTTTACCAGTGGAGTCAATGCAGCAACAGAAGATTATAAAGTTAGCAAAACAATTGATAGATGTCCACTTTGCGGAATTACATTAAACCAAAATGGTGTTTGTCCCAAATGTGGTTATAGAAAAAACAATTAAAAATTTTTCACTTATAGTGCAACAAATCTTATAAAATAAGATTTGTTGCACTTCTATTTTTACTTATAAGTTCGAATTTTTCCCGTATTTTTTATATTCAGTAATTTGTCCTGAAGAATTTTTTTCAAATGTTCTAATTTTTAGCCCGTATTTATCATACTTTGTAGCTAAACCATTTTATTTAATTTGATAGCTATGAAATTAAGGTTTAATGAGACATTTGAGTTGTAGAATAATAGTCTCAATTAGGCAGTATGTTTGAATATTAGCGGTATTTTTTAAATTGACTGTAATTACTCAAATTGGTCTTTTGCTACTCTTTTTGCCTCTCAAAATCCAACAAAAATTCAAATAAGCTACCTGAAATTTAAGCACTGATAAGGTTATAGCGATTTTAAATAAAGGACAAAAATGTCCCATTTAAAAAGTCCAAATTTAAGTCGGAACAAAGTCGGAAGTCTTTAAAATATGTGAATATTAGTACTATAAACTAATAAACTGTATCATAAAATGACAAATTTTAATCAAAAATCTATCTATTTCAGTCAAGTTTTAATAAAAATTTTTAATTGATTTTAATAATGACTTTTCATCTTCATTAATCCAACATTCACTTGAATATTGAGCTTTTCCAGTTTCAAGATACCTTAACCA
>CASDUJ010000021.1 GCA_949283935.1 uncultured bacterium
TTATTATTTTGTAAGGTTTTAAAACTAGGTAGAAATTTTAGTAATGACGACAACTAATTCAATTGGTGCAAATTTTAAGAATTTTACTAATAGCAACATCAGTCCAGTTGCTATGAATAAGCATAATGTAACAACACATAACACTGATGTTGAAAAATCCAATGCAGCACAAATCATGCTTGGAGCAACAGCTTTAGCAGGTACTATTGCATTAGGTATTTATCTTGCTAAAAGTGGAAAATTAAAAGGCTTATTTAAAAAGGGGAAGGATATTCCTACTCCACAAACACCAAGTCAACCTTTGCCTACCAATACACCACCTGCATTACCTAAGCCAACATCTACTCCAACATCCAAAACAAAAAACATCTCTGAAAAAGCTACGGAAAATCTCAAAAAAAAGCTATCTTTTTCCGATGAAGTAACATTTGTTAATGGTAATTGTGGGCATACGTGTTATAAAAACGGGAAACCTTTTACTGGTAAATTAATAGATGGAAACGAAATAAAACGTTACAAACAAGGAAAATTATATACTATTTTCCATTTAGATAAAGATAACTCAATTACAACTATTATTAAACAAAATCCAACCGTTGCAAGCAGTAATGAATTACTTGCGAGCCGAAAAAACAAAACTTTATCTACCCCAATAAAATTAAATGAAAAATTGTTAGAACAGACTCCACTAAAAGAAGTGCGATATTACGATAAAAACTTTAGCAAAGCTACATATTTAGGGAAATTAACAAAAGAAGTAACATTAAAAAATGGCAATATAGTAAGAACAATAAAAACTCCATTAGGAAAATATATAATTACATTTGATAAAAATGAAAATATACAACGTGTTATAAATTACTCGAATTATAATTTTAGTAATGGCATGTTAGACCTAAATAAAACAGTGCGTGATCGTTCTGGTACATATTCGACCTACATTTTACTTTACCCAGATAAGTTAGGCAAATGGAAAACACTTTCGAAGGAAACTATCCGAAATGGGGAAGTTGTGCAAAGATTCGGTCTAGCAGCAACAGATATAAAAGGAATGGACAAAATAATAGCAGATTATGGTTTTTCTGGGGATTATTCTGAGCTTAAAAGAATTCCGAGTTTAGGCAAGGGGTTGTGCCAATAAACTTAATTATTCAAATCTCAGAGCTGCTCGCGTGCATTTTGATGCGCTTCTACTATGTCTTTGATATTAATATATTTGTTATCCCAGGACAACACATTATAATCGAAGTGAAAAATTTGGAACATCAATTCCGACCTTTGTGTCGAAATGTGTTGTCTTTACTTTTCTACATGAGGAATATAAATTAATTTTGTAAAAATTCCTTCTATTCTTCTATTACGACCATCGGTAGGATTAAATATATTTTTATTTTGTTCGTTTAATCTATCTACACTAATTCTTAATGGAAGATTGGACATATAAGGTTCATTAATCGTAACACCTGTTATTTTTCCATCTTCTCCTGTTTCGATATTGCTAAGATTAGAAACATGTCCTCGTTGCAAAGAAGCTGAATTTTGTGTAACGAAAAATCCTTTTCCGTTTACTTTTTCTTCTTCGCTTGTTGCATCTGTGTTTAAAAGCCAGTCTGCAGAATTTGTACTTTTCTCTTCTAAGACTTGCTGTAAAGATGTGTGGTTTGTTTTTTTATTGTTAGTACTTAATTCTCCTTTTTCATTTATGTTATAAATTGTTTCATGAATTCCATCATTTTTTATTTCAAAATGAGTAATTGGAGTTGTATATCCCAATGCTCTATGAACTAACAATTGCTTTCTTGGTGTTCCTTCTGCAATATCATCTTCCCCATTGTTTTTTAACATTTTGGTCATTGCAATTTCAAGAATTCTTACATCTAAATCTCCTGAAGAATAAGCCCCTCCGCTAGATACTCCATGGTTCTTTAAATCTTCAATGGTAACACTGTAGACTTTTTCTTCTCTTGGATTTAATGGATTTTGTAATGTTACTTCATAACCAGCCTCATTTTTTTTGATTCTATCAGTAATTTTACTTTCATCCGTTGGATTTTCTGCATAATTAGCTAACATTGACAAAAACCAACAATCACCTGTTTGACCTTGAGCAAAACTGCCGATTTTACCATCTTGAATTGTGTCTGTTGTATCAATATGAGAAAGAATTTGTGCTAAATGCCTATTTGATATTGTTGTAGCTCTACCTACTTTTATATCTTCTGCTAGTTGTTTTTGTAAATTTGTATAATTTTCTTTAAATTTTTCGTAATTATCAAAAAGATCAAAATACAAACTATTTTTTTTGTTCTTTTCAAATTCTGAATCACTAGGCATAGTAAAGCCATTCATTTGTTCTAACAATGATCTTTGCTCTTCTGGTGTTAAGTTTATATCTTGAATAACCGAAGAATATGTATTTTGGTCCTGTAATCTTTGTGCGTACGGCACTCTAGAAAAAGCTGTTGTTAAATCAATATTTGTGTTTTCTGATAATATTCTTTGACGCTGATTAAACTGTTTTTCAAAATCACTTCTGCTAATTGTCTGCTCAACACTAAATAAATTGAAACCATACTTTTTAGCTTCTTCTGGAGAAACTTGTCCATCACAATTCACATCTATATTTCCCCAAATACTATTAAAATTCATTGGCTCTACTTTTGTTTTTGACAAAAGTGAAGAGTTAGAAGATGTTATTTGTGAAATTGGTTTTATGGACATAGTAACTCTCAAAATTCTCATCAGTATATTAACAATAAAAACATTTTTGGATAAAAAATTGCGTTCTATTTCTCCTGATTTTTGCAAAAAATCCATGCAAAAATGCGGGGAAAAGTTGCCACTGTTTTGTTATTAAAAAAATACGTTTTTTAAAAATTTAAAAACGGACTTTTTGCCCATAAAAACCAATCTATCTGTTACAAGCCTCAAAGCACCAAAACACAAGTCAATATTCCTTTTGAACACTTTGCCCAAAAAAACCAATCTACCCGTTACAACCAAACTGGTCGTTACAATACATTAGTAGTTGGCTGATTATAAAAATATTATTAGCATTAAAAAGAGTTTTGAAATATTTGCAAAACTCTTTTTGGCCAAAAATCGTGCCTGGAGGGATTCGAACCCCCGGCCTTTTGGTTCGTAGCCAAACGCTCTATCCAACTGGGCTACAGGCACACGATAAATCTAGTATCTCTAAAAAGCACTTGCAATGAAAGTTTCCATTACGCAACAAAATAATTATATATGCTAACAAATTATTTTCAACTAAATTTTTCTTTTCAAATATATTCTTTTGAGTTAATCAATTGGCATTGAAAAAAAAATTGGGGTCTGAAATATTAATTGTGAAAGGCATATTGAAGATTATGGATAAATTAGTTGTTTTTTCCAAAAGATATGGTTTTTTTCTGATTATTATTTTAATTTTGTTATTTTTTTCTTCTGGTATATATTCTTTTTTTAATTTTGTAATAAATCCTCCAATGTATATTATAGTTCAATTTAATGATTTAGGACCGTTATACAAGAGAATGCCAGTTTATTACAAGGGATATAAAATAGGGACCACTCGAAAAATTGAGCCAAGCTCTGATTATAAAACTACTTTAGTAACTATTTGTTTTTACCCAAGAGAATTAAAATTGCCTGCTAATACTACTGTTGTTGTAAAAAAATTAGATACCGGAATGGATTACATCTCACTAGAATATCCTCAAAAACCATCGGATGAATACTTAAAAAACGGCAGCGTAATTCAAGGGAAAACTGCTATGGATATTCAATCTTTTATGTCTGCACAAGCTGAATCAGGTGCTTTAGGTTCTATTGTAGGAAGTGCTGGGCAAGCTCTTGCAAGCATAACAAAAGCTAGTGACCAAGTTACCGTTTTGATAAATACTTTGACAAAAATGGTTAACGAAAACCGACCCGCCATAAAATTAACTACATCTAGCTTGGCTGCTTCAGCAAAAAACATAAATCAATTAACAATAAAACTAAATAAATCAATTTCCACAGAACAATTAAATAATATAACAAGTAATGTGGAATCTTCAACAGAAAATATAAATGAAATAACTGAAAATGTTGAAGAGATAACTGAAAATTTAAATGCTACTGTTGAAAACATAGATGCCACGATATCTCAATTAAATACTGCCTCTGCAAACATCAATGCAATTACTACAGGAATAAAAGAGCAATTATGTAAAAAATTTGCAGGAATTAGAATAATTTTTGGACAATCTGTTGACAAAAAGCATTGCCCATGTAAGGAACATTGTTCACAAAACTAAAGTTACCATTTGTCGTAATGAATATTAGAAGGTTTCCATTTATCTTTAGGTTTGTCTTCTCCAGTTGGATATCCTATGGCTATAATGTTTAAAGGTATAACATTTTCAGGAAGTAATAAAGTTTCTGAAATCATTTTGGCTCTTTCTTCTTTGGGATAGCCTCCAATCCAAACTGCTCCTAAATTTAAAGCTTCTACTGCTAACAATATATTTTCCGTAGCCGCAGATGTGTCTTGTTGCCAAAATTCATTGGCCCCTTCAATTTTATTCAAGTTTCCTGCGACAATTATTGCGCAAGATGCATCAAATAACATTTTACCAAAAGGACTTTTTTCTGCTAAATTATCTAAAATTTTTCTGTCTTTTACTACAATAAACTCCCACGGTTGAGAATTTCTTGCTGTTGGGGCAGCCATGCCAGCTTTTAGTATTTTTTCCATGTCTGTATCAGAAACAGTTTTTCCTTTTATAAAATGTCTGACAGATTTTCTATTCATTATATTTTCAAATACAGCTTCTTTTCTTAGTTCAGGAAACTTTACCAAAACTAAATATGCACTAAATCCAATAGATAAAACTAATGTTATTATTAAACATATTACTAAATATTTGTTCATACTAATCTCCTAAAAAGTAAATATTGTTAAAATTAATGTTGCTGTTAAATTATCTTTCTAAATAATTTTTAATATTAGGCTCCTATCCTTTTTTAGTCATTTTGTTCTTAATTTGGTAATGAAATTACTTAATCTTTCCATTGCTGTTTTTAAAGTATCTAATGAGTATGCATAAGAAATTCTTAAAAAACCCTCTCCACTTTCTCCAAAAGCTGTTCCTGGAACTGTAGCTACTTTTTCTTCCATTAAAAATTTAGTAGCAAAATCTTCACTTGTCATTCCAAATTCTTTTATGCAAGGAAAAACATAAAATGCTCCGTGAGGTTCGAAGCATTCCAGTTGCATTTCTTTGAATGCATTTAATAAAAAACGACGTCTTTGATTGTAAGATTCTCGCATTGCTTCTACATCTTTGTCTCCATTTCGTAATGCTTCAATTGCAGCATATTGACTTGTTGTAGGTGCACACATAATAGCAAATTGGTGAATTTTAGTCATTTGCTCTATAATATTTTGCGAAGCACAAGCATAGCCCAGTCTCCAGCCTGTCATTGCATAGGCTTTTGAAAACCCATTTATTAGTATTGTTCTATCTTGCATTTCAGAAATTTCTGCAATTGAAACGTGTTTTTCTTTGTAAGTTAATGCAGAATAAATTTCGTCTGAAAGTACGTATATGTCATTTTCTATACATATTTGGGCAATTTTTTCAAGCTCTTTTCTTTCCAAAATAGAACCTGTAGGATTGTTTGGAAATGGCAAGACCAAAATTTTTGTTTTTTCTGTAATATGCTCCAAAATTTCATTTGGCTTAAGTTTAAAATTATTTTCTGCTTTTAAATTAATTATTACAGGTTTCGCTCCTGCAAGAATTGCACAAGGTTCGTAAGAAACGTAACTTGGCTGGGGAATTAGAACTTCATCTCCGTTGTTTATCATAGCTCTAAATGCAAGGTCAATAGCTTCTGAACCACCAACAGTTACAAGAATTTCTTTTTCGTAATTGTAGGTAAGATTTTGAGTACGTTTTAAAAATGTAGCAATTTCTTGTTTTAGTTCTTTTAATCCCGAATTTGATGTATAAAAAGTTTTTCCTTTCTCAAGTGAATATATTCCTTCTTCTCTTATGTGCCAAGGTGTGTCAAAATCAGGTTCTCCTACTCCAAGAGAAATTACATCTTTCATTTCGCTTACTAAATCAAAAAAACGTCTTATTCCTGAAGGTTTTATTTTTATTATATTTTCAGAAAGAGGGTTTTTCATGGAATAATTACCTCTCTAAAGTCTTCATGTTCATTCGATAAAATGGTTCCATGATCTTTGTATTTTTTTAAAATAAAATGTGTTGCAGTACTTAAAACATATTCTAAAGTTGATAGTTTGTAAGAAACAAATGATGAAATCTCTTTCAAAGATTTACCTTCTATAGTAAGAAGTAAATCGTATCCTCCTGAAATAAGATACACTGCATTAACTTCAGGATATTTGTAAATTCTTTCTGCAATTTTATCAAAGCCTTGCCCTCTTTGAGGAGTAACTCTTACCTCAATTAATGCAGTAACTTTTTCCAAAGAAGTTTTTTCCCAATTTATTAAAGTATGATAACCGCAAATAATTCCTTCTTTTTCCATAGAAGTTATTTCGTTTATTATTTCAATTTCTTCTTTTCCTAAAATTACAGCAAGTTCTTTTAAATCAATTCTGCTATTTTTTTCAATTGCTGCTAATATTTCATTTCGCATAAGAACTCCTTCAATGTATTAAAATAATAATTATTATTTTAATACAAAACTCTTCTTTAGGCACTAAATTTAACAATAAATACTTTTACAATTTTTCTTGTTGTTCGTTGTTTTGAGTTATTGTGTGTAAATTTTTGCCTCCAATAGCTTTGTATAAACCTATTGTAGATATCAAATAATTAATTTTATTCGATACTTCATCGCATTGTGTAAGTAATTTTTGCTGTTCAAGATATAAAACATCTAAGTTTGCTGCTGCTCCTATTTTGTTTTTGTAAGATAAAAGTTCGTATTTTTTGTTGTCTAATTTTACTCTTTCTAAGCTTTGTTCGTAGTTTTTATAATCAGTTTTTACTTTTGCGCATGAATCGTTTACTTCTTGAATACTTGTTAATATTGTTTTTTGATAATTTGTAACTGCTTCATCGTATTCAAATTTTTTCAATTTTAAAAAAGCTAATTTTCTTCCTCCGCTAAATAAATCTATTGCAGGTAATATTCCAGCATTTGCAAGTTGAGATGATGTGTTGAATAATTTCCCCCACTCATATGCATTGAAGCCAAGTTGTCCATAAATAGTAAATTTTGGTAAAAATTCCCTTTTGGCTACTTTTACATTATAGCCGGCTTGTTTTATACTTTCTTCTGCTTGAATGTAATCAGGTCTGTTAGATATTATTTGAGAATCAATTTCAGTTGGTATATTACTGATTAAAGAAAGCTCTTCGTAGCTGCTTCGGTCAAGATTTTTATAATTATCCGATAAGAAAACTCTTAACTGGTTTATTAAAATAGTTTGAGTATGTTCCAAGTTGTTTAGTGCTTCCTTTTGTAAATTTAAAAATTTCTCTTCGTTTAAAACTTCGTTTATTGTGCATAATCCATTAGAGTATTTTGTTTTAGTTTTTTGGGTAATAATTTCTTGTATTTCTATAATTCTCTTTTGTAGTTCAATAAGTTTATCTGTTTTAATTAAATTGAAATAATCTGTGGCAAAATAAGATGTAAGTGTTATGTAGCTTGCTCTTTCTTCTTGTTTTATTATTTCTAATTGTTTTTGTAAACTTTTTGTTTTTAATCTGTTGCTTCCCCATATATCTATTTCATAACTTGCGGTAAGAGGTATTTGAAATTGATATTGAGAAAAAGAAGGTATTACCATATTGCCAAATTGTTGATCAGATGAAGGCATTATTCTTCCAAAATCTCCATTAAATGATAATTGAGGAAGTTCATTTGCAAATGAAAGTTTTACTAATTTTTCTCCTTCTTTTACTTTTAATGCAGCAATCTTTAAATCTTGGTTCTTTTCAAATAATTCCAATATGTATTGTGACAAAATAGAATCGTTGTATTCATTCCACCATGACAAATTTAAATATTCAATGTATTTATTGTTTTCATTGGACTTGGATGTGTTAGATTTTGCATTTGTTATTGTGCAAGTAAAACTAAAAAACATAAGTAAAATAGTAATTATTAGTGTTTTTGTCAATTTCATAAAAATTTCTCTTTCTTTTTTCTTTCTTGTGTTATAATTACAACACAAGAAAATTTTATAATAAAAATTTTTAAAGTAAAAGGAGAAGAATTTGTTAAGAACAAGATTAGGTGCAATGCTTGTTTCTACAGGCATTTTGTCAAGAATGTTAGCTTTGCAAATTTATTCAGAAAAGGGATTTGAAATTACTCCTGAACAATATCTTGTCCTTTCTCTAATAGTTGATTACGGAGGTGAATTATATCAAAGACAAATTTCAGAAATAACTTTTAAAGATCGATCGAATGTGACAAGAATTATTAATATTTTGGAAAGCAAAGGGTTAGTAAAAAGAGTTAAAGATACAAACAAAAGAATGATATACAAAATAGCTGTTACAGCTAAAGGAATAGAAACGCGAGAAAAAATTAAGCCCACAGCTATGGAAATAAAAGCCCTTACAACCAAAGGAATAGCAGATAAAGATATTGAATTCACGTTAGAAATTTTGGAAAAAATGCAATTAAATATGTGGGATAAAGTTGCATTACACACATGAATCACATAAAAAGAATGAGGCAATTTTATGAGTAATGAAGCAGAAAACGAAAAATACGACAAAAATGAACAAACAGAAAAAGAACAAAAATCACAACAAGAAAATGATTTTCATACAGACACTAGGCATAGTTATCAAAAGAAAAGAGTTATAGTGCCTTCTATAACAGCTGTTATATTTATTGTTGCAGGAATTTATTTTTTGATACATTCGCATTTTTATCAATCTACTGATGATGCTTTTGTAGAAGGCCACATTGTTTCTGTTGCTCCAAGAGTTTCAGGACCTGTTGTGGAACTTTTTGTAGACGACAACAAGCCCGTAAAAAAGGGAGATTTGTTGCTTACAATAGACGAAAATGATTATGCCGTTAAATTAGCTGAGGCTAAAGCTAATTTGGAAAAGGCTAAATCAGATTTGAAAATTTCACAATAAAATATAACGCAAGCCGAAGCATCATTAAAAGAATCTTCGCATGAAGTAATTTCAACAACTTCAAAACTTAATTTTGCAGAAAATGATTTTCAAAGATATTCGCTTATGTATAAAGAAGGCATATCATCAAAACAAGATTATGATTCAAGTCGAACGGCTTTAGTTGTTGCAAAAGCCAATAAAAAAGCTGCTATAGAAAAAGAAAATGCTGCTAATGCTGCATTAGAAAGCTCCAAAGCAAAAGAAGAAGCAGCAAAAGCTGATATAAAAAAACTCGAAGCAGAAGTAAAAGCTGCTGAGCTTAATCTTTCTTATACTAAGATTTATGCAGTTCAAGATGGGCTTGTTACAAATAAAAGTGTCGAAGTAGGAAATTATGTTCAAATAGCTCAACCTTTGTTTTCAATAGTACCTCAAAACATGTGGGTAGTTGCAAACTTTAAAGAAACTCATCTAACAAATATTAAACCTGGACAAAAAGTTTCTATAAAAATAGATACATATCCAAAAAAGAAATTTCAAGGAAAATTGATAGCATACAACGTTCTACGGGTGCCAAGGCTAGTCTTTTTCCTCCTGAAAATGCAGTTGGAAGTTATGTGAAAATAGTACAAAGAATCCCTGTAAAAATAGTTTTTACAGAAGATGTTTCTGATTTCAATATAGTTCCTGGCATGTCAGTTGTACCTGAGGTAAAAATTAGGTAGCAGGGGTACAAAATGGGTACAGAGCTTACTTCTTTTGATAATGATCATATAAATACTCATCATGTAAAACAAGAGATACCAATTTGGCTTCTTGCATTTACTATATTGCTTCCTACTTCTTTTACTATGCTTGCAACTTCTGCAACAAACGTTGCTATTCCTTATATCGCAGGATTTTTTGGTTCAACTGTAGACGAAGCAAATTGGGTTATAACTACATACATGATTGCGAATGCTATATTAATTCCATTAACAGGTTGGTTGGAAAATTATATGGGCAGAGCAATGTTTCTCAAAGTTTTCATTTCGATATTTACCGTAGGTTCTCTTATTTGTGCTTTTGCACCAAGTTTAAATGTTTTGGTTTTTGGCAGAATTATTCAAGGTATTGGTGGTGGACCTATGATGCCTATTTCTCAAGCAATTTTAATTGCAAGTTTTCCTTTTAACAAAAGAGGTCAGGCAATGGCTTTATTTGCTTTTGCGGTTATGGTTTTTTCCATTTTAGGACCAACTTTTGGAGGAATTATTGTCGATAATTTTTCTTGGCAATGGATTTATCTTGTTAATATTCCTGTTGGAATTTTTTCTGTAATCCTTGTTCATTGCAATATACTTGAAAATCATAATAGACAAAAACCTTCAAAAATAGATTTTGTTGGGCTTACGGCTTTAATTATTTGGCTTATGTCCATGGAAATTGTTTTGGATAAAGGACAACAATATGGTTGGTTTGATACTACTTGGATTTGTGTTATGACGCTATTTCGGCATTTTCTTTGGTGTTTTTTATTGTTTGGGAGCTTGAGTATAAATTTCCTATTGTGAATCTTAGAGTCTTTAAAGATAAAAATTTTTTTGTTGGAACAATCTTAGGTTCTTCTGTAAATGTAATTATATATGTTACTATTTTACTTCTTCCTATGTTTTTGCAGAGCTTAATGGGCTATAATGCTGTTTTGAGTGGCTTATCTTTAGCTCCAAGAGTGCTTTCTTGTATAGTTGTTTTGGCTGTTATTGGCACTATGGTTGAGTTTTTGGATAATAGAATTTTAATTGCTTTGGGGTTCTTTTTTCTTGGTGTTTCAACTTTTATGTATGCTAATTTAAATTTGATGCTTTCTTTTAAATTTTTTATATTACCTAATATTTTAATGGGTATTGGAGTAATTCTTGTCTTTATTCCTATATCTGCTTTGGTTTTAGGAACTTTACCAAAATCAGAACTTGCAAATGGTGCAGGATTACATAGTCTTTGCAAATGTGTTATGACTGCTGTTGTCATTTCTATTTCTTCAACTTTTGTTTCTAGATTTTCTCAAGCGCATCAAACTTATTTGGTTGGAAATTTGTCTAATTTTAATCTTATTTTCCAGCATAAATTTCAGTCTTTGGTTGATAGTTTTTCTTCTTTGTCGAATACAATTGCTGTTATTAAAGCTAATGCTGTTTTGTATAAACAACTTTTGGTTCAAGCTAAATTAATGGCTTTTGTTGATGTGTTTAAAATATTTGCTTTGATTGCTTTTATTTTGATTCCTTTTGCTTTCTTACTTAAAGTACCTAACAAAAATTAAATTAAGCAATTTTTTATTCAATTACTGCCCAAAGTCTTCCTTTGTTTCCTGATATAAGTTTTATATCAACTCCAAAAGCTTTTTTTAAATTTTCTTTTGTTAAAACTTCTTCTCTTGTCCCAGTAATATCTATTTTGCCTGAATTTAGAATCATTCCTTTGTTGAAAATTGGCAAAATATCTTCAATTCTTTGAGAAATAAATATTATTGTTAATTCTGGATGATTTTGTGCCAATTGATTAATTGTGTTTAGCAAAAATTCTCTTTCTGCTATATCAAGATAAACATTTGGTTCATCAAGAATCATAAGTTCAGGTTTTGTTAAAAGAGCTCTTGCTATAAGTATTTTCATTTGTTCTCCAGAAGACATTCCCAAGATACTTTTGTTTTCTAAATGAGATGCGTTGAGCATTTTTAAAAGATTTTTGGCTTCTTCTAATTCTCTTTCATTTGCATTTCTGTAAAATCCTAAATATCCATCTGGACCTGATAAAACCATTCTTATCCCAGTTAATTCTCTCGCTAAATGTTGTTGAATAAAAGGGCTGACCCAAGCAATTTTTTTTCTTAATTCATTTAAATTTACATTTCCAAAGCGTTGACCTAGTATTTCTACCGTAGCTCCATAAAAAGGCCAAATGTAGCCTAACATAGTTTTTACCAAAGTAGTTTTCCCCGCTCCATTGGCTCCAAGAATAAAATATTTGTCACCTTTTTCTACTTCCCAATTAATATTGTGCAATATTTCACGTTCATCAATATAGACTGTTGCATTTTTTATTTTTACAACTATATTTTTATTGCAACTGATATCTTTATGTAAAAATTCTATTTCATTCATAACGTTATGATTATAGCACAACAACGTTTGATTTTAATCAATATGATGATGTTTTTTTATTTTATTTGTTTTAAATTTAAGTATTAGTTTTGGAGGACATATGAGTAAAAAAATTCTTGTTGTAACTACGAATGTAGATAATTCGCCTGATGGAAAAATTTTTAGCAATGGTGTGTGGCTTGAAGAATTTGCTGTTCCTTATTTGATTTTTAAAGGAAATTTTTGTGAAATTAGTGTTGCAAGTCCTAATGGAGGACTTGCGCCTGTAGATGAAAATAGTATGTCTTGTTCTAATCCTATGGAATGGGATGAGTGTATTAAAATTCTTCGAAATACTCAGAAATTATCTGAAATAAATTATGAGAATTTTGATGCAATATTTTTGCCAGGAGGACATGGACCTATGTATGATCTTGCAAATGATAAATTTTTGGCAAAAGTTATTGAGTATTTCTATAACACGGAAAAGATTATTAGTGCAGTATGTCATGGACCTGCAGGTTTGTTGCTTGCACAAGATAAGTGGAATACTTCTATACTAAAGAATAAGAAAGTTACTTGTTTTACAGATGATGAGGAAAAAATAGTGAAATACTCAGATTTACTTCCTTTTTCTTTGGAAACAAAAATTCGAGAATTAGGGGCAAATTTTATTGCTAAAAAACCTTGGGCTGAGCACGTAGAAATAGATGGTAATATTATTACTGGGCAAAATCCTGCTTCAGCTATTTTAGTTGCAGAAAAAGTAATAGAAAAACTCAACATTTAATTTATACATTTGAATATATATCGTGTTCGTATTTGTCGTGCCAATGTTCATCATGTTTGTCTTCGATGTATTTACGCATTTGTAGAAAACGAATAGTTTTTTTACTTTCTTGAATTTTAAATGCGCAAAATAACGAAATTAAAGACAAACAAAATATTACAGTAAAAATTACTATATAAGCTTGATTTGAGTAAATTACAGGATTTGTTAAAACTGATGCAGAACTAAATGCATTCAAAATATATCCTGTGACATTTCCTAAAATTGCTACTATCAAGTAAAATCCACTTGTCATAGTGCTTATAGCTGTACTAGATTCTCTTTGCCCATTTAAATCGTGTAATAAAGGAACAAGTAAAGGCGAAAGACAAGCAAAAAAAGCCATTAGGCAAAATAAAATTGCTATAATTGGTGTTCGGAAATTAAAAGCAAGGCAAATTAGTATAAATATAGCTGAAAAAGAGGTATTTGTGGCTGAAATTTTTAGAAAAATTGTTCTGCGATTTAAGATAGCTTTACTTATAGTAGCCATAATTGGTCCAGCTATTGCGTACAGACCTCCCATTACAGAGAGTATAATAGCTGCAGTTAATGTTTGAAATAAACAAAAGTCTTCCAAAAATTTTTTACCTATAACAGTTTGTAAAACATAATATAAACCATAGTTTAAGCAAGCAAATGTGTACAGATTTAAATTGTTTTTGTTTTTTAAGACATTTTTGTAGAGTTCAAAATTAAAATGTACACTTTTATCAATAGATTGTTTTGGAACAAATGTTTTGATAAGAACAAAGGCAAATGTAAGAATTAAAGTTATTATTCCTATACAAAAAAAGGTTTGTCTCCACCCAATTTGGTTTACACACAAAACTAAAGGAGCATTTGCAATTATACCTCCAAGATAACCTATTAAAAGTATCAAAGACAAAACTACCCCAAAATTGTTTTTGTGAACTATTTTTTTTGTTTCTTGTATCATTCCAAGATAAAAAGTTGCTGAACCTAACCCAATTAATCCTCTACTAATATACAAAAGCCAAAGTGATTTTGAAAAAGGAAACAAAAGACTTCCAATTGCAAATATAACTGAGCCAACTGTAATTACTCTAAATCCTCCATATCTTGAAATTAAAATACCTATTATTAATTGACTAATGGCATAAATATACATAAAAGATGCACCCAAAGCAGTTATACTTGCAGGATTTGTTTTTAAAGCAATTTGCAAGACATCAAAAATTGCTCCTGGAACTGCAACTCTTTGAATATTTGCCATAAAATAAAGAATCGTTCCTATAATTACTAAGAAAAATGGAAGTAAATAATTTTTTCGCATGTTTTATTTTAATTCTTGATCTCTCTAACGTTTAAAATTTTACTCCTGAAAAAAATTATTTTGTAGTAAATATGAGAATTGCTTATTTGAAAAAAAATATTGTATAATCAGATGTCTCAGTTTGATAAGGAGAGAAAAAATGTGGATAAAAGATGTAGATGTTAATCAAGTTGTTGAATTAAGAGTAAAGCCAAATGTATATTTTGGCGCAGGTGCAATTTACAAGATTGAAGATATAGCAAAAGATATGAAATCTAAAGGTATAACTAAAATTATTGTTGTATCAGGAAAAAATGCATACAAAAGTTCAGGTGCTTGGGAAGTTATTGAAAAAGCTTTAAAAAACAATAATATTGAATATACAAATTATGCAGAAGTTACCCCTAATCCAACAGTAGATGCTGTAGATGCTGCAACCAAACAAGGTAAGGAATTTGGCGCCCAAGCTGTAATGGGAATAGGTGGCGGTTCTCCTATAGATGCGGCAAAAAGTGTAGCAATTCTACTTGCGAACGAAGGTGTAACAGCTAGAGATGTTTACGAATTTAAATTTGCTCCTCAAAAAGCATTACCAATTATTGCAATAAACTTAACTCATGGTACTGGAACAGAAACAAATAGATTTGCAGTAGTAACTATTCCTGAAACTGAATATAAACCTGCAATTGCTTATGATTGTATATATCCTTCATATGCTATTGATGATCCAGTTTTAATGAAAAATCTTTCAAAAGAACAAACTATTTATGTTTCAGTTGATGCAGTTAATCATTCTATTGAAGCTGCAACCACAAAAGTTGCTTCTCCTTTATCAATATCTCTTGCAAAAGAATGTATAACTTTAGTAGCTAAATATCTTCCAATAATTAATAAAGATCCGGAAAATTTAGAAGCAAGGTATTTTCTTTTGTATGCTTCAATATTAGGAGGTGTAAGTTTTGATAATGGTTTGTTGCATTTTACCCACGCTTTGGAGCATCCATTAAGTGGAGTAAAGCCTAAACTTTCTCATGGATTAGGTTTGGCTATGTTGTTACCTGCAGTAGTAAAATATGTATATTCTGCAAAAGGTAATACTTTGGCTTCAATTTTAGAAGCTATAGTTCCTGATTTAAAAGGTACCCCCGATGAAGCTGATCATGTAGCTAAAAAGCTGGAAGAATGGCTGCAATCTGTTGGAATTTCCCAAAAACTTTCAGATGAGGGATTTTCTGAATCTGATATAAATAAACTTGTAAATCTTGCTTTTGAAACTCCTTCTTTAGCTTCATTGCTTGCTATTGCGCCAATTGAAGCTGATAAAGAGGTTGTAAGGGCTATATTTACTGAATCATTGTATTCTTATAACAAATAATTTTAAAAGCATAGCAAAGGATTTTTCTTTGCTGTGCTTTATTTTTTAAATAATCCAACATCTAAATTATTCTTTTGTTAATAAGTTGCAATTTTAAAATAAATATGCCATCATTTTTATTGGTATATTTCATTTTTTCTTGGAATTGAAGTATGAGTAAGAATAAGAAGAGTAGGCGGAAAATAAGCAAAGAAAAATTAAGTCTGCCTTTTAAAGATTTTAATTACGAATTGGGTATTTCCATACTGGCTGCTTTAGCTGTTTGTTCTCCTGTTTTGGCTGATGTTCCAAGATATACTCTTGAAGAAAGCGCAACTGGAAATATTGAGAAATATAACTTAAATAAAACTGAATTGTTTTTTGATACAACAGTTGATGCTGATGGAAATTATGTTTGGCAGGAAGTTTCCACTCCTTCTTCAGATACTTATATTATTCCAAGCATATCCGTTCAAGAAAATAAATATAACGTTATAATTAACCCTGATGCTACGCAAGGTACCAGGGTTTTAAATTCAACTAATTTGACAGATACTTCTAAAATATCTGATGTTATATTTCATGATTCTTACGCCCCCTTAGAATCGGGAAGAGCTTACGGAGCTGGAATTGCAAATACGCAAAACGGTACAATATCTAATACAATAAACGCAGATTTTGTAAATTTATCTGCTGAAGCTACTTCTGCTAATGCAAATGGTGCAGGTTTATACAATACAGGTCTAATATATTCTAATATTACCGGTGATTTTATCAATAATAATGTTTCAACTGAAGGTACAGATAAAACTTTAGCTTCAGGAGGTGCTCTTTACAATAGAGGAACAATATCTGGAGAAATTAACGGGCAGTTTTTAAGTAATAATGTGTTTTCAGAAAACTCTTTTGCTTATGGCGGAGCTATATACAACGAAGCTATTAATTCAAATACAGGAATTATAAATACGATTCAAGGTAGTTTCATGGGAAACACAGCAATTTCTGTAAATTCAAATGGTTACGGCGGAGCTATTTTTAATGCGGGAGGGAGAGTCAATTCTATAGTTGCAGATTTTGTTGGGAATTCGTCTGAATCTCAAAATGGAGCTTCTGTAGGCGGGGCTCTTGTTAATATAGATAATGACGGTTATATAGGACATATAGGTTCTATTAATTCTAATTTTATAAATAATTTAACATCTACAAATAATGGAAATGCATATGGTGGTGCCATTTTTAATAGAGCTACAATAGATTCTATATCAGGCTATTTTGGAAATAACAGCGCTGTTACTTATGATTCTACAAGAGGTGCCTATGGCGGGGCTATTTTTAATGATACAGCAAATGCATCTATTGAAGAAATTAATGCCACTTTTGTTGGAAACACTGTTTCTAACACAGGTCTGGCAGCTGGTGGAGCTATATATAATACTGCATTAATAAATAAAATTAATTCCAATTTTATTGAAAATAAAGCTTTATCAAATGTAAATGTTCACGGGGGGGCAATTAGCAATAGCGGTAATATAATTGATATAGAGGGTAATTTTTATAAAAATGCCGTAGAGGGTTCAAATAATTATAATCCCGTATATGGCGGAGCAATTTATAATACCGGCACAATAAATAAAATTTTCAATGCAAATTTTGTAGAAAATTCCACTACAAATTTAAATACTTCTTATGGCGGAGCTATATCAAATTCTAATTACATAGATACAATTGATGCAAATTTTTACACAAACATTGCCCAATCTACAAATTCTGCTTCATTTGGTGGAGCTTTGTATAATGATGGCGAGATTGTAAAAATTAACGGAGAATTTTTCACGAATCATTCTTTAGCTGAAAAAAGTTCTGCTGTTGGCGGAGCTATCGCTAATATTAATGAAATTACTGATATAAAGGGAATTTATAATCAAAATACTGCAGAATCTGTTTCTGGAAATGCATATGGTGGCGCAATTTTTAACAGAGGTAAAATAGACAATATAGAAGCATTATTTTCAGAAAATAAAACTGAAACTTTTGCGGGTAATAAATTTTCTTATGGTGGAGCAATTTTTAATGAAACTGATGCAGCTGAAATTGATATTATAAAATCAGAATTTTATTCCAATTTGGCTATTAATACAGGAAAATCACAAGGTGGAGCTATATATAATTCCAATAAAATAAATAAAATTTATTCTAATTTTTCTCAAAATAAAGCTCAATCTTCTAATTCAACTGCACAAGGCGGAGCTATTGCTAATAATGGGACTGTGCAAGAAATTGATGGAATTTTTCAAGATAATGCAGTAATTGCTCAAGATAAAGCCAATGGGGGGGCAGTATCTAATACAAAGGAAATTAGTTCTTTTGTTCAAGGAAATTTTGAAAGAAATAGTGCTATTTCGAATAATTCTGCTGCATATGGCGGAGCTATATCTAATGAAGCTTTAATAAATAAAATTAGCGCTAATTTCTCTGAAAATACTGCAAAAGGAACAAATAATACATACGGCGGAGCTGTCTATAATAATGGAACTATTTCAGATGATGTTTCCGGTCAATTTATTGGAAACTCTGTTTTGGTTTCTGGTAACAATGCAAGAGGCGGAGCTATTTTTAATTCTAAAGATATTTTAGGTTCAATATATGGAAATTTTGAAAATAATTCAGTAACTGCAGACGGAAATTCTGCGTATGGTGGGGCTATTTTTAATTCAGGTTCTATAAAAGATGGAGTTTTGGCCGATTTTAATTCTAATGAAGTTAATTCCTTATCTAATGCTCAAGGTGGTGCTTTTTATAATAATGGATTAGTTACAGGTGGAATATCTGGTACATTTTTGGCAAACAAAGCAATTGCATCTGAAAATTATGCTTTTGGTGGTGCTATTAACAATTTATCATCTGGTTCAATTGATGATATAACTGCAGTATTTGATTCAAATTCTGTTTCTGCAAATAATACTGCTAGAGGCGGAGCAATATATAATAGCGGCTCAATTAATTCAATTAAAAATAGTGCTTTTATTAAAAATGAAGCAATTGCTAATAATTCTATTGCTTATGGAGGAGCTATATATAATTCCTCAAAAATTTTGGATGGTATTTCTGCGAATTTTACTGATAACAAAGCCATGGCTACAAACAATGTATATGGTGGAGCAATTTACAATAATTCAGAGATATTTGGTTTAATAACTGGAGATTTTAATGGTAATATTGCATCAGCTTTAAATGAACAAGCCTATGGAGGTGCTATAAATAATGCAGGCACTATACATAACGAAATAATAGCTACATTTTACAACAACAATGCAAATGCTTTAAATGAGGCTTCAGGTGGAGCAATTTATAATGAATCTTTAATTGATTCAAATATATCTGCAGATTTTATAAATAATAGTTCAATTGCTCAAGAAACTAATGCTTATGGAGGTGCAATAAGCAATAAAGGTAGTATTGGTAATATAAATGGACAATTCTCTCAAAACAAAGTTCAAGCAAATTTAAATAATGCCAAAGGTGGTGCTATATACAATATTTCTACAGCAGAAATTGGTGGAATTAATGGTTTGTTTGTTGAAAATACTGCCATGAGTTCAGGTAATGCTGCAGGCGGCGCAATTTACAATTCTGGTATAATTAACAGAAATATTGAGGCAGATTTTTACGCAAACAATGTTAGTTCTTCAGGCATTGTTGCTTATGGTGGTGCTTTATTTAATGATGGGCAAATTTTCAATATTGATGGTGAATTTTATTCAAACAGCGCTGTAGCTGAAAATGGTATAGCCTCAGGCGGTGCTATATTGAATTTAGGCTCAGGTTCAATTGAGAATATAACTGGACTTTTTAGCAATAATTTTGTTCATTCTAATTTCAATGCTTCTGGCGGAGCAATTTATAATTCTGGAATGCTAAAAAATATCAATTCTTCTTTCATAAACAATACCGCTTCTTCGCTAGAAGGTGATGCTATGGGAGGAGCAATTGCAAATGAGGGAAATATAAACAAAATTTACAATGCAAGTTTTGTAAATAACCAAGCAATTTCTGAAAATGCAAAAGCTCTCGGGGGAGCAATTTACACAAAAGAAAATCTTTCAATAGAAGCTGATAATTACGAAAGTATTTTTAGTGGCAACAAAACAATTTCTTCTGGTATAGAGGATAATAATGCAATTTATGTTGATTCTTCTTCTGCAGTTATTTCTCTTAGTGCTAAAAATAATTCTAAAATTATTTTTAATGATTCAATTGATGGCGCCAAAGGATACAAACTAAACTTGGATGGAGATTTTTCAAGTAAATATGTTTTCAATAATCAAATAAAAAATGCGGATATCTCCCATGATAATATAACTTCTACTTTTACTTTAGGAGAATATTTAAATACTAATTCTTTGACTATGAATGGAGGAACTTTAAATATTCTAAATTTAGGTGCAAAGCCAGTCAATTTGGATGCATTTGCACTTAATGGAGGAGTTATTAATATTGCCAATGTAGATGTTGATTTTAGCAACAATACCATGGGGAGTATTACTTCCCCTAATACAACTTCTTCAAATGGTATTATTAATGTTAATAATATTACCTTTTTAAATGAAGCAAAGCAACATAAAATGGTATTTCAATTTGTTGATAAAGAATTAAAAGATAGGGTTGTTTCCAATATTCCAGAGAATATTACTTCTCCAATTTTTAAATATAATTTAAAATATAATACTGATGAAAATGGTGCATATTACACAATTTTAAGAGGTTCTACTGAAGATGGTTCTTCTTTTGAGGATTATAATCCAGCAATTTTTGCTTCTTCTGCTGCTACGCAAATGGCTTATTTGTCTCAATTACAAACTATGAACGAAGCATTTTATAATGCAGATAGATATTCAGCCCTTACATCTGATGAAAGAAGAGTTTATTTACTTAGTAATAAATACGCTTCTAACGAATTATATGCAATACCATCTGAAGAAAATTTTCAACAAGGTTCAGGTGTTTGGTTTAGGCCTTACACTACATTTGAAAATGTTAGTTTAGATAATGGGCCTAAAGTTTCCAATATAATGTATGGAGGTATAATTGGATTTGATTCAAGTACTTTAGATTTAGGTAAAGGATTTTATGGTGTTATGAGTGCTTATGCAGGGTATAATGGTAGTACTCAAACATATAATGGAATTAGAATGAATCAAAATGGAGGTTCTGTTGGTTTAACTGGTACTTTGTATAAAGGTAATTTCTTTTCTGCTTTAACTGCAACTGTAGGAGCAAATGCAGGGGATGCTTTCACTTCTTTTGGCAAAGATGAATTTACTATGCTGACTACAGGGTTAGCTTCTAAAACTGGCTATAATTTTGAATTATTTAATGGTTCTTTTATAATTCAACCTACTTATTTAATGTCTTATTCTTTTGTAAATACTCTTGATTATACAAATTCTGCGGGAGTTAGAATAGATTCAGATCCTTTACATGCAATTCAAATTGTTCCAGGAGTAAAATTTATTGGTAACTTGAAAAATGGATGGCGTCCATACCTCAGCGCAAATATGGTTTGGAATATTATGGATAAAACTAATTTTTATGCAAATGATGTTTCTCTACCTCAATTATCTGTTAAACCTTATGTTGAATATGGTGTGGGTGTTCAAAAAACTTGGGGCGATAGATTTCATGGATTTTTCCAAACTATGATAAGAAATGGGGGACGTAATGGTGTCGCTCTTATGTTTGGATTTAAGTATGCTATTGGAAAATAATTAATTTTAAAATGTTTCTTGTTGGGGAATGGAAAAAAAGTTTTGCTAATTTACAATTTTATTATGCAAAATTTGCTTTGGTATGATTCATTAATAAAACCACCTTTTACTCCTCCAGATTGGTTATTTTTGCCAACTTGGATTTTTTTGTATTTATCTATAACAGTTTCTTTTTTCTATTTTGCAAAAACAGGCTTTTCAAAAGAAAAAGTATTACCCTTATCTTTTTTTATTTTTCAACTTGCTTTAAATATTATTTGGAGTCCAGTTTTCTTTAGCAACAAAAATATTCAATTGGCTTTTATTATTATTTGTTTATTGTGGGTTTTTTTGTTTTTTACAATAATTACTTTTTATCGTTTTTCCAAAACTGCTGCTTATTTGCTTATTCCTTATTTTTTGTGGGTAACTTTTGCACTTTATTTAAATTATGGGATTTATGTTTTGAATTCTTTTTAGCAGTTAATTTTGTTCAAATATAATTCTGAAATTGTTTTTGAACTAAAATGTTGCAAAATAAAATTTGTTGTATAATTGGATTGTTGAAAAAATTATTTGGAGGCATTATGTTTCAAGTTTATACAGAAAAGGATCATTCAAATTTAACCAAAACTATGATAGATGAATTTGCTGATTTAGATGAAGCATTGGAATGTGCAAAAAAAGCTATAGAAGGTAAACCAAACTTGAGATATATTGTTGAGGAAACTACAGGTCGTTTTAATAGTTATGGGGAATTAATTGCTACTGTTGTAGAAGAAAGTGATTAATTACATTCAAAATTTGATATTAAATTTTGAATTATTGTTTTAGTTGTAAAGAATATTATTGTAATTTGAAGTGTAATTTTTTTGATTACATTGGTTTTGGTGTAAAATTATTTTTTGTTTGTATTTTATATAGTCAAAATAAAAAACAGGTGAAATATGGCTATAACAAAAGTATCTTTATTTTCTTTTCGTGGTCGAAAAAAATTTATAAATGGATACAAAAAAGATTTTCTGGAAAATTATTACAAACAAATTGTTGGCAATAAAAAAACAAATTTTGAGAAAGAAGCATACGAAAATTTATTTTTTATTACTGCACTTTGCGAACCTAATTTGTTTATAAAGTATTGTGATAATGCAAGAAAGTACAAAGCAAAGTTTCATACTGCTATGTTAAAAACGATATCTGATTTGCTGAAAAGAGAAAATAAATAAAATGAATAGAATGATAAATTTTGGTGCGACACCTGTTTTCAGAATAAAGCTTAAACAATATTCAAATGATGGTTTCTATCATTTGGTAAATGCAAAATTTTCAAGATTAGTTTATTCTAATAAAAATGATTGTGAAACAATGTATAAAGTTTGTGAAAATTGGCGTGCTCCCAAAGGATTCAACAATTACGCTGATTCTATTGTATACAATTTTCAAACTCCTAGACCTTACAAAAGACATTTTATTACTGAATTGCAAGAGAAAGGTAAAAATTTGTATTCAAGATTAACTTCAATTATTGAACTAACTAACCCTCAAATACAAGATAAAGAAATATTTGAAATATATTATATTCAATCTTCTCCAAAAATTCTCGAAACTAAACAATTACCTTTAATTAAAGGAGCTGGAGAATTAGCTGTATATGGTGCTGTAAAACTTGCGAAAAATAATGGTTTTGAAAAAATAAGGCTTTTATCGACAAATGATACATTTTATGAAAAAATTGGCTTTGAACAACAAAGTTCTCTCTCAAGATCTAGAAAGAATGGTGTTGGAAGTTATTATATTTTACCAAAAGAAAAATATGATTTATTTATGAAAAATATTGAAAGAAAATACTCTTTATAAGCCAATGAATTGAATAATTAAATCCTTAAAAAACATTACGATAAAACCTGAAATAATTAAAGCTGGGCCAAATGGTAATAAAGTAAATGCCTGAAGTTTTTGTATTCTTTTTAAAAATACAAAAGCGCTTATTGTTGCTGTTCCCAAAGTACTTACTATCAAAATAATATTTCCTAGTGATGTATAGAAAAATTCGAATTGATTAAGGAATAAAGGTATCATTGCAGCTAAAACAAGCATTACAAAAGATACACAGGCAATCAAATCTTTTTTTCTGAAGAGTTTTAGTATCATAAAGGGAAAAGTAAGTACTGTTTGAATTAAAAAACCTAAACATATAGTTATCAAAACAGCCTTCCAGCCAAGCCAAGCTGCAAATATCATTGCAATAATGGTATCTCCTTCTCCAAAAGCTCTGTGTTTTATAAGAATTTTGGAAATTAATGAAATCATTTCAAAAAATAAAAAAGCTAGTATTATGCCTATTAAAGAAGATAAAAATATATCTGGGAAATATATATTTGTTTGAAAAAGTTGAACATTATGTGAAGAAAAATTTCCAATATTAAAAAATGAAAAAATAAGTCCTAAAGGAATCATAGGAATTGATGTAACATCGAAAATTATTTGTTCCTTAAAATCAGTTATACACATAACTACACAAAAACTTGCTAAAATCCAAAGCAACAACGTTGCTATAGTAAACCCAAATTTTAAGTAAATTATCAAAAAAACTAGGGCTGTGATTATTTCTACTACCGGATATTGAATACTAATTGGTTCTTTGCAATATCTGCATTTTCCTTTCAAAAAAATGTAAGCTAAAACTGGTATATTGTCGTACCATTTTAATTTTGTTTTACATTTAGGGCATTTTGAGGGAGGAAAAATAATACTTTCTCCTGTAAGAAACCTTAAGCCTACAACGTTTAAAAAACTTCCAATAACTAAACCTAAAATTAGTACCAAAAAGTAAATGTAGTATGTAAACATTTGGTTTTCTCCATATGCAATTGTTGCTAAATTTGGCATTTTAACCCCATTGCTGAGTTAGAATAGAAGCAAGTTCATCAATTGCTTTTTTAATTCTTCTGCTCACTTGCATCTGAGATACACCAATTTCTTCAGAAATTTGTTTTTGGTTCATATCTTGAAAAAAGCTCATTCTTATTACATCTTTATATTTTTGAGGAAGCATTTCTATGGCCTCAAGAAGCATTACTTTCTCTTCTTTTTGAGCAAGATTGTCTTGGTATTTGTCATCTACTAACATGTCAGAAAGAAAACAATCATTGCTGAAGAAAGTCAAATTATTATCAAGAGAAACATGAGATTTTCTTCTTTCAACTTGAACAACTTCGCTTACTTTTGAAACGGGCAATGACAATCTTTCGGAAATTTCTAAATCTGTTGGAGGTCTTTCTAATTCTATAGTCAACTGATTTATAATTTGGCTAATTCTAAAAGCTAATTCTTGTAATTCTCTAGGAGCTCTTACCATGGCAACTTTATCTCTTAAATAATGTCTAATTTCTCCTGTTATATAGTAATTTGCATAGGTTTTGAAATTAGTTTTGTGTTTAGTACTATAATGTTCAATTGCCTTGAGTAAACCAACGCAACCCACTTGAATAAGATCTTCAATTGGGTCAGTATTACGTCTGGCAAGACTTCTTGCTAATTTTTTCACCGAAGGTAAACATTGAGCTGCAATTTTTTGCTTTAAAATTTGTTTTCGTTTTTCATTTTTACAAGAAATATACTCATTAACTAAATCAAGTACTTCTTGGGATCCTAAATCTGACATGTGGCTGAAAACCCTAATAATTCTCTCTCGTATCAGTATATCATACCTTTCATATTTTGTTAAATATTTTATTTTTAAAACCAATACTACTTGAATTTTAAATTATGTTTGTGCGAAAATTATATTGTTTTAATGATAACAATAACTTTAAAAATGGCGCAAATAAAAGAAAAACAAAATTTAGTGTATTTTGTAAATTCTAAAATGTATATAAATTTGACTAATTTGTGTACATGTAATTGTGTTTTTTGCATAAGAGATATAACTCCTACTGTAGAAGGTGTTGATATGAAACTTAAAAACAAAAGTGCTAATTCTAATGAAGTTATTGAGCAAATAAAGTTTTACGCAGATAAAATTGGAACAGAAATAGTTTTTTGCGGATATGGCGAGCCAATGATAGAGCTTAAAAATTTAAAAATAATTGCTAAATATATTAAAGAAAACTATTCTAACGTTAAAATCAGAGTCAATACCAATGGACATGCTAATCTTATACATAAAAGAAATGTTATACCTGAATTAAGAGAAATAGTTGATATATTTTCTGTCAGTCTTAACGCTGATAATGCAAAACAATATAAAGAAATTACAAGATGTTCTTTTGATGCACAAATTGCATTTGATGGAATGAAAGATTTTATTAAGTCTGCAGTGGAAAATAATATAACAACATATGCTACTGTTGTTGAAGGTTTTAGGGAAATTAATATAAATATTTCTGAATGTCAAAAATTAGCAGAATCTTTAGGTGCAATTTTTCGGGTTAGAAAATATTTGAATGAAGGTTACAGTTAAGTCCGTCGTGTGTGTTCGGACTTTTTGTTTATATAGAAAAGAGGAACAAAAATGAGCAAAGATTTAGATGCTATTATGAAACCAAGAGCCATTGCTGTTGTAGGTGCTTCTACCAAAGATCACACAATTGGTTCAGACATTATGAAAAGATTACAAGAATATAAATTTAATGGTAAAATTTATCCAGTAAATCCTAAAGGTGGAATTATTGAAGGATTACAGGCTTATACTTCAGTTTTGGAAATTCCAGGAGAAGTTGATTTAGCCATTATAGTTGTAAATGCAAAATTTGTACTTGATACTATTGATCAATGTAACCAAAAAGGTATAAAAGGCTTGTGTATAATTACAGCAGGCTTTAAAGAAACTGGTGCAGAAGGTGCTGAAGCTGAGAAACAACTTCTTGCAAAAGTTCGTGAATATGGTATGAGATGTGTTGGACCTAATTGTTTAGGTGTAGTAAATACAGATCCTTCAATTCGAATGGATGGATGTTTTGCTGAAAGTCTTCCTGAGCGTGGACATATAGGTTTTGTGTCTCAATCAGGAGCTTTAGGTGGAGGTATTTTAAATATATTAAAAGACTTAAATCTTGGGTTTGCTCAATTTATTTCAATTGGAAACCAAGCAGATGTAAATGCCGAAACAGCTCTTGAATATTGGGAAAATGACAATGATGTAGAACAAATGCTTTTGTATATGGAATCTATTCAAAATCCAGCTAATTTTAGAAAATTAGCTTCAAGAATTTCGAAGAAAAAACCTATTCTTGCTTTAAAGGCAGGACGTAGTGCTGCTGGAGCTTCTGCAGCTTCTTCTCATACAGGTTCGCTTGCAGGAGCCGATAAGGCTGCAAATGCTTTACTTCAACAATCTGGTGTAATAAGAGAATATTCTTTGAAAAATTTATTTGCTACTGCAAAAGTTTTTGCAAATTGTCCTATTCCTAAAGGTGATAGAGTTGCAATTATAACTAATTCTGGTGGACCAGGAATTATGGCAACTGATGCTGTTTGTGAGTATGGAATGCAAATGGCAAAAATTTCAGATGCAACAAAAGAAAAATTAAGAAGTTTTCTTCCCTCTGCTGCTTCAGTGAAAAATCCTGTAGACATGATAGCTTCTGCTCCAATTGAACACTACAAACAAACGCTTGAAACAGTTATTGCAGACGAAAATGTAGATATGATTATGGTTATTTATCTTCCATTTTTAGGCTTAAAAGATATTGATGTTGCAAAAGCTGTAATGGAAATTAAAGCTAAATATCCACAAAAGCCTGTTGTAGGTGTTTTTATGACCAAAAATGAATTTTTCTCCAAACTTTCTGATATGGACGTGAATATGCCATTCTTTATGTACGCAGAAGAAGCTGCAGATGGTTTTAACAGGTTAAATCAACAAAGAATTTGGATGGAACAGCCGGAAGGTAAAATTCCTTGTTATGATGTTGACAGAGAAAAAGTTAAACAAATTATTAAGGCTTCAATAGCTGAAGGCAGAGCCCAATTAACAACTCTTGAATCCATTGATGTGCTTCAAGCTTACGGAATTAGAGCTTGTAAATACGGGTTAGCTACAAATGAAGAAGAAGTTGTTAATTTAGGAAATTCTATAGGTTACCCTGTAGTTATGAAAATGACTTCAAAAACTACTTCTCATAAAACCGATGTTGGTGGTGTTAGAGTTAATATTCAGTCAGAAGAACAACTTAGGGCAGAATACAAAGATCTTATTGCTAAATTAACTGAAAAAGGCCTTTTAGAAGGGCTTGAAGGTGTAATTATTCAAGAAATGGTAAAAGGTAATAGAGAAATGGTTTGCGGTATAGCAACTGATCCTCAATATGGCCCAATGATGATGTTTGGATTAGGTGGAGTATTTGTTGAAGCATTAAAAGATGTAACTTTTAGAATTGCTCCTTTAACTGATCTTGATGCTAAGGCTATGGTTAAATCCGTAAAAGCTTATAAATTGTTGCAAGGGGCAAGGGGTACTACTCCTGCACAAATGGAACAAATTGAAGAAACGTTATTACGTTTGTCTCAACTTGTAAATGATTTTAAGTTTATTGATGAATTAGATATTAATCCTTTGTTAATTAGTGAAAAAACTGGAGAAGGCATTGCTGTAGACGGTAGAATTAAAGTTAGAATTGAAGAAGCACAAAAAGCTTTAGAAATTTCTTGTACTAGTTGCAGTTGTTGTCACTAATTTTTAAATCATTTTGTAGAAAATGCCATTCTTTTGAATGGCATTTTTTTGTGTATTTTTGTAAAAAAATATTAATTTATGTAAATATTTTATAGTAAATAGGTTTAAATTTCGCAAAATTAGCACTTAAAAACTTTGTTAAGAATTTGATTTTTGGGTCTATGTATTTGTAAAATTCATGATAATTAATTGTTAATTTATTTTATTGGAGTATTCATATATGTATAGTAAGCGTTTTTCTTTTGGTTTCTCAATGTCAGAGGTATTAACTGCACTTGGTATTATTGGAATTTTGGTAATTACTGTTTTAAGTTTAAATAAATTTTCTGATAGTGATTATAAAATAGCTTTAACTAAAATGAATCAATCTGATGCTGCTTTAAAATCCTGGGCTAAGGCACAGGCAAAATCAAATGAAACTGGTCTTGGAATAACTGCTAAGATATACGACCAAGATTCATTGACGGAATCTTTGGTAAATACTTTTAAATCAACTAAGAAGAATATGGAAAGCATAGAAATTTCAGATAAAACTATTAAAGTTGCAGGTGAAAGTGTATCAGATGCAAGAAAAATAAAATTAGACAATGGTGTTAACCTTTTGGCAAAGCATATAAATGCTACTTGCGATGTATCAGGTGGCTCTGGCAAAGCTTGCGCTATTATTACGTTGTATATTGATACAAATAAAGGCGGAGTAAATACAACTTTAAAAGAAGAATATGCCTTGTTTGCAGATGGTGCTCAAGGTGCAGATGCAATTTTTTCTGATTATGAAAAATCTAAAGTTTATTCTCAAGGGGAAAAAACTCCTGATGGAGAAGAATGTAAAGCACAATATTGTTATAGCCCTGATATAAGTTGTACTGGAAAAGATTGTCTTGTATCTGTACCGGAAGATATAGTTCCTGATAATAAAAATGATTTACCTGCAAATGTATATATTGGACCTGAAGAAAAGTATGCTTGTCCAAATTCTAATTCAACAGGTTCTATAATTGTTCAAAAGACAGCTACTTTGCTGGGTGGGGAGCAGGTTATTACAATTGATACCTGCTGTACTTTTCCTAAAATATACAACAAAAATTATGATTCATCGGATAAAACTACTGTAAAATGTATTTGTCCTAAAGATTTAGCTATAAATGAAGGTAATGTATTTGATGAAAATGAAGCATCTTGTCAAAAAACTTGTAAGGCAGGAACTTATGCTAATATTTCAGAAAATTTATGTTTACCTTGTCCAGCAGGATATTATTGTCCAAAGCCTGCTTTATCTACTCCAATTATTTGTCCTAAGGGAAGTTATTGTCCTGAAAGTATTACTGTTGATGCAGATGGAGATAAAATTGGTCTTATTTCACCAATAGTTTGTGAAAAAGGAACTTACTCCGATAAAGAAGGGCAAATAAAGTGTATAGACAGCTCAGCTGGCCATTATGTTGACAAAGAAGGTTCAAAGGTTCAAATTGACTGTCCTGCCGGCACATATTCTTCTGAGCTTAGAGCAATTTCTTCTGAAACTTGTAAAAAATGTCCTATAGGTACATACAATGATTTGCCTGGAGCTACTGAATGTAAAGAATGCAAAGATTCATTTACAAATGAAGAAGGAGCTACTTTCTGTCAAAGTTGTCCAATAGGAAGTTTCTTGTATATGGACTCTAAAAGTGGAAATAAGGAATGTAAATTGTGTAGTGCTGGGTATTATAATGACAAAACTGGAGCATTATCTTGTATTGCCTGTCCAAAAGGTTATTATGCTCCTAATCCAGGTGCTACTGAATGTTTACCTTGTTCAATTGGTTCTTACAATGACAAAGTAGGGCAAGCACAATGTACACTTTGTCCTCAAGGTACTACAAATTTTAAAGCTGGAGAGACTGATAAATCTTCTTGTAAAAATCCAAATGCAGGAACTTGTAGCGATTTGGCAAATCCTAATTTGATCTTAATTTCAAACGCACAAGAATTTGCAAAAATAGGGAATGATTCTGCTTATCCTTTAAATGGTAGCTATTGTTTAGTTGAAGATATTGATTTATCAGATTTTGGAACTAATTATAAATATGAAGTTCCTGATTTAATGTATCCTTTAAAAAATGGTGAAAAAGAATGTAATGATTGTTTCGGATATGGATTTAAACCAATAGGTTATTATGATTTTTATTATAGAGAAAATGAAAGAGGTAATGCCGGTAAACTTAACATAGAAAATTATAGATTTAGCGGAATATTAGATGGTAACAATAAAATTATTAAGAATTTCTATCAAAATACTGGTAAAGCGCTTGCAAGTGGTAGAAATCAGTGGTTTATGGGTTTGTTTGGTCGTCTCAATGGTACTGTTAAAAATTTAATAATTGTAAATCCAAATATTGTTGGTGGATCTCATTGGAATTCAATACTTGCAGCTTATACTGATCCAAAGGCTGTAATTGATAATGTACGTATCATTGGAGGTTCACTCAAAGCTACTCATTACACAGGTGCATTGGCTGGTTATCATGGTAGTGGACTCATTAAAGATTCATTTTCTTCTGCAAAAATTGACGGGCATACTCTTGTAGGTGGTTTAGTTGGTTATGGTCCAGGGAAAGTTGAATCTTCTTATGTAACTGGTGATGTAAATGGTGTTATATATGTTGGTGGATTGTTTGGTCGCCAAGATAATGGAAGTATTATAAAAAATAGTTTTGCTACCGGTTCAGTTTTTGCTTCTGATAACGAAGTAGGTGGACTGGTTGGTCGAACTGGCGGTAGCATAGAAAATTCTTATGCAACTGGTTTGGTTTATTCAAATAGAGATGAAGTTGGTGGATTAGTAGGACATGCTGTAAATTACGTTCATATTAAAGACAGTTACGCAACAGGTGATGTTTATGGCAAAGCAAGTGTTGGTGGATTAATTGGTTTTAGCCATGCAACAGTGAATAATTGTTATTCTCTTGGAGCTGTTGTTGGAGAAGAAAATGTTGGCGGTTTTATTGGTTATCATAATTATGGAAATGTATACAAAAGTTATTGGAATGTAGATCCTGCAATAGAAATGGGAGCTTCTTATATAAATCAAAATGGTGATACAGTAACGTCTCCAGCTTATTTGTCTTGTGGTTATATATATAATGAATCAACTTATGCAGATAGTGAAATTAATATTATAAAAGACATTTTGGAAAAGATAGAAATATATACTAAATCAGATTTTTCCATGGGGCTTGTTAGTAATTTAGAAATAATTGGTGAAAATGCTGCAAATATGAAAAAATATATTTATTTTGGTTGGTCTGATGAAAGTTGGTGTTTTACTTGTAGCAATTATCCTCAGTTACTAAATATGCCTTTGTCTAAACTTACAAAAGATACTTGCAATAAAAATTCCTGCATGGTTTGCCCTGATAATTCAAGTGGTAATTATTCAAGCGGTTGTATTTGTGACGACGAAAAACATGATGTGTATGTAAGCGAAAGAAATGTTTGTGTGTCTTGTGAATCTATTGATATAACAAAACCTTATAAAAATCCTTTGACAGGAGTTTGTGAAGCTTGTCCTAGTGGTTCTAGTTGGGATGAATATAAAAAAGAATGTATGTTCTGTCCTGAAGGTTCAAAAGGAATTTATCCAAATTGTGTTTGTTTATCTACAGGGGCTCCATATTTTGATGGACAAGAATGTGAAGCTTGTCCAGATGGAACAATTTTCAAAAACAATAATTGTGTGTTAAAGGAAGCAACGCCTTTAGGATGTGAGGCTGGAGATATAGCTGTTTGGCATTCTATGTCTTTGAATAGAGTAAGAAATAATCTGAATGGAAGATATTGTGTTATTAAAGATATAAGTTTAGCTGATTACAAATGTGATGATACAAGTGCTGCTAATAAAACTTGTTCTGAAGGTTGGAGTCCAATTGGTGATTATGCTATTAATCGGACTTTGTTCAGGGGTGTATTTAATGGAAATGGTCATAAAATTACAGATTTGTACATTAACCGACAAGATACAGAATATCAAGGCTTATTTGGCTATGTTCATACAAGCGGAAAAATTCTTAATTTGACTGTGGAAGGACAAGTTAATGGTAAAAATAATACAGGAATGCTTGTTGGCGCCCAATATAGTGGTATAATTGACAATTGTCATTCTATGGGTAAAGTTTATGGCATGTATTATACAGGCGGACTTGTTGGAAATGTTAATGCTGTTAGCATAACAAATTCTTCTTCTTCTGCCTCTATAGTTGGTTCTTATTATGTAGGTGGTTTAGTTGGATTATTCCAAGGTGCTGGAGCAGTAATAAAAGATTCTTATGCAACTGGTTTGGTAAATAGTGCTGCTGCCTACGCTGGCGGCCTTGTTGGACAACAAAGCCCAAATACAAGTATATATTATGCTTATTCGACTGGTGATGTTGTAGGTTATGAGCAAAATGGTGGTTTATGCGGAATTGTTTATGGAAATATTGCCAGTTCATTTGCAACAGGTAATGTAAGTTCGATAAATTATTATTCTGGTGGTTTAATTGGTATTCAATATGGTGGAAAAGTTGTAAATTCATACGCTAGAGGCGATTCTTATGCAAGAAGAGGTAGAGCTGGAGGATTTTTAGCTGACCAACGTGCCGGAAATATTATAAATTCATACGCTACAGGTAATTCTTCTGGTTCTTATGGTTTAGGTGGCTTTGTAGGTTATCAATATTATCGTATGGCAGAAGATGGTACTCAATTATATGGATTAATTCAAAACTCTTATTACGATAAGCAATCAAGTAAAAATAATAATTCCGTTGGGTGTAGATATGATCCTTATTATGCAGTTTGTGGAGATTTTGATCCTGTAACTCGTAAAACAACTTGGCGTGAAGCTGAAAAAGTTACTGCAAAAACTACTACGGAAATGTATAAATTGACAGATGGTAATTGGTCAAATGATGATTGGTGCTTTACTTGTAACAATTATCCTGTTTTGAAAGGTATGCCTGAAGGTGCACCTGTTGCTACTTCTTGTGAAAATGCTTGTATGTATTGTCCTGCTTTAGCTCAAGGTAAGTATCCTTCTTGTGATTGTTCAGCTGTAAGTGGAAACCCGGCTTATGATTCTTTTGCTAATATTTGCACTTCTTGTGAATTTATTAATCCAAGTAAACCTGCATGGACTGGTACAGAATGTACATCTTGTGCAAAATTCAATTCTAATACTCCTATATGGAGTTCAGCAACCGGTAATTGTGTTTCTTGCGCAACTTTTACAAATAATTCCAAACCAATTTATAATCCAGTTGATGGAAGTTGTATGACCTGTTCAGCTTATACTAATGGAACTCAACCTATGTGGAGCGGTTCTGCTTGTGTAAGCTGTCCTGTAAACAAACCTGTTTGGAAAGATGATAAATGTTTATCTTGTTTTGATGCTACTCCAAGAAAACCTATTTGGGATTCTGAAAATCAAAAATGTGTTTCCTGTCCTTCAGATAAACCTTATTTTGATGGAATAAATTGTACAACTTGTCCTGCTGATATGCCTGTTTGGGATGAAACAACTGCAAAATGCATATCTTGTGGTGCTGGCAATTATTGGACAAATTCTTCAGGGGCTTATGGAATAACTGAGAATGCAAATATTTGCAAACCTTGTCCAAAGGGTACTTATCAAAATGAAGCCAACAAAAATACTTGTATTTCTTGTGCAGCAGGAACTTATCAAGATGAACTTGGACAGATTGCTTGTAAATCTTGTCCTGTAGGGCATTATTGTAATACTACTAAACTTGCTGCGCCAATAAAATGTCCTGTAAGACAATATCAAAATTTAGAAGGTAAAACTTCTTGTTACGCTTGCCCCAAAGGATATTATTGCCCTACTTCTGCGATGGTAAATCCTATGCCTTGTACTTCTGGAGCTTATCAAGATGAGACAGGACAAACAACTTGTAAAATTTGTCCTGCAGGTTCTAAATGTCCAGATAAAGGTATGACAAATCATAAATTGTGTGGAACAAGTGAATACCAACCTTTAGAAGGACAAACTATATGTTTAAGCTGTCCTGCTGATAAACCTGTAAGTTTTGCTACTTATTGCAGTTCTTGTCCAACTAATAAACCTGTTTATAATTTACAAACTGCTTCTTGTATATCTTGTGATGCAGGAACTTATGCTACAGATTCTAGTTTGGCTTTTAACATTTCAAATCAACCAACTATATGTGCAACTTGTCCTGTGGATACTTACCAATCTGAAAAAAATAAACATTATTGTAATCCTTGTGCAAATCCAGCTGTAGAAACTTCTACTTCTTGTTCTTGTCCTGATTATGGTGAATTGTATGTAATTCATTTTGGACATTCTCATAATCCTTTGACCTATATGAACGCAAGTTGGTTAACCTCCCACGGTTATGATTCATCTATTTCATATAGAACTATAGCTATGCTTATTGATTATATTTTAGATGGAGCACAAGAGTCGGATCAAATTGCCAAAGGTCTTGCTGAAGTAAAATCTAAAATGTCTACAGAAGACCTAAATAGAACTATTGGAGGTTCATCTGATGGAATAGTTTATGTTATTAATCAAAAAGGCAAAGTTCTGGCTTCTTTCCCTGCTAATGTATTTTTAGATTACAATTCTGCAGGTGGCTTTGTCTCAGGTAGAGTTTTGAACACAACAGCTATAAATAATTCAGGAATTACAAAAATTAAATATGATATTACAGGTAGAACTCATAAATATGAAAATAATAATCAAATTTATTTGCAATATTTTGGAGGAAATCTTTTGATTAATGATTTGCCTTGTTCATATCCAATTTTAACTGCAATAAAAGAAAAATCTCCTATTATTCTTGATTTGAAACATAATGGTATTAAACTTACAGATATTACAAATGGAGTTATGTTTGATATTCAAGGAAATGGCCAAAAAGTTTTGACTTCTTGGACTGAAAAACAAGATTCTTTTGATGATGCGTTTCTTGTTTATGATAAAAATAAAGATAACCAAATAACTTCAGGAAAAGAACTTTTTGGTGACCAAAGTGGTTCTGCTACTGGTTATGAAGAACTTGCTAAATATGATGATAATAATGACGGAGTTTTAGATGAAAATGATAAAATATTTAGTGAATTAAAATTATGGTGTGACAAAAACAAAAATGCTGTAGTAGATGAAGGCGAACTACAAACATTAAAGGAACAAAATATTGTCAGTATTTCTACTTCTTACAAAGTTGAATATGATGAATTTGGAAATCTAAAACGTGATGTATTTGGAAATATTATAGGTTATACAAGTTCTTTTGTTCAAAAAGTTTGGGATGCAAGTAAAAATGCTTGGGATTATATTTCAGGTTTAACATCTGATATATTCTTTAAGTTTATTGATTTTGGAACTACTTTATTTGATTAATTAATTTTTATCGTTAAATATAATATGGAGAACAAAATAATTTTTGGTTCTCCATATTGTTAAGTTTTGTAACAATATTTTTTTTAAAGGTTTAAAAATGTAAAAACTTGGGAATAATACATGTGTAAACAAATTCTCTCTCTCTAATTCCTCTCTCTAATATGTGGTAGACTTAGCCGACAAAAAAACAGTCGGTTTTTTTTTGTTTGGAGATGTATATTTTGAAATAAATTTCACAAATTAACTTTAGATTGCTTGTATAATACGTTCAACGGTAATTTTGTCCAATGCATTTGGTAAAATATTGTGCTCTGTCAAATTTTCTTTTGCATATTCTGCAATCGCAAGTGCTGCTTTATATTTTATATCATCTGTAACTTTTTTAATGCCTTTTAATAAAAGGCCTTTAAATATTCCGGGAAAAGCTAAAGAGTTGTTTATCTGATTTTCAAAATCAGAACGACCTGTAGCTACAATAAAAGCTCCAGCTTCTTTGGCTTCTTCTGGCATAATTTCAGGTATTGGATTAGCTAGGGCAAAAATAATTGGTTTTTTGTTCATTAATTTTATCATTTCTTTGTTAAGTATATTTCCTGTGGATAATCCTATAAATACGTCTGCCCCTTTGATTATGTCTTTTAATGTTCCGTTTTCGTTGTTAGGGTTTGTTATTTGAGCTATTTTTCTTAAATATTTATTTTCGTGTTTTGATGTTTTGGAAATGACTCCATCTTTGTCGCATAAGATAAGATTGTTTATTCCTGCTTTAAGTAATATTTTTGCTACAGCTTGAGCAGCTGCACCAGCCCCTGACATTACTACTTTTATTTCTGATATGTTTTTTTCTGCTAATTTAATTGAACCTAAAAGTGCTGCTAGTACAATTATTGCTGTTCCATGTTGATCATCGTGAAATATTGGAATATTTGTTTTCTCTATCAGTTTTTCTTCAATTTCAAAACATCTTGGAGCATTTATATCTTCAAGATTAATTCCGCCAAATGAATAAGAAATTGCAGCTGAAATGTTAATTATTTCATCAATATTTTGAGTCTTTAAACAAATTGGAATGGCATTGATGTCTCCTAATGACTTGAATATAGCGGATTTTCCTTCCATTACAGGTAATGCTGCGTATGCGCCAATGTTTCCTAATCCTAAAACTGCTGAACCATCTGAAATAATTGCAATCGTATCTTTTTTTGAAGTAAATTGAGAGGCAAGCTCAGGATTCTTTTTAATTTGTTCACTTAGTTTCTCAAGTTTTTCTTTTGAAAATATATCTCTTACATCTTGAATTGAAAGATTTTTATATGTATTTTCTGTTTCTATAACACCTTTTAAAAAACTTCTTAAATTTAGTGCCTTGTTCCTAAATTCATTTTCATCATATGTAATTTCTGCCGATGATTCTTTGCTAATTTGTGCAAGTAATTTTCTTCCATTTTCCACTATTTGATCGAAATCAAAATCTTCTAGATCAGTTGTTACTAGTGCAGTCGAAAAAATTTTGATGTTTGTATCTGAAAATACATAAAAACCTGCAAAAGATGGTTCAAGATTTTCAAGAATAATGTTAATATCATATCCTTTCGATACAATTGGATAAGCATCTAAGTTTACTGTTTTTTTTAAAATGTTGCATACACCTTGTGCGTAAGGTAAATAGCTTTCCGGATGTTTTTTGCAATCATATATTACAGCAATCGAGTTTTTTCTGTTTGTAAGTCTGTTAACAAGATCTCTATTTTGTGCTATGCAGGTTGAAGAAAAGCCTACTCCTGGTGTGTATATCAATGATAATTCATTCAATGTTTCAAGTTTGTGTTTCAAATTTATTTCAAAGCTGTTCATGGTTCCTCAATTTAAAGAATTAATATTATTTTGTATTTTCTTAATTCTTCTTTTTATTCTTTCTTTTATTTCGTCAGTTGTTTTTACTTTTTTTAAATTAATACTATTAATAATATCTAGTAATTCCTTTAATTTTGAGTTGTACTTGGAATTATTATAATAACTTAATGCCAAAGTAGAAATGTCTAATAGGGGTATGATTTTTTCTAAATAGTCTTCTTGTATTCTCAACGTTTCTAAAATTTCTTTTAATAATTCTAACAAACCTCCGTATTGTGCTCTTGCAAGTATATCAATTGCTATTACTACTGAATTTAGTTCATTGGAGGGATCTTTTATTATTTCGATAAATTCGTTTTGTAAAATCTTGACTTTTCCTATATTTGAATTCAAAAATTGTTGTAAAAGTTTGTCTGCAATTATAGATGTACTTTTTTCACTGCAAGCTATTTTGTATATTTCAAATAACAAAGGTATTGCATTTTCGAACTCATTTATTCTGTTTTTTTGGGCAAGTTCTATTAATGCGTCTAGAACAAAAATAAATGATTCTTTATCATTATAATTCTGGTCCAAATAAGACATTGTAATAACTTGTTCTCCGTATTCTAGAACAGGTTTGTACATTTCTTTATGATTAAAGATTCCTAAAATAATTGTTTTCTTTAAATCAGATTCTTTTTCTTCAAAAAGCAGGTCTTGCATTTTGGCAAGTAGTATAGGATTTTTTGTTTGAGTCAAACCAGCAAAAACAATGTTTCTAAAATTTGTATCGCCTCCGCTCGTTGTATTTTCAATTATATCTTTTGTTAGTTCATCAAGCTTTTCTAGGCTTGTTAATGCTTCTTGTTCTTGTTTTTTTGACATATAAAAACCTTTCTATTCTATTATATAACGAAATAAAAAGTTGAACTAGATGTTATTTTAATAGAAAATATCTTACTATTTCTATTAAATTTATTCATTATCCTGATTGATAGTTATTGTTAAGCTTTCTAATTAAATAAGGATGTGCTAAGATATTTTTCTGCTCCATCCGGAATAATTGCTACTATAAGTTTGTCTTTGTTGTCCACAAGTTTTGATATTTCAATAGCAGCATAAGTTGCTGCTCCACCTGAAATGCCAGACAAAATACCTTCTTTTTGTGCGAGAAGTTTTGCTGTTTCTATAGCCTTTTCGTCTTCTGCTCTGAATACCCAGTCTATTAAATTTACATTACAATTTTTAGGTATAAATCCTGCTCCAATTCCCTGAATCTTATGTGTACTTGGCTTTCCGCCTGATAATACTGGACTCATGTCTGGTTCTACTGCAATTGCTTGTATATTAGGATTTTTTTCTTTTAAATATTTGGCAATTCCTGATAATGTTCCCCCAGTTCCAACTCCTGCTATTATCATATCTACTAAACCTTCTGTGTCTTGCCAAATTTCTTGGGCCGTAGTTTTGTAATGTATCTCTGGATTAGCTTGATTATCAAATTGATTTGGAATTATTGAGTCTGAAATTTTCATGTGTAATTCTTTTGCTTTTTCTATTGCTCCTGTCATTCCTTTTTCTGCATCTGTGAGGACTATTTCTGCTCCCAAAAAAGTCAATAGCTTTCTCCTCTCTAAGCTCATATTCGCTGGCATAGTTAATATAAGTTTGTAGCCTTTTATTGCACATACCATAGCTAGCCCAATACCGGTATTTCCACTAGTTGGTTCTATTAGCGTTGATTTGCCCGGAGCAATAAGATTAGATTTTTCAGCTGTTTCTATTATATTTAAAGCTACTCTGTCTTTTACTGAACCCGCTGGATTATAACTCTCTAGTTTTAAGGCTACTTTTGCATAACCATTACTGTTAAGCTTATTTAAATAAACCATAGGAGTTCTTCCTATAAGTTCAATAACATTTTTTTTTATGTTCATAAATAACTCCAATTAGTAATCCCAAAGAGTTGAACGAACGTATATTTGGTGTGTTCCAAAATCACCGTAATCATCTGCAGGGTCAAGATATGCCATAACTTTACGATATGCTTTTGCAATTGGGTTTGATGGCCAATGTGTTGGTAATTCTTCTCCAAATGTTTTGGCTTTGTTTATTTCTACAAGCCTTAACATATCTCCACTATATCCTTGTGTATCTAAAAATTCATAACTCATGTAATCTTTAACAGTAATTTCTGCTTTGGAAACATTGCAATATACTAAAAATGCTAATAATATTGCGCAAAAAATAACTAATGATTTTCTCATATCATTCTCCTTTTAGTAAATTTTACTATTTTTTTGTCAAAAAAACATAATGTAAATGTTGTATGTTACTATTTCTTTAATTTGTTTTTTCATCTAAATAACGTAAGAAAAAAAAATATATATATGTTTTAATAATTGAGAAGAACTTTTGGAAAGATTTATATGATTTTGAAAACAACAAAATTTGGTGAAGTTGAAGTTAATGAAAATTATATTTTTGATTTCGTCGAACCTATTATAGGCTATGAAGAATACCATAAATTTGCTCTTGTTGACTATAACGTCAATTCACCTTTTAAATGGCTTCAGTCTGTAGAAAATCCGGACTTAGCCATGCCAGTAACTATTCCCGCATATTTTGGTATTCCTTATGAATTTACTATTCCAGATGAAAAAGAGCAAATTTTGGATGCAAAAGATGCCGGAGATATTTTGTGTTTGAATATTGCAAATGTTCCAAATGGAGCTCCGCAAAATACAACAATAAATTTACTTGCTCCAATTGTAATAAATACAGCTAATAAAAAAGCAATACAGCTTGTGTTATTGGATACAAATTTTGCGATAAAATATAGACTTTTTGATGCAAAGGAAACATAATGTTAGTTTTAACAAGAAAACCAGGGCAAAGTATAGTTATAAATGATAATATAGAGGTAACTATTTTAGAAGTAAAAGGAGAATCTGTCAGAATAGGTATAGAAGCTCCTAAAGAGGTTACTATTTATCGTCATGAAATATATGAAGAAATAAAGAAAGAAAATTTGCGAACTGTTCAACAATCTTCACTAGAAGATATATCTGTTGCCCTAGATATGCTTAAAACTTACGCAAATAATAATCAAGATTATAAAATTTTAATAAATTCTGAAAAAAATAATGACAATAAATAACGAATATATTTCTTTGCAAAAATTGGTATTAATAGAAAAAAAATATGCCAAAGCTATTGAATTAATAGCTAATTCTGCTTATTTTGATGATTATTTATTCCAAGAATTATATGCAGATACTCTTTTCGCTTTAAATGATTTTCTAAAATCTGCTGTTATTTATGAAAAATTAAATGATTATTATAAACTTGGTTATTGTAACCTTCTTTTAGGAGATTACTCCAAAGCTAAGTATTTTTGGGAAAAAGCTCCAAAGTCTCCTGCGCAAAATTGGGGGATGTTTTTTTGTGAGCTTTTTAGCGAAAAGGTTAGGGCTCTTCCTACTTATTTACAAATTCGAGCATTTCTAGAAAGAGATTTAGGTGCTTTTTTGAAACTTAATCTCGTTGAATTTGTTCAAAAAATTATTGATATATCTGAATTTTTATTTGACATTAATCCAGAAACAAACAAAATTATTGCAAGAACTTTTTTATACAAAAATTATACTGAATTTGCTTCGGAGTATTTGTTTAGAGCTTTGGAGTTTACCAAAGAAGATGCTGAAATTTATTATTTGTTAGGGTTGTTGAATATAAAAAGAAACAAAACAAATGAAGCCAAAAATAATTTTCAACAAGCTATACTACTAAACAATAATTATGAACCAGCTAAATTGTTACTAAACAAGTTGTAAAATTAGTATTAATTGACATTTTCTTGTCCTTTTGTTTGAATCTCTTTTAAAATTTCTTGTGCAAATTGATCTATATTCATTTCCCCAAGCTGCCCTCTACCAGATGAACCTCGCACGGCAACAGTATTATTTGCAATCTCTTTGTCTCCAACAACAAGCATATAGGGAACTTTTTTATTTTGTGCTTCTCTTATCTTGTAGTTCATTGATTCACTTCGGTCGTCAAGCTTTACCCTTATTCCTAATTGTCTAAGTTTTTTGTATATTTTTTCTGAGTAATCTATATGTCTGTCGGCTATAGGAATTACTTCAACTTGGACTGGGGCTAGCCATGTTGGGAATGCTCCCGTGTAGTGTTCAATTAATAAACCTGCAAATCGTTCCATAGAACCAAATATTACTCTATGAAGCATTACAGGAGTTTTTAATTCGCCATCCTTATCTTGATATTTTAATTCAAATCTTTCTGGTAAATTAAAATCAAGTTGGACAGTAGCACCTTGCCAAGTTCTTCCAATTGCATCTTTTAGCTTGAAGTCTATTTTGGGACCGTAAAATGCTCCGTCTCCGGCATTAATATCGTATTTTAAGCCTTTTTTATTCAATGCTGCTACCAAACCCGCTTCGGCTTTTTCCCAATTTTCAAGTGAGCCAACAAAATTTTCTTCAGGTCTTGTCGATAATTCTACTTCGTATGAAATATTGAACATTTTTAGTGTGTCATCAACAAAATCTATTACATTTATTACTTCGTCTGTAATTTGTTCAATTGTGCAAAAAATGTGAGCATCATCTTGTGTAAATCCTCTAACCCTAGTCATTCCTGATAGTGCTCCAGAGCGTTCATTTCTGTAAACTGTTCCTAGCTCAGCCATTCTTAATGGTAAATTTCTGTAACTTCTTCTTTCTGATTTATATATCAGCATGTGAAAAGGACAGTTCATTGGCTTTAGTATGAAATCTTCTTCTCCGTTACTTACAGTGAACATATTTTCTTTGTAATGTCCCATGTGCCCAGAAATCTCCCACAAATCAGGTTTTGCAATATGTGGAGTGTTTACTATTACGTAATCTCTTTTTCTGTGTTCTGTTCTCCAATAGTTTTCAATTTCTTCTCTTACTATAGCTAGGTTAGGGTGCCACAAAACAAGACCTGAGCCAACGTCGTTTTGTATGCTGAATAAATCAAGTTCTGTACCTAGCTTACGGTGATCTCTTTTTTGTGCTTCTTCTAATTGTTTTAAATATGTTTCTAAATCTTGTTTGTTAAAAAATGCTGTTGCGTATATTCTTTGCAACATTTTATTTTTTTCAGAACCTCTCCAATATGCTCCAGCTACAGATAAAAGTTTAAATGCTTTTATTGGTTTTGTATTCATTAAATGAGGTCCACAGCAAAAATCATTCCATAATTCTTTTCCATCTTGTGTTTTTGTACAATAAAGTGTAGGATTATCATTTATGTGTTCCAAAAGAAGTTCTGCTTTGTATATTTCTCCTTCTTTTTGAAATTCTTCTATTTTTTGTTTTGGATTTTCAAGTATGTGTTTTTCAAATACTAAATTTTGTGAAATTAGTTCTTTCATTTTGCTTTCAATTTTTTCAAAATCTTCTTCCTTTAAAGTTATTCCTTCTATGTCAAAATCATAATAGAACCCATTTTCAATTGCTGGACCTATGGCAAGTTTTGCTTGAGGGTATAAGTTTTGTACTGCCTGTGCCATAATATGCGAACAACTATGCCTTACAACATCTAATGCTTCAGGGTTTTTGTCTGTCAAAATTTCAATTTTGTCATTGTTTTGTAATTTATCTGTTAGTGAGCTTAGCTTGCCATTTATTTTTGCGGCAAGAGCATTTTTTGCAAGCCCTTCTGATATAGCCAAAGCTGCTTCGTATGCTGTTGAATTTTCTTTTAGTTTTAGTTTTGAATTATCCGGTAAAAAGATTTCAATTTGTGCCATTTTTAGCCCTCTATAAACTCATATCTTAGTTAAAGAATAGCACTAAAAAATTTTAGTAACAACCAAACTTTTTGTTGAATATAAACTTTTTTTGTTTAAAATTAATACTATGTTTAGTAATCAGGTCTTATTAGCATTTTTAATATCTTTTATTGCAGGATTGGCAACAAGTATCGGTGGAATATTAACTTTTTTTATAAAAAAAGATAACATGAAAGCACTAGCATTAGGCTTAAGTTTTTCTGCTGGAGTTATGATATATTTATCTTTTATGGAAATTTTACCTGATGCTATGAATTGGCTTGCAGGTCTGTTTGGAGAAAAAAAGGGTAGCTTAATAGCTGTTTGTATATTTTTGGCTGGTATATTACTTGCTGCTTTAATTGATTATTTGATGCCTGATCATGTAACCTGCGATATGATTACAGATCATAGAAAAAAATTGAAACGAGTTGGAATTTTTGCAGCAATTGCAATTTCTATTCATAATTTTCCTGAAGGTTTGGCTACTTTTATGACAGGACTTAAAAGTATATCTTTAAGTATCCCTATTGCGCTTGCTATTGCATTGCATAATATTCCTGAGGGAATTTCTGTTGCTTTGCCGATATATAATGCTACAGGCAAAAAAAGAAAAGCTTTCTTTTGGGCAAGTTTGTCTGGTATGGCGGAACCATTGGGTGCTGTATTGGGGTTTTTGGTTTTAAGAGATTATTTAAATGATTTTACTTTTGGCATATTGTTTGCCCTAATTGCAGGTATAATGATATACTTGTCTTTAGATGAGCTTTTACCTTTGGCAAATGAATATGATGAAACTCATCAAGGTATCATAGGTGTTTCTATGGGAATTATGGTAATGGCTTTTACTATGATTTTTATCTAAATCATCTGTTTGAAGGATAAATTTAACTCTTCTACAAGTTAAAATAAATTATAAGATAGATGGAGTGTGTAATTTGGCTAAATTATTAAAACTTTTCGTTATCATATTTTTATTTACAGGAATTTTTGTTCCTTTAGCTCTCGCTTCAGAAAATAGTATACAAGGTCCTACTTTGGGTAAGGTTTCGTCTTTTTATGGAACAAGAGAAGATCCTTTTCATGGGCACAAGGCTAACCATATGGGCTTAGATATTGCTGCTGATGCAGGTACACCTATTTATGCTATGCAAGAGGGAATAGTTTCTTTTAGTGGGAAAAAAGGTGGTTATGGTAATTGCGTTAAAATAGATCATTTTTTCTATTTGGTTCCTGAATTGCCTCAAGTTACCACTCTTTATGGACATATGTCAAAAATTTATGTAAAAGAAGGCGAATTGGTTAGACGTGGACAAGTTATTGGCTTAATTGGAAGTACCGGACGTTCGACTGGTCCTCATCTGCATTATGAAGTTTTTTATAAAGGTAAAAATATCGATCCTGTTGAATATCTAAAAAAATTACCGGGATATTTGGAATATGCAAATTATGTAAGAAAAAATCAAACTTTTGCAAGATATAATGCTTCAAATTATACGAAAGGAAATTATTAGTGTTTTTGATTTTTATTGGAAATTCATTATATAAAATGTAAGAATGTTGGCATGGTTAGTAATTAGGGTAAGAATTAATGAAGAAGTTGGGAACAGTTTTGCTATTAGTTGTTGGAGTGATATTAGGTGCTAATTTGGTTTTTGCGGAGCCCATGCCTAGTGATATTTTGTGCGAGAAAGACTATGCTAAAGTTACTGATGATGTAAAAATTTGCAGGGCTTTAAATGTTTTGAAAGGGACTATTGGAGAATTTTCAAGAGATGCAATTTTGGGAGAAAATCTTACAAATAAACCCATAAAAGTTGAATTTATGGAATTGTCTACATTAAAACCTCAGTATGCTAATTACGATGCATTGGGTATAAAAAAGAAAAATCAACTTTATATTTATATAAATCAAAAACATTCTAATGCTCCTGCTGAAGCTTTGGCTGCATTACTAAGTCATGAAGCTTTGCATCAGGATGAATATAATTCAATAAGCGAAGAAACTTACGCTTGGACTATGGAAGCTAAGGTTTGGGCAGATTTGTGTAAAAAAAATCCTAAATTGCGTAATAATAAAATTTCATCTCTTGCTGCTCGCGAAAATATTTTGTTAAAAATGCTGGAGAATGCAAATTATTCAAATATTTTGATTAAAAACACTGTGGTTAATCATCCGGGTTACAAATCTTTGCCTCAGAAATCTCCGGGTTTTGATTCTTTCTAAGGCACTGGATCATATCCTCCTTTGTTCCAAGGGTGACATCTGCAAATTCTTTTTATTCCTAGCCAAGTACCTTTAAATATTCCGTATTTTATTATGGCTTCTTTCGTATATTGTGAGCATGTTGGATAAAATCTGCAAACTCTGGGAGTGTATTTAGAAATTTGCTGGTAAATATTGATCAAAATTATAAGTAAATTTTTAACCATATTTCTTTACAGCCTTTTTTAGATTATATTGCATTTCTTCTTTTATTTTTTGAAAATTAGCGTCAATACACGGTTTTTTTGCCAAAAAGATAAGGGATATCCATTTTTGATATTCTGGATTTTCTATTATAAGGTTTTTGTAAGCTTCTCTCATTTTTCTTTTTATTTTGTTTCTTACCGTAGCTCTTTTGTCAATTTTTTTTGACACAACAAAAGCCACCTTAGATATATAATCTTCAAATGGCTTTTGTTTTCCTATGTGTAATGCAAAATATGAACTTAAGACATATTTTTTTTGTGCGTACGTAGCTACAAACTCAGCATTTTTTCTTAGTCTGTATCTTTTTGGCAACATTAATATCTTATGCTCTGTTTTTTGCAGTAATCGCTACTTTGTGGCGACCTTTTGCTCTACGTCTGTTTATAACATTTTGTCCGTTAGAAGTAGCCATTCTTGCACGAAAGCCACTAACATTTTGTCTTTTTCTTTTTGTTCCTTCTAATGTGCGTTTCATTATTTTGCTCCGTTAATTATTTGCGTCCATATCTTACATACTAATAAAGACATACATTTTGGTCAAGGGGATATTTCAAATATTTAACTAATTTTGAACCAATTACTATTCTTTTTCTGTGCAATTTGTTGTTTTGTGTTAAAATATTTTCATATATGGAGGAGCAATGGGTATTACAATTTTCGAAAAATCTAATAAAAAAATAAAAAATTTTGAAGAAAAACCTTGTAATTTAGAACTTTTAGGTAAAACTATTCAACGGAAGTTTTTGAGAAATGAGAAAATTGATCTTCCTATTATCTCTGAACAAGAGGTTGTTAGACATTTTACGAATTTGTCTAAAAAAAATTTTGCTTTAGATTCTGGGTTTTATCCTTTGGGGTCTTGTACAATGAAATATAATCCCAAAATAAATGAATGGGCTGCTACTCTAGATGGATTTGCGAATATTCATCCTCACCAAAGTGATGAGAGTATTCAAGGTGCTCTTGCCTTAATGTACACTCTGCAACGACAACTATGTGCAATTACAGGTATGGATGCTATTTCCTTACAGCCTGAAGCTGGTGCTCATGGCGAATTAACTGGAATGATGGTCATAAAAGCTTATTTTAATTCCAAAGGCATAAAAAAAACAAAAGTATTAGTTCCTGATTCTGCTCATGGAACCAATCCTGCTTCAGCCAAAATGTGTGGCTTTGAGGTTGTCGAAGTTAAATCTACTGATAAAGGTTTAGTAGATATGAATGAGCTTAAACGTCTTTTAGATGACGAAGTTGCCGCACTTATGCTTACAAATCCTAATACTTTAGGTCTTTTTGAAAAAAATATATCAGAAATTTCAAAACTTGTTCATGATGCGGGAGGTCTTTTGTATTATGATGGTGCAAATCTCAATGCAGTTATGGGCATTTCCAATCCTGCTATAATGGGTTTTGATGTTGTTCATTTAAATTTGCATAAAACTTTTTCTACTCCACATGGTTGTGGTGGACCTGGAGCAGGCCCTATAGGTGTAGTGAAAAAACTTGAGGATTTTTTACCTGTTCCTGTTGTAAAATTTAAAGATAAAAAATATTATCGCGATTATGATATTAAAAATACAATTGGAAAAGTAAGTTCATTTTGGGGCAATTTTGGAGTGTTAGTTCGTGCATATACTTACATAACTATGATGGGAAAAGATTTGAAACAGGCTTCTATTGATGCGGTTTTAAATGCAAATTATCTAAAACAAAAACTTAGTGATTGCTACAAAATAGCTATAGATGAAATTTGTGCTCACGAATTTGTTTTGACTAATGAATTACAAAAAGCTTTTGGAGTTAGTACATTACAATTGGCTAAAAGACTTATTGATTACGGATTTCATCCTCCTACAATATATTTTCCTTTAATTGTACATGAGGCAATGATGATTGAGCCTACTGAGACTGAAACAAAAGAAACTTTGGATGAATTTATTGAAGTTATGAAAAAAATTGCAAAAGAGGCTTCTGATTCTCCAGATTTTTTAGCCAATGCTCCGCATAATACGCCTGTAAGAAAAGTAGATGAGACCTATGCTGCAAGGAATCCAAATTTAAAGTGGAGTTAATTAACATTTCTTAATATATCAGCAAATTTATTTATTTTTGTATATGATATATCTGTGTAGTTTAGAAAGGGTGTTTATGGTTTCGGTTTATCCTGTTGGGTGTTATACTCAAAATCAAATGGTTGTAAAACCACAAAACAATTATTATGAAAATCCTATTAACAGAAATACAGAAAAAAATCTTGCTATCCTAAGTTCACTAGGAGTTGCTGCTTTAGCAGGAGTTACTGTGGCAGGATTAACTTCTTGTGTAAAAAAAGGGTATAAGGTGCCTTCAATTGTCGGAGGTTTAGCAGCTTTGGCTACCTTAGCTTTAATGTTGCCTGCTAAATTGTACAACACAAAAGTTGGTGCATTTACCAGAGAAAAAGAAATGGATGTATTTTCGCGACAAAAGGAAGCACAAGCCAGTATTTATGATGGAATTAATACAGAAATTCAGGATGATAATGTATCTTTAGCCGACAAAATAAGTCATTATGCGACTGCAAAAATGGCAGATAATGGTAATGGATTATTGGTAAAGGGTGCGTAGTAAATGTCGTCTTTGTTTGTGAATGCTCTCTCATTTAGAGCAGCATCTTCGCAATCTAATAAAATACCCCAGCATACTTTGCCAAATGAAAACAATGTAATTTCTCAAAAAGGAGAAACAGCACTTTTGGTCAAGGGAACTTTTTTTGCTGGGCTTGCATTGGGGGCTCGTTTAATTTTTGAGATTTTTGATGGAGATTTTTTAGTAGAAACTGCTGGAAAAAAAGCTGCTGAAATTGTTGAAAAGACAAGAAAAAATACATCTCCTATTAAGAAAAATTTAATTTGGATAGGTGCTACTGCTGCGATTTTAGCGGCTGGTATAAGTGGTTTTGCTTTGTTGTATACAATGTTTAATGCTCCTAAAATTGCTTACAAAAGTAAAATTAATACTTTTTCCAAAGGAAAAGAAATGGACGTATACATCAAAGCTAATAATGCAGAAAAAGAGTTGTACACACAACTAAACCAACAAGCATTGACTGCAGATAATAATAAAAAAGATGAACTGAGAAGACAGTATGTCCAACTTATGCTTGCAAAAAATAAAATTCCTAATTTTGTGCATCAAAAATAGTTTACGCAATTTTTCTTTCCAGAAATTTTTTATTTATTTGTAAGGAATGGGTAATTTATGCTTGGGAAAGTTTTAAGTTTTTCAATCGGAATGTCTTCGAAAAATATTGTTAATGCTTGCGAAGGAGTTGGTAAAAATTTATCTGCTTATATTAAAGCAGGTAAAAAGGTTGACTTAAAAGCTTTAAGCTCTATTTATCAAAAATTTACTCCCCAAAATAATTCTGTAAAGCTAACAAGTAATGTTGAAAAGTTGAGAGAATTTTTGCTAAAAAACAAATCATCTGCAGAACAAGCTGATGCTTTTTGTTCTTCTTTACAAGCTTGTGTTGTAAAACTTCCAAAAGATGATTTATTTTTTGTTCCAATAGATAAACTTTCTCCACGAGAACTTGTTAATATTTCTACGCATGAATTTGAGCATTATCTTTACCTCAATTATTCGTCCCCTTCAAAAATAATGCGAAAATTAGGCGAAATTGCATTAAAATTATTACCTCAAAAAATCAGAGAGGATTTTTTGAAAAAAAGTATGCTCATTAACCAAAAATCCTTTAGACTTCAACGAAATATAATGTCTGGAGTTGGGGTTACTTCTCTAAATGATATTGCACCTGGAATTTCGGTTTCGGAAAAAGGTTTGTTAAAACATTTTGGTGCGGATTCAATGAAAAAAATAAATTTTTATTTAAGAAGAAAAGTTAGAGAAAATTTAACGAATAATCCTAATGAAAATTTACAAATTTTAAAATTCGAAAAATTTTTATTAAAAGATGAAGCACGAGCTTACAAAGTTGGTGGAAAAGCATTACGTGATTTTCTTGATGTTTCTGATGCAAATGCTTCTCAATCTGAAATTTTATCAATGTATTATGATGAAACTATAAAAGCTTTAAATGCTGAAATTAAAAATCAAAATTACCTTGCCCTTAGAAAACTATTTGGATTACCTCATAATACAAAGATTAAAAAAAGTATCCCTAAATATGCGCGTCCCAAAAATTCTTTGTTTGCATTTGAAGAATTTGGGTGGTTACAAAATTTAAAAAATAAAAAAATTATTAATTTAAAAAATGCCATAGAAGAGCTGAAAAAAATACCTAACGAATCTCAGAATATTTAATTAGTTTAGAAATATTTTTCTTCCAAGAACCTTCAAAATTTTTAATAATTATGTCAGCTGGTGTTACGTTATCTTTTAATAACTCTAAAACAGGCTCAATATATTTTTCTTCTCCTTGGTTAAATGATTTTAAACCTTCTTGGGCTATATTGACTATTTCAAATACAATATTTTTAATTTTTTTATTTTTTACTGAAAAATCTAAGCCAAAACGTGGTCCATTATGCCTAACAAATTCAAAATCAAAATAATTGAATTCTTTTAGTAATTCATTTATTTTTTCTATACTGTTTGGGCTATACATAATTCCTTTGTATATTGCTGGTATTGCAAGAGCAATTTCTTTTTTTTGACAATCATGATTTCTTATTTCTATGTAGTTTTTTAAACGTGCATCTGGAAAAAATAAACTTAAATGTGTTTCCCAATCAGAAACTACTGCTTGATTGTTATTTAAAAATTCTCTAAATGTTTTATTCCCTAGATAATTTTTACGATTAAATATCATTGGTAAGTCTAAAAGAATTTGAGCGTAGTCGTCAAAATTAAATTCAATATTTTTTTTGAAAAGATTTTTTGAAATAAGTCCACATCTTTTGTTGTCTGTATTGAGCCAAGCTTTGGCTCTAAATGATTTGTATTCTGTAAGTTTACCATTTCTAATTGGAGAATTTGCAAAAAATGCACAAAGAAATGGAGAAAGTTTTAATGCGGTTGATAATTTTTTTATGGCATCTTCTTCACTAGAATAGTCTATACTTACTTGAATTCCTGCTGTTTCTCTCATCATTACGTATGGCAAAGATGCTTGTTCTTTTAAATATTTAGTCATAAAACTATAACGTGATTTGGGTATAATTTTTATTTCTGAATATGTGCTGATTGGTTGTATGCCTAATGAAAGGAATTTTATGCCCATTTCTTTTGCTATTTGGCCTGTTCTAATATTGTATGTGTCTAATTCGCTTTCTATTTCTGCAATGTAATCTTTTGGTTTTATACTGTATTCTATTTGTGCTCCAGGTTCCAAGGTTATTGCACCTTGGTTAGAAAATAAACCTAGCATAATATTATTTTCGTAGTATGGTACTAATTTTTCACTTTTTTGTAATTTTGTTAAAAAATCTAACATCCCATTTTTAAAGAAAAATTCTATGCATTTAAATGTTTTTTCGTTAATAGGAATTTTTTCAAATTCTACGCCAAGTTTTTGACTTTGCTTTATGCCTTTTTTAAATATTTCTGTTAATTGTGTTGAAGATGTAATAATTTCTTGTTCTCTTGTGAGAGTATTCATAAATTTGCTCCTTGTCACAATTTTAGCATGAACTATTTATGTTTATTCTTTTTAGTTTAAAATAATATAAAATACTTTTGGAAAAATTAACCAATGGATTACATTACAAGAGCTAAAAAGTTTAGAGCTAAAAAAAAATTAGGACAAAATTTTTTAATTGATAACTCCGCAATTGATTTTATTATTGAAAATGCTAATATCAATGAAAATGATGCGGTTTTAGAAATTGGTGCTGGCTTAGGATTTGTTACGGAAAAACTTGCTCAAAAAGCTAAAAAAGTCTATGCCGTTGAAATAGATAAAGATGCTATATGTGAATTGGAAAAATTACCGTATGAAAATATTGAAATAATTGAGCAAGACATTTTGAAAATTGATATTAGCCAATATGCAAAAAATTCAAAAATTAAAATTATTGCTAATATTCCCTATTACATTACTAGTCCTATTCTTGCTCATTTATTAGGTGAAATTGATGATGAAAATAATTTGAACCGTAATTCAATTAGTCTAATTTTGCTTATGGTTCAATATGAAGTTGCTAAAAGAATTTGTGCCTCAAATAATTCTAAAAATAAAGATTATGGAGCTTTGTCAATTTTATGTAATTTTTATTCTGATACTATGTATCTTGAAAAAATTTCTTCAAAATCTTTTTTCCCTTCACCTAAAGTAGATTCTGCAATAATAAAAATACTACCCTCTTTATCTGAAAAATATTTGGTGAAAAATAAAAAACTTCTGAGAAAAATTGTTTCTACTGCTTTTAAATTTAGACGAAAAACATTGAAAAATGCTCTTATGCTTGGAGGCTTTTCAAAAAATGATATTGAGCAAGTTTATCAAAAATTATCGATTTCTCCTAATATAAGAGGAGAAAATCTTTCTATCAATAAATTTGTTGAAATTTCAGATGAATTAAATAATTTGTTATGAAATTTTGATTATGTAATTTTTTCTATCTTCTGTTATAATTTTCTTAAATAAAAATTGAGGGAATTTTATGAAATTAAAAGCTCAAAGTTTAATTGAATTTGCTATTATATTAATGGTTGTCACAGCTATTGCAATTATTTCTTTGCAGATTATTAGTAACAAAATTAATTCTTCTTCATACAAAGATGAAACTTTTCTTGAGGAGAATATTCCTGATTCTGTTTCAACAGAAGAAGCTAATTGTACAAAAATGGGGCTTTCTTGGGATAAACAAAATGGGGTTTGTGAAGCTAAATAAGACCTAGTCTTTTGTATATTGCGTCAATGTTTTTTAAGTAATCTTTTATTAAAAATAATTTGTTTACTTCCTTTTTTGTTAAGTATTTTGATATTTCTGGGTCTTTTAATAAATTTTCTTTGAAATTGCCTGCTGGTTTTCCCCAAGCGTTTAAGGCATTTTTTTGTACTATTTTGTATGCTTCTTCTCTAGATAGTCCTTTTTCTACAAGAGCCAAAAGAATTTTTTGCGAAAAAATACATCCTCCAAATAATGTTGTGTTTTCTAACATCTTTTTTTCATTGATTACAAGATTCTCTAATAAATTTGAAAATCTTGTTAGCATGTAATCTATTAAAATAGTACTATCCGGAAAAATGATTCTTTCTGCGCTGCTGTGGCTTATATCTCGTTCATGCCACAAAACCACATTTTCAAGTGCGGCAAATGAATTTGCTCTTACTATTCTTGCTAAACCTGTTAAATTTTCTCCTGATATAGGATTCTTTTTATGAGGCATCGCAGAAGACCCTTTTTGTCCTTTGCTAAAACCTTCTTCAACTTCAAGTACTTCACTTCTTTGTAAATGTCTTAGTTCTACTGCAAATTGTTCTATTGTGCTGGCAATTAGAGCTAAAACTTGTAAATAATTTGCATGCAAATCTCTTTGAATTATTTGGGTAGAAATACTGGCAGGTTTTAGACCTAATATTTGGCAAGATATTTTTTCTATTTCAGGAGAAATATTGCTGTATGTTCCTACAGGTCCTGAAATTTGCCCTGTAGCAATTTCATTTTTTGCGTAAGTAAATCTTTGCAAATTTCTTTTCATAATTTCTAGCCAATTACATAACTTTAGTCCAAAAGTCATTGGTTCGGCATGTATTCCGTGAGATCTGCCTATACATATGGTTTCTTTGTATTGAAGTGCTTTTTGGGCTAGTAAGTTTATTAAATTTTTCAAGTCTTTTTCTATAATTGCATTGGCTTGTTTTAATTGTAAGGCGAGAGCTGTATCTATTACATCTGAACTTGTTAGACCTACATGTATGAAACGTGAATTTACTCCTACGTGTTCATTTACGTTTGTGAGAAATGCGATGAAATCATGTTTTACTTCAGCTTCAATTTCTTCTATTCTTTTAATTTCAAAACTTGCTTTTGTTTTTATTTCATCTAAAATTTCTTTGCTTATTAATCCGGTTTTTTGGTAAGCTTCACATACGGCAAGTTCTACTTGTAAATATGTTTGAAATTTATTCTCAATACTCCAAATTTTTTTCATTTCCGTTTTGGAATAACGATCTATCATAATTTCCTCAATATCTTTTTGTATTGAGTTTAGCACAAAAACTTTGCGAAAGCTCTACTTTTTTTTACGTTTTTTCTGGTTTAGTTCAATTTGTCTTTTTGAATTGTTTAGTGATAGTTTAATTAATGGTTTTTTTGAATAATTGTCAAAAAATACTAACCATAATTTTTGCTTTGGATTGTCTACTGCAAATGAAACTTTTCCTGCTATCCTTCCATTTGGAGGTATTTTTTTGAACCACATTTGTGTGTCGCCAAATGGTGAAGAATAATATATTGCGTAATTTTCATTTATTAATGCCATATCAAATGTTGAAAAAGTTTTTTGAGTTTTATTTACTATAGTTAATCCTAATGTGATAGTGTTTGGTTCTCCAAATGGGTCTTTTTCTAATTTTACGCTTGTTATTTTTACTTGTAGTTTGTCGTTTAGTAATTCGTCTTCAATTAAAGCTTCTTCGTGAAAGACGGGAAGATTAAGATTTGCAAGCATTTTCACATTTATTTCATCTCCAGGAGCCAAAAGAACTTGGTCTCCTTTCTTTGACATGGCTATACCCAGTCCAACAACTGCACCTAGAGCTGCTCCTCCTGCTATTGTATATCCATGACTTGCTACAGCACCTACTAAACCAAATGTGTTTAGAGCAGCTAAACTTCCCACAGCTCCTCCTCCAAGTGCATAACCGGCATGTTCGGCCGTTACTATTGCAGCATTTTTAATTGGATGTCTTTTGGTCGTCATAGTTGCATTAATAGGTATTTCCCTTCCATCAGGAGTGGCAATATAGTCAAAAACAAGTGTTACATTTGCATCTCTACTAAATCTTTTAGGCTCTATTATTTCAATAATTGTTCCATGTGCTATGCTGCCTGAGGGAATTACTACGCCCTTTTCTGTTCTTATATCATTTGTTATTTCTGCAAAAAATTCATCTCCCTCCAAATTATCTTCAGAATTTATGATATTTGATACTACCATTGAAATTTTTGTACCTTTTTCAACTATTCCTCTTTTCTCTGATAAAATTTCAGGATCTTCTTTTAATTCTTCATTAATTTCGGCATATCCTTGAAAAACATATCCACTTGAAGATTCAGTAGCTTTAATTTCACAAATATTAAATGTGCAAAAAGCACACACAAAAGATATAAAACATACCACAATCCTTTTGAACATTTTTCCCCAAGCATTTATCTAACTCCAATTTTATGATACTTCATTTTGAAAAAAAATTCATCCCTTAATTAGTTGAAGTACTTTTAAATTTTTCTTTGTTTTGACTGTATTTTTCATTTGAATAAATTTTATTTTTCCTTTACGATGTAAATGTATTCAAAATAAAACTGTATAATGACTAAACCTAATGATCACTTTTTATCGGATTTGGCAAAGCAATTTAAAATTGCCCAGAATCTCCCTGCTCAAGAGCATATAAAACTTCTTAAAAAGCTAGAAAAACTTGAAAGTGAAAAATTATGTTTGATTTTGAATTATTTTCTTACTGTTGAAACTAATCCGGAGGTTTTAATTTATATAGTTAAAACTGTTTCCAAATTTCAAAATGACTTAACTATTGATATATTAACTGATATGATTTTGAATCAAAAGTATGAAAATTCTGAAATAATTACGAAATTAAAATGTGAAATAGCCAATGCATTAGGACAATCAAAAAATTCTTCTTGCGTTTTGCCTTTACTTTATGTCCTAAACAACAAAAATGAAAATTATAAGTTAAGGTTAGCTTGTGCTGAAGCTTTAGGCAGAATAGGAAGTTCTTATGCTGTTACTCCTTTGATTGAAGTAGTTACTGATGATGAAGAAAAATCCATGTATTTGAGAGAATCTGCTGCTAAAGCTCTTGGAATGCTTGGAGATATTAGAGCTATTGAGCCTCTTGCTAATATTCTTGAAAATCGTAATGGTTTGTTTGGTAGATTTACTTTTTTAAAGGAAAGAATCATTGAAACATTAGGAAGACTTGGGCAATATGGTGATGAAAAATCAATAAGAGCTTTGAAAAATGCCTTAGAAGATGAATCTCCTACTGTTCGAAGTGGTGCTATTGAAGCTTTAAGTGAAATAGAAGATGAAAAAATTATTCCATTAATTGAAAAAATGCTTGAAGACAAAGACGAAACTGTTGCAAGAACTGCTGTATTTTCTTTATATGAAATTTTGGGTAAAGATTATATTAAATCTTTGCTGAATACTTCAAGCATACAAGAATGTTGTATTGATGAAATAAAAAGTATTTTGGCTGATGATGCAGATATTGAGGTAGAAGTGAATGACAAGTAAATCTATTATTCTTTTATCTGGCGGACTTGATAGTGCTGTGAGTCTTGCTGTTTGTAAAGAGAAAGAAAATATTGAACTTGCTTTATTTTTTGATTATGGGCAAAAATCTTTTGAACAAGAAAAACAAGCTGTCCAAAAATTCTCAGAATATTATAATATTAAGCACGAAATAATTAATTTGAATTGGCTAAAAAAGATTACAAATACAGCTTTAGTGAACACTACAAAAAAAATTCCTGTTTTGCAAAATGACGATTTAGATAATCAAATCATAACAAATATCTCTGCTAACAAAGTTTGGGTTCCTAATAGAAATGGACTTTTTATAAATATTGCTGCTTGTTATTCAGATAGTTTTGGTTTCGAAAAAATTATTATTGGGGCAAATAAAGAAGAAGGAACTACTTTTTCTGATAATTCTGCGGATTTTGTAGAAAAAATTAATGATTCTTTATTTTTTTCTACAAAAATAAAGCCTAAAGTTATTGCTCCTTTAATTAATTTAGATAAAACTGAAATAATTAAGCTTGGAAAATCTGTGAATCTTCCATTTGCTTTTATAAGAAGTTGTTATTCTGATAGTGAATATCATTGTGGAATTTGTGAATCTTGTAAACGTTTAAAAAGGGGACTTGAAAGAGCAAATTTATTTGATATTGTTAATTTACTGTTTAAAAATTAGGAGTCAATATGAAAAGTCGTTTTTTAGATACTGAAATAATATACAATGGAAGTCAACTTTGTCCATCTTGGATTTACAAAAATTATTGGATTAAAGGAGATGCAATTGTTGCTTTTACAGGTGAATGTAATCTTACTATTGATGATATGGTAGACATTGAAGATTATTTAAATAATTCTCCTATATATAGTAAAAAAATGTTAAGCTTTATTATAGAGCATTTTAATATTGGTTTACTCGAAGGAGTTGTAAGACAACGTTTGTTTATGTGTATAGTTTCTGAAGTTATCAAATCTTATTTGCCAAAAGACCATATAATTATGAGAAGAGGAGACGATTTGTTTTATAATGGAGGTAAATTAAGTGTTTCAATTTGTACCAAGTCTTTAACTTCAGTTCTTATGCATGTTGGGATAAATATTGATTCTGAAAATACTCCGGTTAAAGCGGCAGGTCTCGAAACTGATATGGGCTTGACAAATATTAGACAAATAGCAGAAGATATTATGAATAAATATATTCTTGAATGTGAACAAATAATAGATGCTTCTACCAAAGTTAGAGGAGTTTATTAAGATATGAAAAAAAATGAAATTCAATCAAACAAAAAGAACGAAAACAAACGTAAAATAATTAATCTTTCTCTTGTTGTTTTTGCAATTTCCATTGTTGTTTTTACTGTTATTGGTGCACTTGTGCTTGATAATTTTTCACATTTACAACAAGTAGAAGAATTAACAACTGTGGAAGACGACACATATAAAGGTGAAATTGATGATCGTTTACGTTTTATAGCCATGCAAGATGACGACAAAATATCATTAAAAGAAACAGAAGAAATTTCCGCAGAGGAAGTAGTAAATGAACCTGAAGAAATTGCTGCTTTTTTAGAAAATGATGAAATTAAAAAGACTAAATTTACTGAATATAATGAAAAATTTAGAAAAAAAGATTCAACTGAAACAGATATAAATAATACTCAAAATGCTGAAGAAGAAATAAATTTGGATGATATTCCATACAAAAAGGAAGTTCCGGTTGTCTCTCCATTGAATATGAAAGTTGTAATAGGAGATTTTGATTCGAAAGAAGCTGCTATGGCTGAATTAGAACAAGTACGTTCGCAGTTTACAGCTCCACCTTTTATAAAAGTTATAAATGGAAGGTATGCAATTCAAGTGGCGGCTTTTAAAACTCCTGATACAGCTTATGAATTTGTAAACTCTTTACGTCAACAAGGTTTTAGCGCTAGAATAATTGAGGAATAGATAATGTCTTCAATTATAAATTCAGACATTATTTATAATACTGTAAAAGAACTTTGTTTGTTGGCAAATACAAAACTGCCCAAAGAAGAATATTTTGCTCTAAAAAAGCTATATGAAAATGAAACAAATTTTAATGCTAAATGTGCACTTTCACAAATTCTTAACAACGCAAAAATTGCTTTTGAAAAAAAACGTCCGTTATGTCAGGATACAGGATTTGTAACAGTTTTTGCAGATATAGGAAATGAAGTTTCTATTGAAGGGGAAATTCTTGAAAATGTGATAAATAAAGCTGTACGAGATGCTTATCTAGATAATTTTTTCAGAAAATCAATTGTTTCAGACCCTTTGTTTGAAAGACTAAATACTCAAAATAATACTCCAATTATGCTGCACACGAACATAGTATCTGGTAATGAAATAAAATTAACTTTGAGTATAAAAGGAGGGGGGTGTGAAAATATATCTGCTACTAAAATGTTAACTCCTGCAGAAGGTATGAAAGGAATTATTGATTTTGTTGTTAACGTTATTAAGCTTGCAAACTCTAAACCATGCCCGCCAATAAGGATAGGAATTGGTATTGGTTCTAATTTTGAAGGTGCATCAATTTTATCTAAAAAAGCTCTTTTGCTTCCTGTAAAACATTCTGATGATGATAAATTTAGTCGTCTTGCCAAAGATATTTTGGAGAAAATAAATGATTTAAATATTGGAGTTATGGGGCTTGGAGGAAAATCAACTTGCTATTCAGTAAATATTTTACATCAACCTTGTCATATTGCTTCTTTACCTGTTGCTGTAAGTATTTCTTGCCATAGTTCTCGTCATTCTTCAGTTATCATAAAAACTAACAAAGTTATTTGGCTTGAAGAAAATTATGATTTTGGGCCTTTAATAAATTCAGCCCAAACTTTGAAAAAAGTTGATTTGAACTCCCCTGAAATTGTTAGGCAACTTAAAAAAGGTGAAAACATATTGCTTTCTGGTAAAGTTTACACTGCAAGAGATGCTGCGCATAAAAAATTTGCTGAAATATTGAAAAAAAATGAAAAGTTACCTTTTGATATAAAAAATGCTGTAATTTTTTATGCTGGTCCTTGTCCAGCTTCTTCTTTTGAAATTATAGGTCCTATAGGACCTACAACAAGTTCAAGAATGGATTTGTACGCATCTGAATTATATTCACTGGGACTTTTGGCTGTAATAGGAAAAGGTGAGCGTTCAGATAGGGTTTATGCTGCTATGAAAAAATTTAATGGCAAATATTTTACTGTTACAGGCGGCATTGCATCTTTATTGCAAAACTGCGTAAAATCTGCTCGCATAATTGCATATCCAGAACTTGGAGCTGAAGCAGTTTTTGAATTAGAGATTGAAAATTTACCTGTAATCGTAAATGCTTAGGAGTGTATTTCTTTTATTTTTTTCTCATTCTTAAATATGCTTCGACAAAACCATCTATTTCACCGTTCATAACATTTTCTACGTTTCCTTCGGAATAATTTGTCCTGTGATCTTTAACCATTTTGTAGGGATGAAAAACGTATGAACGTATTTGTGAACCAAAGTTTACATCTACTGCTTCCCCTTTTAATCCTGCTAATTTAGCTTCGTGTTCAGCTTGTTTTATTGCTAAAAGTTTGGAGGCAAGCATTTGTAATGCTAATTCTTTGTTTTGAAGTTGAGATCTTTCTTGTTGACATTTTACAACAATTCCCGTTGGTTTGTGGTAAATTCTTACTGCAGTTTCTACTTTATTTACATTTTGTCCTCCAGCTCCGCCTGATCTCATTGTCTCAATTTCTACGTCCTCTGGAGAAATTTCTACTTCTTTTTCTATATCTGCTACCAAAGGGCTTACTTCTAAAGATGCAAAGCTAGTTTGTCTTTTGTTGTTTGCATTAAAAGGTGAGAGTCTTACTAATCTATGTACACCTTTTTCTGCTTTTGCGTATCCATAAGCATATTTGCCAGTTAGTTTGATAGTTGCACTTTTAATTCCAGCTTCATCTCCTTCTGAAATATCCATTATATCAACTTTCCAGTTTCTTAATTGTCCCCACCTTGTGTACATACGCAATAACATTTGTGCCCAATCTTGTGCATCGGTTCCTCCAGCTCCTGCAATAACTGTAAGAATTGCATCATTTTCATCGTATTCGTCTGACAAAAGTTTTTCTAATTCCCATTTGTCTAATTTTTCTGTAAGTTCTTTTGCAGAATTTTGAACTTCTTCTAAAAGATCTTCATCTACTTCTTCTTCAATTATTTCAAGACCCAAAAATGCTTCTTCTATTTGTTTTTCCCAAGAAGAAATCATGTTCATTAATTCTTTTTTCTCATTTAATTCTTTTGAAATTTTACCTGCTTCTTCAATATTTGACCATATTTCTTTGTTTTGTAATTTTTTTTCTAAGGTCTCTATATCTTTTTCTGCTTTTGCAATGTCAAAGATACTCCTTAGCTTTGTTTATTCTTACAAATATATTCTCAAGTTCTTTTTTTAACTCGTACATAAATATTACCCTTTGTAAAAATTATAACTTAAACTTCTTGAATATTAAAATACTTTTTTATTTTATGCTATTATTTTCGTACATGGAAAAGGAGAGAATTATGTCTAGATATTTATTTACCTCGGAATCTGTAACTGAAGGTCATCCTGATAAAGTTTGCGACCAAATTTCAGATGCTATATTAGATGCTTTTTTAACTAAAGATGAAAAATCAAGAGTGGCAGCAGAAACTTCTGTAACTACAGGTATGGTTTTAGTTTCAGGAGAAATTACTTCGGAATGTTATGTTGATATTCCTGCTGTTGTAAGGAATACTATTGAAAAGATTGGTTATGTGGGAGATAGAAGTGGTGGTTTTTGTGCAAAAACTTGTGCTGTTTTAACTAGTATTGATGAACAATCTCCCGATATAGCTCATGGTGTAAATTCAGCTCTTGAAGCAAGAAAAAGTGACAATGAAAATGTAGAAACTGAAAATATTGGGGCAGGAGATCAAGGTATTATGTTTGGTTTTGCTTGCGATGAAACTCCTGAATTAATGCCTTTGCCTATAAGTCTTGCACATAGGCTTTCTCACAAACTTGCTGAAGTAAGAAAAAATGGAACTCTAAATTATTTAAGACCAGATGGTAAGTCTCAAGTTACTATTGAATATGTTGATGGTATACCTTCTAGAATTGATACTATAGTTATTTCTACCCAACATGATCCTGTAATTAATGGTGTATCTTCTAATTCAGAAGTTCAACAGATTATTTCTAAAGATATGTTAAAGTACGTTATTGAACCGGTTTTTGCAAATGATAAAATAAAACCGGATTCTAACACAAAATATTTGATTAATCCTTCAGGAAAATTTGTTGTTGGAGGTCCCCAAGGAGATGCAGGGCTTACTGGTAGAAAAATTATTGTTGATACCTATGGCGGATATTCTAGACATGGAGGTGGAGCTTTTAGTGGTAAAGATCCAACAAAAGTTGATAGAAGTGCTGCTTACGCCGCAAGATATGTTGCTAAAAATATTGTAGCTGCTGGTCTTGCAAAAAAATGTGAATTGCAATTAGGTTATGCAATTGGGGTTGCACAACCTGTTTCTGTTATGGTTGATACTTTTGGTACAGGCATTATTTCTGATGATAAAATTTCAGAAATTGTTTCAAAAGTTTTTGATTTAAGACCTGCAGCAATAATTAATAATTTTGAATTGAGAAAGCTTCCTGCAAAAAATGGCGGGTGTTTTTATCAAAAAATTGCGGCATATGGACATCTGGGAAGAACCGATATAGAACTTCCTTGGGAAAAACTTGATAAAGTTTCAAAAATTAAAGAATTAGTTCAAGCTCTTACTTGTTGCAAATAATGAAACTTAGTGATTTTAATTATGATTTAGACGAGAGTTTAATTGCGCAAATGCCTTCGCAGAAGCGCGAAAACTCTCGTTTAATGCATTTATGTAAAAATGGATGCAAAATAGAGCATTTGCATTTTTACGATATAATTAATCTCTTAAATTCAAACGATTTTCTAGTATTAAATGATACTAGGGTTTTTCCTGCAAGAATTTTTGCAAAAAAATCTACTGGGGCAAATATTGAAATATTTCTTTTAAAAGAAATTAGAAATAAAATTTGGGAAGTTCTTCTAAAACCTGCAAAAAGAGTTAAAATTGGGGATGTTTTATTTGTGTCTGAAAAATTATCAGTTGTTTTGCTTGAAAAAAATGACGAAACTTGTTTAGTTGAACTTTTTTATGAGGGTAATATATACAAAATTCTAGAACAAATAGGGCAAATGCCATTACCTCCTTATATTGAAAGAAAATTAGTTTCCGATAAAATAAAAGAAATTGATTATGAGAGATACCAAACTGTTTTTGCAAAAAAATCCGGTTCTGTTGCGGCTCCTACTGCCGGCTTGCATTTTACAAATGAAATACTCGCTCAACTTTCTAATAAAGGTGTTGAAATTGCTTTTGTAACTTTGAATGTTGGTTTAGGAACTTTTAGGCCTGTTAAATGCGAAAATATTTCTGAGCATAAAATGCATTCTGAAGAATTTGAAATTGATATAAATAATGCACAAAAAATTAATAATGCATTGAAAAACAGAAAAAATATTGTAGCAGTAGGAACTACTTCAGTTAGAACATTGGAAACGACAATGGAGCAATTTGGAGAAATAAAAGCGTGTAAAAGTTCTAGTGACCTTTTTATTTATCCAGGATATAAATTTAAAATTGTTGATAAAATTTTAACTAATTTTCATTTGCCAAAATCTACTCTACTTATGTTAGTAAGTGCATTTGCAGGTAAAGATTTTATTTTTTCTGCGTACCAACAAGCTATTGAGCAAAAATATAGATTTTTTAGCTACGGAGATTGCATGTTGATAGAATAGCTTTAATGATTTAAAATAAATTTATGCAAAATGAGGATTTTTACAAAAGTATATTAAATCTTGTTTCTTTGCCTCTATGCCTTTGTGACAAAGATGGGTTTGTTATTTTTGCTAATCTAGCTTTTAAAGATAAAATTGATATTTCTAAAATAAATTCTTTACAAGAAATTGAAACCCTGTTTTCTTCTAAATGTGAAGTAAAAGAGATAAAAATTTCTCAAAATACATATAAAATTGTAACAATCGAAGAAAATGAAAATCAGGTTCATCAAGATTTTGTAAGCACAGTTAGTCATGAACTTAGAACTCCTTTAACTAGTATAAGAGGCTTTGCTGATACTATGCTTTTGTCTTCAGATAAATTATCTCAAGATCAAAGACAAAAATTTTTAACAATAATTAGAAATCAAGCTGATAGATTAACTCGACTAGTCGAAAATCTTTTGGAAGTTTCAAATATATCTAAAAAAGACAAACTTATTTTTAAAGAAATTGATTTTGCTAATTTTATTGCGCCAATAATAACAATTTTTGAGCGTAAATATCCATTATGTGATTTTGAAATTTTAATTTCTCCTAATCTACCTGCTTTGTGGGTTGATAGTGATGCTTTGGAACAAATTATTACTAATTTAATTGACAATGCAGCTAAATATTCTCATGAAAATTCTACAATTACGATTAAAGCAAATTATGTGAATGATTTTATAGAAATTAAAATTTTTGACGAAGCTGAAAAAATTCCGGTTAATCAATTAGAAAAAATTTTTAATAAATTTTCGAGAATTGACAATCCTTTAACTAGAAAAGTTGAAGGAAGTGGCTTGGGTCTTTTTATTACTAAAGCTTTGACGCAAAAACTTAATGGGAGGGTTTTTGCTCAAAATTATGAAAAGGGAAATATTTTTACTCTTGAATTACCTTTGAGTTCTGTAGAAAAACAACTTGAAACAAAAATTTCAGGAGAAGCTCAATGAATGGAAATCTTGTACTAATTTTTGATAAAAGATTAGAGATTTCAAATAAATACAAAAAAATATTAGAACAAAATCACTGTGCTCATGTTGTTATTGTTAACGAAAAAGAAAATTTTTTAAAATTTTTGCTAAAATTAGAGCCCGACATGATTTTGATTTCAGAAAGTGTTACGGAAAATTTATCAATTTTAGCGGAAGAAATTAGAAATACCAAATTACAATTTAGACCTGTAATAGTTTTGCTTTCAAAGTCAAGCTTTATTGAAGATAGATCCAATGCACTTAATGCCGGAGCTGATGATTTTTTGAGTGAACCTATGGATTCTGAAGAATTTTTAGCTCGAATAAATGCTCATTTAAGAAGAACTATTGAAGAAAATTCTTCTCCTTTAACCAAATTGCCTTCTGAGGCTTATACTAACAAAATTGTTAGGCGTACCATTAAAGAGAGTACGGCTTGGTCTATGTTGCTTATAGGTATTGATTATTATTCTGCTTATAAGGAAATTTATGGCGAAATCCCTTCTAATAAATTATTGCAAGCTTATGCTGCAATCTTAAATGCTACCTTAGAGTACAATGATTTTGTGGGACAACTTAATTTTGATAATTTTTTAATTATTACTTCATCTTTTAAAGCTGAAAAATTGGCTGATTATCTCAATTATGCGTTTGATAGTGTTGCAAAAAGATTTTATTCAAAAGAAGATAGCTCAAGAGGTTATATTCTTTTGCATGGTGAAAATAAAGCCGGATGCAAAATTCCTTTGATGACCGCTAGTATCGGAATTATAAATTCTGAATTAATAAATTATAACGACTCTGTTGAGGCAATTAATGCATTGTATAAAGTACAAAAATTAGCTAAAACTATTTCCGGCTCTTCTATAATTATTGATAGACCTATGCTAACAAGTGATGAAGTTTTTAAATTTATTGACGAAAAAAATATTGTGGTAATCGAGCAAGATGATGATTTGTCTTATTTATTGGAAACAACTTTAAAAATTCAAGGTTTTAATCCCATTATTTACAATAACTATGAAATGGAAATAAAAGATTTGTTAAGTTCTTCTCCTTCATTGATTATTATAGATAGCGGAAGAGAAAATAATAAAGCTGCTTTGAGTCTTTGCCAAAAAATCAAAAATAATTCTACTCAAAATATTAAAATAATTTTTACTGATACAGCTCATGAAAAGGAACAAATACTCAGTGCCGGAGCTGATTTGTATCTTCCGAAACCTTATGATTTAATGAATTTGTTCCAATGGATTTACAAGTTACGAGAATAATGTAAATTTTTGTTTTATAGTTGCAAAATTTTGACAAATTTATTTTGTTCATAAAATGTTTATATTGAGCAATTTTCACATCTGTTTTGTTTTTATTGTGGTGTAAGGTTAGTTGAAGGTGGTTGTTATGTACAATAGTAAATTTTTTGGTTACGTTATTAATAGTGCAATTAAAAGTAAAAACGCACCTAAAATTGAAGAGCCGGATTTTCAAAAAATTGGGTTATGTGGAATTATTAATTATCTTTATTCTACGAATCCTAACAAAAAATATTATGGAAAAATGGCCTAGCAGTCCAAATATTTTAGTCTTTTCAATAAAAAACCCGAATTTTAATTCCGGGCGGGTAAATAGGGATAATAGTGGGGTAAATTTGTTAAATCTCTCTTTTAGTCTCTCTTGTGGTTTTCTTAGCTCTTATACTTTATAAAAAACTTTTTTTTGAAATTTATTGCTATATTTTATATATATTAACTTAATATTACTTAATCTATTGTTATATATCCTTTATTTGTTAACTTTTCCCGATTTGAATTTTATTAAAATTTAAACAATAATTAGTTATGTTTAAAAAAATTTTCATGTCCAACTTTAAATTTAATATGTTTTTACAAGAGTACTATAAATATATTATCGCAGGCATATTTGTTACTGTTGTTGATTTTTCCGTATTGATTTTTTTAACAGAATATTGCAATTTTTATCATATGTATTCAGCTGCAATGGCTTTTGTCATGGCTTCAATATTGCATTATTATTTAAGTGTTTCTTTTGTCTTTAAAAATAGAATTTTTCACAAAAAAGGATTTGAATTTCTTATTTTTTTTATTATTGGTCTGTTGGGCTTGATTTTTTTTCTTGTTTTTTTCTATCTTTTCACTGATGTAATTGGTGTATATTATATTTTTTCTAAAATTTTTGCGTCAGGAATTTCTTTTACTTTCAATTTTCTTGCTAGAAAAATCTTACTTTTTCGTTAGGCTAAAATTTCACTTATAATGTAGTTACTTATGACAAATCCTTTGGTTGTTAAATGAAATGTTTCATTTTCTAATCTTGCGTAGTTATTTTCTACAAATTTATTTATACTTTCCCCTTTACTTTTAAGTAAATCTCTCCCATATTTTTCTTTTATTATTTTTAAATTTATTCCTTTTCTTAGTCTCAAACCCAAAAATATTTCCTCTTCCATCGTGTCACTTAGGGTGTTTATATTTATAATTTCTTTGTTTAGGGGATTTTCTATGTATTTTTCCAGATTAGATAAATTTTTGTATCTAATATTATTTAAATATCCATGAGCTGCGACTCCTAGCCCTATATATTCTTCATTTTGCCAATACGTTAAATTATGCTTTGCCTCAAATTCTGGTTTAGCAAAATTGCTAATTTCGTAATGAACAAAACCTTCTTTTTCTAATTCATTAGATATTTTCATATACATTTCATAGCATAAATCTTCGGATGGAAGTTTGCTTTGGTCATATTTTTCAAAAGGAGTATTTTTTTCAATTTTAAGACCATAAGTTGATATGTGTTTTGGGTTTATTCTTTTGATTATTTTTAAGTCATTTTCTATGTCTTCTAATGTTTGATAAAATATCCCGTATATTAAGTCTATACTGTAATTTTTAATTTCTGCATTTTCTATTTTTTTTATTGTTTCAAATACCTCTTTTGTTGTATGTAATCTGTTTAAAATTTTTAAAATTTTCTCATTAAAACTTTGAACTCCTAGGCTTAAACGATTTATTCCTAATTTTTTTAATTCTTTAAAATATCTTCCGTTTGATATGGCTGGATTTATTTCTATAGTTATTTCAGGCATGTGTGCAATGTGAAAGTTTTCTTCTATTTTAGTCAAAATTTTTTCTATATTTTCTAATGACAACAAATTAGGTGTTCCTCCACCTAAATATATTGTTTCGATTGTTCCTTTTGAATTGAAATTTTCTATTTCTTTGCATAAAGCAACTACATAAGAGTTTTCGTATTGAGATAAGTTTGTAAAGGATGTAAATGAACAATAATTACATTTCCTTTTGCAAAAAGGGATATGAATATAAATGCTTTTAGCTTTTGAATTTAAGAGATTTTTCATATAAATAATAGTAGTTCAGATGGATGATACTTACAAGAAAAAGATAAATTTAAGTTAAATTTATGTTAAATTAGTAGCCAAATAAGTTTTCTTATTATTTAATATATTATGGAAGAATATGAGAATAAATATGAAGCGATTTAATAAAATATTTTTAGTTATTTGTTTGATAAGCAGTTTCTTTTTAGGAAATGTTTCTTTTTCTAAAGATATAGAAAATACTCAAGAAATTAATACAAAAACAGATTTGCCAAAATCTTCTGTGAAAGAAGATTATCGTTTTCCCTTAGACGATAAACCACAAGTATTGAGTATTTTTGACTATAATGAAAATTCTGTTTCTAATCAAATTAGAGAAACTACAGTAGAAAAAACTGATACCGTTGAGTATGATGAAGCATTTGTGTCAAGAGATTTGGAGTTATCCAGCGAAACGGTGGATTTTTATCCTGAGACTAGTCAATATGTTGCAAAAGGTAATGCGATATTGCTGATTCCACAAGAAAATATGCAAATGAAAGCTAATGAAATTATTATTGACCAAAGAAGTTATGAAATTATTGGAATTGGTAATGTAAAAATTGTAAAAGATGGTGCTGATTATTACGGAGATTACATAAGAATAAATACTAAAAAAGAGTCATCATTTTTTAAAAATCCTATATTGTATTTTGCAGAAATTACTATAAATTCTGATTCTGCTACTATGTATGCAAACGAAACAATAGCTAAAGAAGGTTCTGCAATAATTGAAAAAAATGCTAATATGGTTTTGTCCACTAGTCAGTTTGGTTCAGTTTTGGCAGATAGGTTTTTTGATCCTAACAAGCAATTTGATTCTACCAAAAATAACTATAAAATTATTGCAAAAAAAATTCTTGTAAAACGTGCAGAAGATAGAACAGATATAACCCTGAAAAGTGCCAAAATTTATCGCGGAAAACATTTGGTAGGTTATTCGCCAAGTTTTACTTTTGCTACAGACAAAGATGTTAATTATATAGAAACGAGTTTTCCTGAATTTGGTAATCGTTCTAGAATAGGAACATATGTTGCACCTTCGTTAGTTATGGGTTTGCCTAATGCTTCTACATTAAAAGCAGGGCCTTTAATGTCTTTGAATACAGATATGGATTTTGGCATAGGTGCTTTTGCTCGATTAAATACTCCTAAAAGTCAAAGTAATTTTATGTATTCATCTGCTACTGGAAATTTTTTGGTGGATGCTTCATATAAATTTACTGACAATTTAAGATTAAATTTTGTTGGAAATGATTACATTGATACCGGATGGATGGGCGGACAAATGCCTAATTATGGTGTAGAATTAGTTCACGAAAAATTTGCAACAATTGAACAAGCTAATTTATGGTTAAGAAATAGAGTTTCTGCCGGTTTGTTTGATGATAACAGAGATTATGGAAGTAACACGCTTACTACAGCTAGATATAAATGGCAAGTAGAAGGTTACAACAGTAAACCTTTGCTAAATTGGGAAAAATATCTTATGCTCGGATATGCTTATCAACATGATTTGACTTTGTATCAAACTGGCGAGAGAGCTGGTGTTTTAAGAGCTGGGCCAAGAATATATTCTGATTTGGGAAGATTATTGTGGGAAGTTACATATTTTGCTGCTGGGCAATATGAAGAGTCTCCTTTTATTTTTGATAGATACAGATATGGAAAGAACAATGTCCGTTTTAGAGGGCAATATTATATAAACAAATATTTGTCTATTGCATATTATGCTTCAGCGAATTTAAGTGGAAGAGATTATGAAGATAATTGGTTAACAGAAAATCAATTTATTGCTTCTGTTGGCACAGAAGATTTAAAACTAAGAATAGGTTTTGACACAGTAAGAAATTCGAGTGTTGTGGGTTTTGATATGCTTTTAGGTTCAAACAAAGCTTTGGTTGAATTTGACGAAATGAAAGTTGTCGATTTTGATGCTAGAGCAAAAGAAAAATCAGATAAAAAAGAAAAGAAGAAAACTAAACTTTAAGGGTGATAGAGTATGGGAATAAAAGAATGGCTCCATAAAAAAAGAGAGCAAAAAAACAGTTCAAGAACTATAAATACGGCAGTTATTGATGATGAAGTTGGTAAGCTTTGGACCAAGTGTTTTAATTGTGGTGCAAATTTACCTGCCAAAGAGGTGGAAGAGAATTTACACGTATGTACAAAATGTGGATATCACTTTAGAATCAATGCCAAAGAACGTATTGCACAAGTAGTTGATTTAGCTACTTTTGAAGAAATTAATGCAGATGTTGTTTCTGCTGATCCGCTTCAATTTAAAGATTTGAAGACTTACAAATCCCGACAAAAAGATGCTTTTGAAAAAACTAAACTAAATGATTCCATAATAACTGGGATAGGTAAAATTAATGGTGAAAAAATGGCTATAGCAGTTATGGAATTTGCTTATATGGGAGGTTCTATGGGCTCTGTTGTTGGGGAAAAAATTACAAGACTTATTGAAATTGCTATTGAAAAAAAATTGCCTGTTGTGATTTTTACTTCTTCAGGTGGAGCAAGGATGCAAGAAGGAATTTTTAGCTTGATGCAAATGGCAAAAACTAGTTGTGCGGTAGCAAAATTAAATAAAGCAAAATTACTATACATTACTGTTTTGACCGAACCAACTTTTGGAGGAGTTACCGCAAGTTTTGGTACTTTAGGAGATATTATTATAGCTGAACAAGGTGCAAGAATGGGATTTGCCGGAAGGAGAGTAATAGAGCAAACAATAAGGCAAAAACTTCCTGCGGATTTTCAAACAGCACAATATTTTTTGAAACATGGCCAAGTTGATATGATATGTTCGAGAGATGAATTGAAAGAAGTTATTGCAAATTTGGTAAGACTTCATTCAAAAAACAAATAAAAGGAATTTAATATGTCTAAAATTACACAATTACCATTTGAAAAACCAATATATGATATTGAGGATAAAATTGAAGAACTTAAAATGTTGAGTAATGAATCAGGAATTGATTTAACTTCACAAATTGAAACATTAACAAAACAAGCGGAGGAATTTAAAAAGAATTTGTACAATAATTTAAAACCATACGAAAGAATTCAAATTGCCAGACATGCAATGCGTCCGACATTTTTAGATTATGTGAAAAATATTACTACTGATTGGCTTGAATTACATGGAGATCGAGCCGGTACAGATGATCGTTCTATAATTGGAGGCATTGCTAGAATTGACAATCAGCCGGTTGTTCTAATTGGTACCCAAAAAGGAAAAACTACCAAAGAAAATTTAGAATATAACTTTGGAATGCCTCATCCTGAGGGTTATCGTAAAGCTTTAAGATTATTTAAGCATGCAGAGAGATTTGATTTACCTATAGTTACAATCATAGATACTCCTGGTGCTTATCCGGGTATGAAGGCTGAAGAAACAGGACAAGGTGTTGCTATTGCAGAAAATCTTTTGGAAATGGCCAAGTTAAAAGTTCCCATAATTGCAGTTATAACAGGAGAAGGATGTTCTGGTGGAGCTTTAGGTTTAGCAGTAGCTAACAAAGTTTATATGTTGGAAAATGCTTACTATACAGTAATTACACCTGAGGGCTGTGCATCTATTTTGTGGAATGATGCCGCTTATGCTGATAAAGCGGCCGAAGCTTTAAGAATTACTGCAGATTTTCTTCTTGAGCAAAATATTATTGACGGAATAATAAAAGAACCTTTAGGCGGTGCTCATTATGATCCAGAATTGACTTTTGTTAACCTTAAAAATGTGGTAGTTAAAGCTTTGAGCGAATTATCTCAATTAAACGAACAACAATTAATTGAAACTCGTTATGACAAATACCGAGCTATGGGTGCTTTAAATGGATAAACAAATCTAAAAAAACTTAAAAGGCAAGGTTTTCTTAGATATTTATTGCTTGATTTTTGTTGAGAGCTAGCTTAGATGCTCTCTTTGTTCTAAAAATCATGTCTGTAAATGCTTCTAATCTGGTAATAAAACCTGCTTCTCCTGTATGTTCGTCTATAGTAAGATTTAGTAAAGGTTTTTTAAATTTTTTGGCATATCTTGTCATACGTTCAATCATAATGGAATCAGGTCCACATCCAAAAGATGTTATTGTTATTACTCCATCAATTTTAGGGTCATTTAAATAAAATCCAGCAGCTCCAGTCATTTCATATTCGTTTGCCCAATATAGAGTTGTGTCAAGATTTTTGAAGCCTTCTTGTGCTTCTTTTTTACTTAATTCTCCGGCAAAATAAACATTGGCTCCCATCTTTTTCATTTTTGAAATAACTTTCATACTTATATGTTCATCAAAAATGTTGTATCCGTGAGAAATAAGAGCAACATTAATTTTTTCTTTGTCTAAAGGATTTTTTGTCTGAAATTCTTCTTTTCCTTGAATTGCCATTTTTATTGCTCTTTCTGCTTCCAGTCCAAAATGAAGCATTTTTTCATATGAAGACTGGCATCTCCAGCCAATTTCCGCTGCTTTTTTTATTTTTTTCTTGTCTTTTATTCCTAAAGGTATAACTGATTCGTACAAACAATTTTCAAACGATTGACCTTTTTCGGACATATCAAAAGTAGGTTCTATTAACAGATAATTTCTTTTTATTACATTTCTTATTAAATCAGGTAAGCCTCTAATTTTGGAACAATTATAAATTTTAGGTTCAATTGATTGTATACTTGGACAATAAATAATATCCAATCCCTTGTCCAATAAATTTAGAACATGACCTATATAAACTTTAACAGGGAGGCAGGTTTCTGTTACGACTAAAGCACTTCCATTTGACACAATTTGCTTAGTTGTTTTGTCAGATAAAACAACTTCTACTCCTAATTCGGTAAAAAAAGCATGCCAAAATGGATAATATGTGTAGTATATCAAACCTCTTGGAATTCCAATTTTCAATCCAAACTCTCCTTTTGCTTTTTGCTAAACATTCTAGCATGAAAAATTTAAAAATATAAATATTTCATTATGATTTAAAAAAAAGATAAAATATGAGGTATAATATAAGTATTGACATGGAATTAAGGAGGCAGTTTATGGATACTGAAGCTTATGTAAAATTAATATTTAGTAAGATGGTGTGTTCTTGCTGTGACAAACAATTTACTCCTGATTGTATAGAAATAATAAGAATTGAAGACAATTGCGCTATTGTGAAAATTGTTTGCACGCATTGCAATAAAAATTATGGTATAGCAATTGTTGGGATTGAAAAAATTGATACAGAAAGTATGCAAGATGAAGAAAGCGTTTTAATACCTGATTTGCCACCTATAACAACAGATGATGTAATAGAAGCTCATAAATTTATTGATAAATTAGGAGATGATTGGAGTAAATATATACCAGAAAAGTTTAGGAATGTGGAATAATAAACTTTGTTGACTTACTTGCAGTAATTTGAGAAAATTAGAGCGTATATAGTTCATTTATGGGGGTGTGCATGAAAGGTATTGTATTGGCTGGTGGAGCAGGAACAAGACTTTATCCTGCATCTATTCCTATATCTAAAATTCTTTTGCCTATTTACGATAAACCAATGATTTATTATCCTATTTCTACTTTGATGTTAGCGGGAATTAAGGAAATTTTAATTATAACTAATCCAGACGATGTTGACAATTTCAAAAAATTACTTGGAGATGGTTCTCAATTAGGTATCAAATTTGAATATGCTGTTCAATATGAGCCTAGGGGAATAGCTGAGGCCTTTTTAATTGGAGAGAAATTTATAGGAAACGATTCTGTTGCTTTAATTTTAGGTGATAATGTATTTCACGGGCATGGATTTGGTACTCAATTAAAACGTGTTGTTGCCCACAATGACGGTGCAACTGTTTTTGCTTATCACGTAAAAAATCCTAAACAATTTGGTGTAGTTGAATTTGACAGGCATCAAAAAGCTATATCTTTGGAAGAAAAACCTAATAGTCCCCGTTCTGATTATGCAGTTGTCGGACTTTACTTTTATGATAATGATGTTATTTCGTATGCGAAAACTTTGCAACCTTCTGCTAGAGGAGAATTGGAAATAACTGATTTAAATAATATTTATTTGCTAAAAGATCGTTTATCTGTGGAAATTTTGGGACGTGGCTTTACGTGGCTTGATACAGGAACTTTTGACACATTGTTGCAGGCTGCCAATTTTGTTCAGTCGGCTGAAATGAACAAAGGTGAAAAAATAGCTTGTATTGAGGAAATAGCTATTAATGAAGGTTATATTTCTAAAGAGGAATTGCTCAAGAGATTAAATCCTAATTTAAATAATGAATACTTGGAATATGTAAAGCTGGTGTGACTTTTGACCGTGTTTATTTAAATAAATGTTTTAAAAAACAAAAAAACGTAGTATAATCCTTTAGGTACATTATTTGTTCGTAAAGGAGACAGTCCTATGTATAAATTGAAGAAGTTTGTTTTGTTTTCTTTGTTTGTTTTATTTACATTTTCTTACACTGGTTTAGCTTCAGCTACTGATGTTTTGTCAGAACTTCCTGATGTATCAAAAATTGATGCTCCAGCAGTAGAAAAGACTATTGAAAATTCTGATAATACTCAATTGGAACTTGTTGAAGTTAAAAATGATAACAATATTAACGAAAAAATTTTGAAAATTGAAAATCTTCCAAAAGTTAAGAATGTTTCTTCTAATATAGTCAATATTACTGCTAACGAAATTATTATTCCTAAAGGGGATGTTTTTGAGGTAAGTTTTGCGCAAGATTTTACTACCAAAAATTTAAAAGTTGGAGACAAAGTAGTTTTTGACTTACCTAAAGGTCTTTATACACAAGAAGGTAGAATGCTTCTTCCTTGTGGAACACAAATTATTGCTTGCGTAAAATCTTATACTCCTCCTAAATGGTTCAATAGAAATGCAAAAGTTATGCTAGATTTTTACGAAATTTTAGTGCCAGGTTCTACAGCTTGTTCTATGGGAGCTTGTGTTTACGGCAAATATAATGCTTTACAACGCTCTGGTTGGGCTACTTTTGCGAAACCGGCAATTTGGACAGTTGGTTTATTTGGTGTAGGTGCAGGTCTTGGGGCTGCAATCGGAGCTGCTGCAGGACATGCCAGTATTGGATGTTTAGCTATTGGTATGCCTGTTGGTGGCGGAGTTGGTTTGATTTTAGGACTTGTTACTCCTGGACTTCATTACAAAGCAAAAGCTGGAAAAGAAATTCCAATTATGCTTACAAATGACATGGTTCTTTATAGTATGCCAAAAAATTAAGTTTTCGAGCAAACAAAAAAATACCATCTTTTTAAGGTGGTATTTTTTTGTGCGTAAATTTTAGCCTTAAAATATTCTTGTTACGTAAAAATGTTTGTGGTATAAAATTTATGTACATTTTAGGAGAATAAATATGACAGAAAAACGCGTATGGCTTTTTAAAGAAGGTGATGCTTCGATGAGGAATTTATTAGGAGGCAAAGGTGCAAATCTTGCTGAAATGACAAATAAGGGCTTGCCTGTTCCTCCTGGCTTAACTATTACTACGGAAACTTGCATGAATTATATTAACAATGGAAATAAAATGCCTGCTGGTTTAATGGAAGAAGTAAAAACAGCTTTAAAAGAGGTTGAAAAACAAGCTGGTAAAAAATTTGGCGATACATCTAATCCTTTACTTGTTTCAGTTCGTTCAGGTGCTAGACTTTCTATGCCGGGAATGATGGAAACTATTTTAAATTTAGGTTTAAACGATGAAACTGTTGAAGCTATGGTCAAATTAACAAACAACCCGAGATTTTGTTACGATGCATATCGTCGTTTTTTGACAATGTTTGGTTCTGTAGCTTGGGAAATGGATAGACAAAAATATTTTGAGGCTGAAGTAGAAAAGCTTAAAGCTAAAGAAGGAGTTACCTCTGATACTGAAGTTTCTGCAGATGGTTGGAAATCTCTTATACCTATTTACAAAGCTGTTATAAAAGAAGTTACAGGCAAAGAATTTCCTCAAGATCCTTTTGTACAATTACAGGAAGCTATTGAAGCGGTTTTTCGTTCTTGGAATATTCCACGTGCTGTAACTTACAGAAATATGAATAAAATTGATCACAATTACGGAACAGCCGTAAATGTTCAGACAATGGTATTCGGAAATATGGGAGATGATTGTGCTACAGGTGTTTCGTTTACAAGAAATCCAGCTACAGGCGAAAATAAATTTTATGGGGAATATCTTACAAATGCACAAGGTGAAGATGTCGTTGCAGGAATAAGAACTCCAAAACCTATTGCAGAATTGGAAACTGAAATGCCTGAACTATACAAACAATATGTGGATATAGCAAAAAAATTAGAGCTTGCATATAAAGATGTACAAGATATGGAATTTACAATTGAAAGAGGTAAATTGTGGATTTTGCAAACTCGAAATGGAAAAAGAACAGCTGCAGCTGCAGTAAGAATTGCGGTGGAAATGTGTGAGGAAGGAATTATTTCGAAGGAAAGAGCTGTTCAATTAGTAGATCCTTATTCAGTAAATCAAATACTTTTGCCTTGTTTTGATAATAAAGCTATGGCTGAGGCTCATAAGATATGTAAAGGTGTGAATGCTTCTCCAGGCGCTGCAGTAGGAAAAATTGTATTTAATACTGAAGAAGCTGCAGAACGTGGAGCTTCGGGGGAAAAAGTTATTCTAGTTAGAATAGAAACTTGTCCTGATGATATTCATGGAATGGCGGTAGCTCAAGGGGTTTTGACTCTAAGAGGTGGTGCTACTTCTCATGCTGCTGTAGTGGCTAAAGGTATGGGAAAACCCTGTGTTGCTGGATGCGAAGATATGAGGATTGATTTGGATAATGAAACCTTGATAGGTTGTGATGGAACTGTTTACCACAAAGATGATGTTATATCTTTAGATGGCGGAACAGGTATTGTTATGGAAGGTGCTGTAAAGCTAGCTGATGCTAAAATAGATGAAAATTTCCATAAATTTTTTACTTGGGTAGATGAAATAAAAGAAATGACTGTAGAAGCTAATGCTGATACGCCTAAAGATATTATAAATTCAATAAAATTTGGTGCAGAAGGTGTTGGCTTATGTCGTACAGAACATATGTTTATGGATCCGGACAGATTACCTTGGGTACAAAAAATGATTATTGCTGGTACAAAAGAAGCAAGGAAAGAAGCTTTAGATAAACTTTTACCAATGCAATATTCTGATTTTTATGCTATGTTCAAAGAATTGGGAGAATTACCAATGACAATACGTTTATTGGATCCTCCTTTACATGAATTTTTGCCTGACAAAGAAACATTAATAGCCGAAGTTGCAACATTGAGAGCTCAAGGAAAAGATGCAAAAGAAAAAGAAGAAATGTTAAGTATAGTAGAAAGTTTATCTGAGTCAAATCCAATGATGGGATTAAGAGGATGTAGACTAGGTTTAACTTATCCTGAAATCAATGAAATGCAAGTTAGAGCTATTTTTGAAGCTGCTTGCGATTTAAAAAAGGAAGGTGTAAATGTTAAACCTTACGTTATGATTCCTTTAATTGGGCACGTTAACGAGTTAAAAGTTGCAAAAGATATTCTTGTTAGGGTAGCAGAGCTTGTAATGGCTGAAAAAGGTGTTAAAGTTGAATATAAATTTGGCACCATGATTGAAATTCCAAGAGCAGCATTAACTGCTGATGAAGTAGCTCAATACGCTGAATTTTTCTCGTTTGGTACTAACGATTTGACACAAATGACTTTTGGCTATTCTAGAGATGATGCTGAAGGTAAGTTCTTAAAAAGATATGTGGAACAAGAAATTCTTCCTTCCAATCCTTTCGAAACACTTGACCAAAAAGGCGTTGGACAGTTAATTGAAATGGCAATGGAAAAAGGGAAAAGCGTTAATCCGTCTTTGATTGGTGGTGTTTGCGGTGAACACGGAGGAGATCCTGATTCTGTAAAATTCTGCCATAAAATTGGATTAAATTATGTTTCTTGTTCTCCATTTAGAATACCTCAGGCAAAATTGGCTGCAGCTCAAGCTGCTTTAGAAACAAAAATTTTGTCAAAGGTATAATATCTGTCTAAATAAACAAAAGCAGGGATTTTTCCCTGCTTTTGTTTATGCTTAATCTTCTTCACTTTTTTTAATATAAATGTTACAATAATGACAAAGATTTGAGAGATGTGGGTAAGCAAATTTGCGTAGAATAATTGTTAGGAATTTAATATTTTTTGTTTTAGTTTTAACGATTTGCATTCCTGTTTGGGCAGTGAGTGAAAATGTTAATGTTCTAGACAATATTTCTTTTAAAAAAATTTCCGATAATACAATAGAAGTTCAATTGCAAACTAAGAAAAAACTACCTTCACCGCCTTTATTATTTGAGAAAGGTAGAAATGTTTATTTTATTTCTTTGCCTGCTACCTCATATGATGGAGAACGAAGAATAGATATTACTCATTTTAGTAAAGAACTTATGGGAGTTACAATTGATTTTGTTCCATACAAAACTGCTAAGGAAACAGGCTACACGAGAATCGTTATAGAAACTTCGGATAATACAAAATTGAAGTTAAACAATGTAGTTTCTATAGGGGGAGCAGCTTTACTGATATTGGTTTTGAAACTTTTAGGAGTTATTTTTGCTATTGGATGTTTTGGGGTTGTAGCGTATGTTCTGTACAGAAAATTTTTAGAGCGAAAAAATTTAAAAAATATATTGGATTTTGATGATGTATATATTGAAAATGCTGATGATAGTGTTAATTCCAGTGATGAAAATGAAGTTTTGTCTTATATTGATGATATTTCAAATGAAGATATCATTGACCATGTTAAAGATATTTCTGATCAAACTACTGAATTAAAATCTGCGGAAATAATTGATGAAGATATGTCACATGATAAATTCGACAATCAAGATGAAATTGCTAATCTTGTGCAAGATGAAAATGATTCAAAAGAAGAAAACAAAGCTGATAATGTAATAAATTTTGCTGATGAAAATCTTAATAATAGTTTATCTGAATTAACAAATGAAACTGCCGAAAGTTCTCTTGTTGAGGACAAGTTTGATAATAATGATATCAATTCTTCAAGTGTACCTTTTAGTGAATTTAATGAAGAGACTTTCGAAACTCAAGGTACATCTTCAGTTGATAATATTTCTTCACAAGTAGCTCCGGATGGAATCTCTGATTTAAGAAATATGTCATTCTATGAAGACAAATCAGAAATTGAATCAAATTTTTATCCTTCTCCTGATGAGATTGTTAGTGATATTTTGAATAATGATGAAGCAATTACTGAATTATCCGATACAATAATGAATACAAATTCTATAGATGGAATTGTTAATACGAACGAAGAGTCAATTGCTGGAGAAAATTTTGATGAATCAAATAGTCTACCATGCAAATATAGTGATGATATAGAAACTGCTGAAATTGATAAGATAGATAATATCCCAAATAATGTGCAAGAAAAAGATTTTAAATCTGTTGATATACCAAAAAATTCTGCCGGAGCAGTTTTTACTCCAAAAACTTTAGATTTGACTCCAAAAATGCAAAATGTGCAAGAAAGTGCTGCAGATAATTTGCAAAGTACGGAACAAATTGAAAAAAATGATGATTTGTCTGAGCAATTTATTTTTACTGAAAGAGATGATTCAGAAAATCCAAATTCATACGAAGATATGACAGAGGATGAATTAGTGGAATTATTTCCCGAAGAAACGAATGTTCAGCCGATTGAATATTCTCCTTACAATATAGATGGACTTGATGCAGTGATAGCTGATGTTCCTACAGCAGATGAGGTTGCTGATAATTTTCATTTAAATTCAGATGGCAATGATGAAGTTATCACTGATGCTATTTCGCAGAATGTTGTTTTTGAAAATACGGATGAAGGTGATTTACATTCTGATAATATTGTTGATATTTACGCAACAGAAAATGATATTAACGAAATCGTAAAATCACTTGAAGACGACCATTCAGATTTGCAAGCAAATAATAATACTTCTGGCACCCCTGAGGATTTATCTGCAGATATTGAACATACAGATACTGATATGGAAACTTCTGCCACATCTCAATCTATGAATGAAGATGAGCAAAATAATATAGTTAATTCTGCGCTTGATGCACCAGAGCAAGAATTATTTGAGGCTGAATCTCCTTATAAACAAGACTTAAAATCTGAAGTTTCTTTTAATACTGATAACTTTTTCTCTAACAGTAGTGATGGAAGTTTTGATGATACTGAAAAATTTTATAAAAATGAAGAAGATGAAATTGAATTAGAGGAATTGACTTTTAATGATTTCTTTAAAGAGCCTGATAAAGAAGAAAAGCCCGAACATACTGTTGTAAATGAAGATACTGAGCCTATTGTAATTTCCCAAGAAGAAGTGTCTGAAGGAAAATATTTGTACCTCATAAAACATCAAGGTGCATTTTCACTAATAGGTTTAATAGGGGAAGATGTTTTTGTGCTTAATAAATTTGAAACTCCACCTGTAAAAGAAAATATAGTGGTAAAACTAAATGAAACAAGAGATGGGCAAGAAATATATATTGTAAAAGTTGGAGCTTGGAGAGCTTTGATAAGTATAGATGAAAATTTGATGGAAAATATTTTGACGCTTTCATGAGAAAAATTTTGTTTTTATTTTCTATAATTTTTCTTTTCTTTTTTAGTGCTTGTGATACACAAAAAGATACTAAGCGACATTTAAGTTTTTCAACTTGGGGCTCGCAATCAGAGATAAAAACAATAAAATTTTTAATAGAAAAATTTGAGGAAAAAAATCCTGATATTAAAATTAATTTAATACACATTCCTGATAATTATTTTCAAAAATTACATTTATTAATAGCTTCTAATTTGTCTCCTGATGTTATTTTTATTAATAACATAAATTCCAGAATATATGTTAAGGCAGGGAAATTAGAGAATTTAAATAGTTACATAAAAAAAAGTAGAAAAATTTTCTACGATGATTTTTTTACTAATTCTGTTTTTGCTTTGAGTTACAATGATTTTTCTTATGCTATACCAAGAGATATTTCAAATCTTGTAATTTACTATAATAAGGATTTATTTGATAAATACTCAATTTCTTATCCACAAAAAAACTGGAGTTTAAATGATTTTTTGGTTATAGCTCAAAAGTTAACTCATGATACAAACAATGATGGGAAAATTGATATTTTCGGTTTTGGTTATGAAGAAGATTCTCTTTTTTGGCTACCTTTTTTATGGAGTAATGGTGGAGGAATTATTTCCTCTGATAGCGGAGAAATTATATTAAATAAAAAAAATTCTAAAGATGCTTTACAATTTTATATTGATCTAAGAAATAAATATCATGTTTCTCCTAAAGCAGATGAACAGTCTTCTTTGACGACTTCACAACTTTTTATGCAGCAAAAAGTTGCTATGCATTTATGTGGCAGGTGGTGTTCTTTAACTTATAAGAAAAATGCCAATTTTAACTGGGATGTTGTAAATTTTCCAAAAGGGAAAAATGGTTCAGTTGTTGATTTAGATGTTTCGGGGTGGGCAATTTCTTCATCTTCAAAAAACAAAAATGATGCTTGGCGTTTTATTGAATTTATGGCATCAGAAGAAGCTATGTATATGATGACTCAAAATGGTTTAATTTTACCTGCAAGAAAATCTGTTGCGGCTTCAAATGTTTTTTTGGAATCTCCTCCAAGTAATGCAAAAGCTTTTTTGTATGCCATTGATAATGCTGTTTCTACACCAGTATGCGTAAAATACCAAGAAATTTTGGATATTTTAGATGTAAATTTTGAAAGTTTGTTTAATGGAAAATCTTCTGTTGATGATATTATTAATATAAAGTTAATTGAAAAATTAAGTAGTTTAACTGATTAGATGAGGTCACAAGTGAGATTAATTGAAATTTATTCAAATGCAACAAAGCCAGTAATATCTTTTGAGGTATTTCCTCCAAAGGGTGAGGGTATTGAATATCAACAACGCGTAGAAAATTTATTGCTTGAGCTTACTAAATTAAAAAAATATAAACCATCTTTGATTTCAGTTACATATGGAGCAGGAGGTTCTACTAGAGAAAAAACTTTTGATTTGGTATTAAAAATAAAAAATGAATTAGAAATAGAAACAATGCCTCATTTTACTTGTGTAAATTTTGATAAAGTTCAAATTTTAGATTATGTCCAAAAACTTGAAAGTAAAGGTATAAAGAATATTTTAGCGCTTAGAGGTGATCCTCCAAAAGGGACAGAAATTTTTGTTGCTCCAGAAAATGGCTTTTCTCATGCTAATGAATTGGTGGAATTTATAAGATCTAATACAGATTTGTCTGTGGCTGTTGCTGGTTACCCTGAAAAACATCCTGAAGCTGTTAGTTTTCAAATTGATTTGTTTAACTTAAAACGTAAAATTACGCAAGGTGCAGATGTGGTTTTTACTCAATTGTTTTTTGACAACAATGATTTTTTTAAATTTTATGAAAATTTATTGAATTTGAACGTTAATGTTCCAATAATTCCCGGAATAATGGTTGTTCAAAGTATATCTCAAATCGACAAAATAATTTCTTTATCCGGTTCAAAAATTCCTAAAGATTATTTGGAATTACTGTACAAATATAAAGAAGATTCAGAGTATATAAAACAATTGGGAATTGAATATGCTGCTAAACAAGTTAAACAATTAATTGAATATGGAGTCAAAGGGCTTCATTTTTATCCGCTAAACAAAGCTTATGCAGTTTCTTCTGTTCTTGAAATGATTTAAATACTACTTGAGTAACAGTTATGTTTAAGTAATAATCATATCAAGGAGTTTTTATGGACAAAGAACGTATAAATAAATTTGTAGCTTCTTGCTCTGATATTTCTCGTAGAGAAGCCGATAATATTATTTTAGCAGGAAAAATTAAAGTAAATGGCAAGCAAATATTACAACCTGGACTTTGTGTTTTTCCAAATGATAAAGTAGAACTTGATGGAAAAATTTTAAAAAAGCAAAAACTTGAATATTATTTATTTCATAAACCCGCTGGGTATATTACTTCAAAATCTGATGAAAAATCAAGAAAAACAATTTACGACATTTTGCCTGAAAATTTTAGAAAACTTAATCCGGCTGGCCGTTTGGATAAAGCTTCTTCCGGTTTAATTATCTTAACAAATGATGGGGAATTGTTGCAAAAATTGACACATCCCAAAATACAAGTGTCAAAAGTTTATAAAGTTACAGTAAAAGGAAAATTGTCAGAAAGTGATTTTTTTAAACTTTCTAATGGAATTGAAATTGAACCCCAAAAGGTTGCTTATGCTGATGTTAGTTTGTTGAATTTTGAAAATGGATTGAGTACTTTGCAAATAACTTTATATCAAGGTTATAATAGACAAATAAGAAAAATGATGGCTGCAATTTCTAAAGAAGTAATTGCATTAAAACGTATTTCGCATGGAACGTTGAGTATTTCTGGACTTGAAAAAGGAAAGTATCGTCTAATAAAAAAATCAGAACTAAAAAATTTATTTGTTTATCTAAATAAAAAATTACATTTACTTGCTAAAAAAGAAATTGAGAAAAAATAATGCTTAAAATTTGCTTTATACAAGATGAATTGAAAGATGATAATTTTAAAACTGCTGGAGAAAAAGTCAATTTTCAAATACTAAAAGCTTTGTGTGAATCTGGATTTTTTGTTGATGTTTTTTGTAAAATAAATAATTTAAAAAAAAATTACAATATACATAATATTACTGAATTAGCTGAAAAAAATTTTTCACAAAATATTTTGAAAATTGTAAGTGGACTGAACTATAACTTGACTTTTGCAACTGATTATATTCCGGCAGATGTCGTTTATTTGCATAAGCATACTCGTGCTTATAAAGAAGTTATTGTAAAATCTAAAATCGAAGCACTTGTCTCTGCTGTATTTTTAAACAAACAATATCAAAAATCTCTTAAAGAAAATCAAAAACAGATAATTTGTACGCAAAAATACAAAATTATTTTAACTCCTTCTACTATACTAAAAAATGATTTGATTAATATGCTCCAAGTTGATGGTCAAAAAATTTATATTTTACCACCTCCAATTGATATGCCAGAGCATGTTAAAATTCGTGATAATACTAATTTTACTTTTGGTTTTGTGGGGAATGATTTCTCTGATAAGGGTGGGTATGTTTTGTTAAAAGCCTTAGGTTGTTTGTCTGATTTTAACTTTAACTTAAAAATGATTTTTCCATACAACAAAATTCCTTTTTGGCTAAAAGTTTATATTAAAATTTTTAATTTAAAAGATAAAATAGAGTTTTTGCCTTGGCAAAATGATATGACTGATTTTTATGATAATATAGATTGTCTTTTGATGCCTTCTAAAAAGGAAACTTTTGGAATGATTGCTTTGGAGGCAATGAGTAGAGGCAAAATTGTTGTTTTAAGTTCTAGATGTGGAGCAAAAGATATTATTGAGCCTGATGGCAATGGTTTTATCTTTGATGTGACTAAAAATCCTGTTAGAAATTTAATAAGAACTCTTAAATATATTCTTGTAAATAAAAATGATTTTGAAAATTTAAGGCAGAAAGCTGTTTTTACTGCCTCTGTTTATAATTATGAAAAGTTTAAAAATGAACTTTCTAGAATAATTAATAAATTTGCTGAAACATTCAAGGAAGATTAAATTATGTATTTTATAGAAAAAATATTAAAATTTTTTTGTAAGAAACATAATAGAAAAAATATTTATACTCCTATTGATATAGAAAATTGTGAACATATTTTTTTACCCATAGATAGTTCCGGAGAGTATTTAGCTTGTAGCAAATGTGGCAAAATAATAAAAAAACAAACTAAATCTTGAATATTAATGAAGTGTTAATTCCTCCAAATGCAAAGTTGTTAGACATAATTGTGTTTGTTTTTATTTCTCTACCTTCTCCTTTTATGTAATCTAATTTTGCACAATTTTCATCAATATTTATTAAATTTATTGTTGGGGCGAACCATTTTCTTTTGCACATTTCTATTGAAAGTATTGCTTCTATTGCTCCACAAGCTCCTAGTGTATGACCTGTGTAACTTTTTGTTGAACTTATTGGAATATTTCTTTTGAAGATTTCATATGTTGCAATAGTTTCTGCTATATCTCCTGTTTGCGTTGCTGTTCCATGTGCATTAATGTAACCAATCTCTTCTGCTGAAATGTTTGCATCTTTTAAAGCAAGTTCCATGGCTTTTCCCATTGTTTTGTGATTAGGATTTGTTATGTGTGTCCCATCTGTGTTTGTTCCAAATCCTATAATCTCTGCGTAAATTTTTGCGCTTCTTTTTTTCGCGTGTTCATATTCTTCTAATATAACTGTTCCTGCTCCTTCTCCTATGACTAAACCATCTCGATTTTTATCAAATGGTGAAGGAGTAAGCTCGGGAGTATTATTTTTTAAACTTGTTGCGTATAAAGTGTCAAATATTCCTATTTGAGTTGGGTCTAATTCTTCTCCCCCACCTGCTATCATAATTGTTTGTAAGCCGTTTTTTATTGCTTCATATGCTAAGCCTATTCCTAATGATCCTGATGTGCAAGCAGTTGATGAAGTGTATAGCCTTCCTGTTGTCTTAAAATACAAAGATAAATTTACTGCTGTTGTTTGAGGCATCATTTTTATGTATGAACCTGAGTTTATTGCTTTTACCTCGTGCATAACTTTCATTGAGTAAAAATCCATTAAGGCATCAAGAGACCCTGCCGAAGAACCATAGCTAATTCCTGTGCTACCATTTTCTATAATTTCATCGTTTAATAGTCCTGAATCTTCTAATGCTTTAATTGCTGTGCTAACTGCATAAATTGATACCGGTCCCATTGTACGTGTTATTTTTCTATTGAAATTTTCAGGCATTTTGAAACCTTGAACTTTTGCGGCTAATCTGGTGTTTAATTTCGCATATTTGTCTAACTCTTCCCAGTAATTTATGCAGTTTTTATATTTTAATAAATTTGCAAAACAATCGTTTAAATTTGAACCAAGAGGTGAGGTTAGGGCCATTCCTGTTATAACTACTCTTTTCACAAATACAATCCTCCGTTTACTGAAATAACTTGACCTGTTATATATGAGGCTTCTTCAGATAGTAGATAATTTATTAAACTTGCAATTTCTTCAGGTTTACCTATTCTTTTCATTGGAATTATTTTCTTTAAATCTTCTGTTGGAATATTTTTTGTCATATCTGTTTCAATTATTCCTGGGGCTACGCAATTTACTGTAATACCTCTTTTGGCTAGTTCTAAGGCTAGTGATTTTGTTGCACCTATAATGCCTGCTTTCGCTGCTGAATAATTTACTTGTCCTTTGTTTCCGGAAAGTGCCGCAATTGACGAAAGTGTTATTATTCGACCTTTTATCCTATTGCTTATCATTGGCATAATTATTGGTTTTAGTACGTTGTATAATCCTCCAAGATTTGTTTGAATAACATCATCCCATTCTTTATCTTCCATTGTTGGAAAAATATTGTCCTTTGCTATACCTGCATTTAATACTATTCCATAATATATCCCATTGTTGTCTATGTCATTACTTATTACTTTTTGGCATTCTTCTCGATTTTTTATGTCAAACTGTAAAATCTTTGATTTTGACGAGAATACTTTTACTTCTGCGAGAGTTTCTATAGCTTGATTTTTCCCAGAATTGTAATTGATTATGATTTCATATCCATTTTGAGCTAATTTTATCGCAGTAGCTTTCCCTATTCCTCTGCTTGCACCTGTTATCAATATTCTTTTGGTTTTTTCCATTATTTTACTCCATCTATGAATTCTTTGCTATTTTGGGGCATAAATGCATTTAAAATTGCTTTTGCACATTCGGTGTCGTTATTGTAGATAAAACATTCATAAGAAACAAGTTCTCCATCATTAAATACTTCTTTTGCTTTTATTTTATATGTTTTATTAATTTCAAAAAGATCTAAATTATTCTCAAATAATCTTGTTCCCAAAAGTAAGCCTAATTCAGTTCTTTTACAACCATTTTTAAAATATGCGTGACAGCCAATAGTTTGTGCCATATATTCTATGCCTATTATTGGCGATATTCCCCTTTTTTCTTTATTGTAGAAAATGCTGTTTTCTTTGATTTTAACACTAGTAATTACATATTTTTCTTCTTGATTAATTTCTACTATATTATCAATCAAAACCATTGGAGCATCGTGCGGAAGCATTTTTTCAATGTTGTATTTGTTCATTTTTTCTCCTTAAAATCATTACTGCATTAGCTCCTCCAAATCCAAAAGCATTTGATAGTATTGTATCAAGTTTTTCTAATTTTGTGTTTTGTTCTGCAAGTTTTATTTTAGCTATTTGTTTATCATATTCGTTATCATATATGTGTGGGTATATTAATTTATTTCCGTTGATTTTATTTAATAAAATACAACATAAGGCAGTTTCAATACTTGCGGCTGCTCCAAGACAGTGACCTGTTAGAGGTTTGGTTGAACTACAAAAAATATTTTCTCCAAAAATTTTGTTAATTGCATTTGCTTCCATTATGTCGTTACTTATTGTACCTGTTCCGTGAAGATTTATGTAGTCAATTTCGCTTGAGGATATAGATGCTTCTTGTAAAGCTAATTTTATTGCTTTCATAGCTTCTGTTCCGGTAGGTTCTGGCGTGGAATAATGATATGCATCAGATGTCTCCCCTATCCCTGCTATTTCTATTGATTCAGAGTTGAAAGATTCTTTTTCCAAAATAAATAATGCTGCTCCTTCCCCTATATTTATTCCGTTTCTGTTTTTGCTAAATGGAATTGAAATCTGTTTGGATAAAAGTTCAAGCGAATTAAAACCGTGTATTGCTAAATTTGATAAACTATCTGAGCCCCCTGCTATAACACAATCACATATATTATTTTCCAGTAATCTTTTAGCCATGGAAAATGCTTTAATTCCTGAAGCACAAGCTACAGAAACACTTGCCCGAAATCCTGTAAGCCCTAAGTGTTTTTTTATAAATTCAGAGGGATTTCCTATTTCTAAATAAGACTTAATGTTTGTTTGGGCAAATTCTTCTATTCCAGAATTTGTGGTCGCTATTATTATCCCTATCTTGTTAGGGAGATATTTTTCTGTAATCCTTTTAATGTTTATCTCTTGTAAACATTTTAGTAAAAGTTTATTGCATCTTATGTTAAAATTTTCGTCGCTAATTTTAGGTAAATCTATATTTATTTTACCTAAGGGAAATATTGCACCTTTAACAAAATCTTCACTAAAAGTAAAATGCGAAGAGTCTCCTCTTATTGCATTTTCATATATTTCTTGCTTGTTTGCTCCTAAATTGCATGTAACCGCAAAATCGGTAATGAAAATCTTCTTCATATTTTTGTAATTTTGATAACAATATAATAAAATTTTACCATGAACGAAGTATTTTATGTTAAAAATTTTTCTTATAAGATGCCGGATACCTTAAATATTGAATCTGTGCCTATGATGATTCGTAGAAGACTTAGTTTAATAGAAAAGTTGGCTATATCTTCTATGCTCGATTGTTACGAAAACAATAATGTAAATCTTATTTTCGCATCCAAATATGGAGAAATAGAAAGAAGTTTACGTTTAATTAAACAATATATTACAGATAATGCTGTATCTCCTACTGATTTTGGATTTTCGGTTCATAATTCTTCTCTTAGTATTTTTTCAATTTTAAATAAAATAACAAATTCTTATAATTCAATTTCCGCTGGGGAAAATAGCTTTGCGTGCGCACTTTTGGATGGAGTTACACTTCTTCCTAAAGCTGATAGTTTGATTTGTTATGCTGATACTGAAGAAAAAAATTTTTCTTTTTCTATTTTAATTTCTTCTAATAATTCTATTGGTTCAACAAAAATAACTTTAACTGAAAAAAATTTTCAATCTGATAACAAACTTGATTTTACTGCATTTTTTGCTGGTAATTTAAAGTTTCTTGATTTAGGTTTGTTTTCTATTTTTAAGGAGTAAAATGTATTTGCTAAGAATTTTTACAGTTTTATTTGCATTTTTTGTTTTTGGGTTAGGTGCATTATGTTTAGGTTTTATTATCTTTCCTTTGGTTTCAATTTTTGCCAAAAAAAATAATAAACAGAAAACTTTTGTTTTTTTAATTCATAAATCTTGGAAGATTTTTAGATATATTATGGTTTGCTTACAAATTATTAAATTTGAATTTCCTCACATCAAATTTATGCAACAATTGCGTGGGAAGATTATTGTTTCTAATCATCCTTCTCTAATTGATATCGTTATTTTGATTTCTTCTATTCCAAATAGTATTAGTGTTGTAAAAAGTGAGCTTGCTTCAAATTTTTTTGTCCGAAATATTATTTTAAATGCATATTTGATAAACGATTCAGATGTAGATAAATTTAAAAACAATGCGAAAGTTTTGTTACAAAATGGTTTTAATATAGTCATTTTTCCTACAGGTACAAGAACATTAAATAATGAAATTCCTAAAATACACCAAGGGGCTGCTGCTTTAGCAATTGAAAATAATGTAGAAATTATTCCGCTGAAAATTAACGTGAGTGCTCCTTTTTTAACAAAAAATAATTCTATTTATAAATCTGTAGCGAAAGAAAAAGTATTATTTAAAATAGAAACACGTCCTGTAATAAAACCTAATGAAATTTTGTTAAATGAACCAGATTATGTGAAAGCAAGAAAGATCATATCTAATAAAATAAAAGAAGCTTGTTTTAAATGACAATTTCTTTAGATTCTTTTGTTGTTTCAAGATGCACAAGAGTTTGGGCATATAAGTTTGCGGTTAGCATAGTTGTTGCGTAAATTATTAGCGAAGTACTTATGCATAAAAACATTGGACTTATAAATCCCATAAATGTAGCTAAAATATTGCAAATAAAATTTAATACATTAACTATTGCTACCCAGCCGAGTAGTTTTAAGAATACTTTTTTATTGTTTTCAATTAAGCTTAAAGTTTTTTTGAATGTTAAAGCAGAGAAAATATTTTCTGTTCTTATAAATTCTAATGTTGCTGCAAGAAAATAAGTTGCATAGATTAAAATAACTATAATGAACAATACAGCAGTAACCAATAGTGAAAGCATTTTTATTGGGAATAATATAGATAAGCTGGTTGTAAAAAATACTAGTAAACCTACGCATAAGACAGCTAAAATAGTAAGAGCCAACCCAAATGTTAAAGAAAAAACCAGAAAAAACAAAGCATATTTTATTCCTATAATATAAAATTCTTTAAAACTAAAAGTTTCACATCTTTTGATTAATTTTTCAGAGTAATTTTTAGCGTATTTTAAAGCAAATCCTAAAAGTGCTGGGTACAATAATGTAGCAATAACAACTGCTAAAAAAGTAAACATATTAATTCCTTTAGGATTTGTGTTGGTCATAAGATTAAAATATGAAAATGGTAAAATAATCAAACACCATATCCACCAACTTTTTTGTTTTATTGAATCAATAGCTGTTGCAAAATTTATCTGCATTTTATTATTCCTTAAATATTTTTGCTATCTTTATGATACTAACAAATTTTGAAATATTTCTCAACAATAATAGTAGCTATTAGCAAAAAAAAATTTTCAGAGTAATTATATAATACGTGTAAATGCAAAGATAAAAAGTGAGGTAAAAATGCAAATTCATTCTATATCGTCTGTAAATAATTTCAATGGACTTTGGCATAAAGGTGTAGCTGTTCCTTTGTATAGCTTTGAAGTATCCAAAAATGGTAAAATTCTTCCACAAGATCCAAATGAAATTTGTTTTGTAAATGCATATTATCCTTTTGCTGACGAAACTAAAGCACAAATTGAAAAAAATACTCTTGCTTACAAGGATAAAGATGGCATGTTGCATGTTGCTATAATTGAACCTGCATTTGATTTTACTCAAGATGAATTTTGCAAAGCATCGCAAAAAGAAATTGAAGAGATGCTTCCTTGTTATCATCGTTTTTCTGATTCAAGAGAGCGCGAAGATGAATTTGATTTTTGTGATTGTTATGTAGCTAAAATCAGAAAAAATTAGTTAAAAAATTTCCTCTTCTGCTTTAAGAAAACAGTTGTAATTTTCTTATTTTCACGCTATCTTTTTGGTATGGCTACTAAATATTAGCTGAGAAAATACCAAAAGGAGGAATTTTTAATTATGTCTGGTAAAACAATAACAGTTGATGGTAATTACGCAGCTGCGCATATTGCTTATGCCTTAAGCGAAGTATCAGCAATTTATCCAATTACACCTTCATCTACAATGGGGGAATGGGTTGATGAGTGGGCGTCTCAACACAAAAAAAATATTTGGGGCAAAGAAGTAAGTGTCGCAGAAATGCAATCAGAAGCTGGCGCTGCTGGTGCTGTTCATGGTTCTTTAGCTGCAGGATGCTTAACTTCTACTTATACAGCTTCCCAAGGTTTATTACTAATGATTCCTGTTATGCACAAAATAGCGGGAGAAATGTTACCTTCAGTTATACACGTTGCTGCTAGAGCTATTGCTGCTCAGTCTTTATCAATTTTTGGCGATCATTCTGATGTTATGGGTTGTCGTAATACAGGATATGCTATGTTAGCAGCTAATTCTGTTCAAGAAGAAATGGATTTGGCTTTGGTTGCTCATTTAGCTACATATAAATCTAAAGTACCTTTCTTGCAATTTTTTGATGGTTTTAGAACTTCTCACGAAGTACACAAAATTGAGGAAATTTCTTATGAAAATATTGCAAAATTAGTTGAGTCTAAGTATATAGAAGAATTTAGACAAAGAGCTTTAAGACCCGAAACTCCTGTTTGTAAAGTTGGTGCTCAAAATACAGATGTTTATTTCCAAGGTCGTGAAACTGTTAATAAATTTTACAATAAAGTTCCTGATATTGTTCAAGAATATATGGACAAAGTAGCAGAATTAACTGGTAGAAAATATAAACCTTTTGATTATGTTGGTGCATCTGATGCTACTGACGTAATTGTTGCTATGGGTTCAGGTTGCGAAACAATTGAAGAAACTATTGAATATCTCAATGCAAAACGTGGTACAAAATATGGTTTAATTAAAGTTAGATTGTACAGACCTTTTGATGTTAAAAGATTTAATGATGCTCTTCCAAAATCTGTTAAACGTATTACTGTTTTGGATAGAACCAAAGAACCTGGTGCAATAGGAGAGCCTTTATATTTGGATGTTGTTGCAGCATTAGACAATAAAGATATAAGAGTAATTGGTGGACGTTATGGTTTATCATCAAAAGAATTTACTCCTTCTATGGTTTTGGCCGTATACAAGCATGCTGAAAAAAATGGTTTCCATGGTTTTACTGTAGGTATTGAAGATGACGTAACAAATCTTTCATTAAAAATTGATGAGCATATAGTTACTGAACCTGAAGGAACTACAAATTGTATGTTTTGGGGATTAGGTTCTGATGGAACTGTAGGTGCTAACAAAAACTCTATAAAGATTATTGGACAGTATACCAACAAAGATGCTCAAGCATATTTTGCTTACGATTCAAAAAAATCTTTTGGAGTAACTGTTTCGCATTTGAGATTTGGTGACAAGCCTATTAAGTCGACATATCTGATTACTGCTCCAGATTGTGTATCTTGTTCCGCTCATGCATATATAGGCAGGTATGATTTGCTGAAAGGAATCAAAGAAGGTGGTACTTTCTTATTAAATAGTCCTTGGTCTAAGGAAGAAGCATTTTCTCATCTTACAAAAGATATGCAAGAAACAATAATTAATAAGAAAATCAAATTTTATAATATAAATGCAGAAGAATTGATAAAGAAACAACCTGGACTACGTGGTAAAGGTGCTAACACAGTTATGATGGTAGCATATTTCAAAGTTTCAGGAATAATTCCTTTTGAACAAGCATATGAAGGTATGAAAGAAATGACAATAAAAACCTTCAAGAAAAAAGGTGATGATGTTGTAAATATGAACCTTGCTCTTATTGATGCAGCTGTAGATGCTTGCGAAGAGGTACAAATTCCTGCTTCATTAAATAATATTGCTTGTGCTGCTGATGTCAAATTAATTCCTGATGATGCAGACGAATTTGCTAAAAAAATAATAGATCCTTCTATGAGACAAAAAGGTGATGATATACCTGTTTCTGCAATGTCTGTGGATGGGGTTATTCCTACCGCTACTGCTTGTTTAGAAAAACGTGGTATAGCACCTCGTGTACCTCATTGGAATTCTGATGCTTGTATTCAATGTGGTATTTGTGCTTCTGCTTGTCCGCATGCAGCAATAAGAACAAAATTATTTGAAAAAGACACATTAAAAAATGCCCCTTCTACTTTCAAAGCTATTGAAGCAAAACCAAACGAAAATGGAGAAGAATTTAAGGTTCAAGTTTATTGTGAAGATTGCACAGGTTGCGGTGTATGTTTAGACCAATGTCCTGTTAATGCAAGAACTCCAGAAAAACCTGCTTTATCTTGGTCTTCTATAGAAAAAGAACTTGAAAATGGTGAAATGGAAAATGAAAAATTCTTCGATAATGCTCCTGATAATGTTATGGGCAAAAATACAACCAAAACTATCAAAGGTGCAATGCTTAGAAAACCTTTATTTGAATTTTCAGGTGCTTGTGCAGGATGTGGTGAAACTCCATATGTTAAATTAATTTCACAACTTTTTGGGGAAAATATGATAGTTGCGAATGCAACAGGATGTTCTTCTATATATTCAGGTACTTTCCCCACAATTCCTTATACTAAAGATAAAAATGGCAGAGGACCTGCTTGGGCAAATTCTTTATTTGAAGATAATGCCGAATTTGGTTTTGGCATGAGATTAGCTGTTGATCAAAACAGAGACACTTTGAAAACTTATGTAAATAAAGTTCTTGAAAGCGGCAAAGCTCCAGAAGACTTAAAAGAAGCCTTACAGAATGCTATGTCTCATTTTGAAAATTCTAAAACTGAAGAGGCTATTGCTGCACAAAATAATGTAAAAATTGTTTTGGCAAAGTATTCAAACGTTGATTGTCCTGATTTGGCAAAAGTTAGAGAATTACAAGATTATTTTACTGATAAATCTGTATGGATTATTGGTGGAGACGGATGGGCTAATGATATTGGCTATGGTGGAATTGACCATGTTTTAGCTCAAGGAAAAGATGTTAATATTCTTGTTTTAGATACTGAAGTTTATTCTAATACTGGTGGACAAGCTTCGAAATCTACTCCAACAGGTGCTGTGGCAAAATTTGCCACAGGCGGAAAGCCTACTTACAAAAAGAACATGCCATTAATGAGTATGTCATATGGTTATGTGTACGTTGCATCTGTTGCTTTAGGTGCTGACAGAGCTCAAACACTTAAAGCATTACAAGAAGCCGAAAGCTACAATGGACCTTCAATAATCTTTGCATATGCACCTTGTATTGCTCATGGTATTGATATGAGCAAAACTCAAACTGAGCAAAAACGTGCTGTAGAAGCAGGTTATTTCCCATTATTCAGATATAATCCTGCTAATGAAGTACCTTTTACTTGGGATGCAAAGGATCCAAAAGGAAGCTATCAAGATTTTATAAGAAGTGAAGGACGATATAAATCACTATTGAAAACTAATCCTGAAGCTGCTGAAGCTTTGTATACTCAAGCAGAAAAAGATGCTGCAAAACGTATGTCCGTTTTCAAAGCTGTTGGCGAATTACTAAAATAATAAACTACAATAAAAAATAGCGGGTAACAAATGTTATCCGCTATTTTTATTTACAGTAAATGCTTTTCTATTTCTTTTGCTTTTTTAATTCTGAAATTTTCTTCTTCAATTTTTCTTAAAATTCTATTGAGTAGTTTACAAACATTATTGTCAATAATTATACCTTGTTTAGCTTCTAGGTTTCTTATGCTGTTATCTGCCTGACAAGTATTTTTGCTTGCCAGAATGAATGGAAATGTGTCATGTTGATATACTACTTTATGATAAGGAGAATTTCTATCTATGTAATCAATAGTGTATAAGCAAACTTGTTGTTTTTGTGGGGAAAGCTTTTTGATAGATTTTAATAATTCAGGATTATTTTTATTAACAAAAGGCATTCCGAAGGTTTCTTTTGAATAATTCTTTGAAATTTTTGTGATTTGCATTTTTTCCCCTTTATTTTTCTAGCTGTTATATCAAAACACGAAAAAAATAAATTTGATATTTATTTTCAAAAACCCAGTAATTTGTTTTTAAATTACTGGGTTTTGTCTGCATAAATTTAAAGTTAATTTTCTGAAATTGCCTTTTGACAATCTTCACATATAGTTGGATGTTTAGAATTTTTATCTAAAATTCTGTATTTCCAGCACCTTTCACATTTTTCGCCTTGGGCTTTTGCTACTTCAACCTTTATTCCATCTTCTTCAAGGGTATTTAGTATTTCATTTGGCGTTGGTTTATTCAAAAATACTTGAGATGTAATAAATATACCTGCTAAATCTTTTTCACTTTCTTTTAAGTAAGAAGTAATTTTGTTATTTGTACTTGATACATGAACACTAACTTCAAGTGAACTTCCTACTTTTTTATCAGCTCTTAAGGGTTCAATAGCCTTTGTTACAACTTCTCTTACCCTCAAAATTTCTGTCCATTTTTCATCAATTTGAGGATTTAACCATTTTTCATTTCCTTTACACCAATCAGCTAGAAGAATACTTTCTAAACCTAATTTTTGCTTTTTGGGTACATAAGAAAATATATCTTCAGCTTGGTGAGGCATAACTGGTGCCATCATTTTTAAAATTGCAAGCATTGTTTCGTAAAGTACTGTTTGTGCAGATTTTCTTGATATTGACTTTTTACCTGCTGTATAAAGTCTGTCTTTAACTATATCAAGATAAAATGAACTTAAATCTACTGCGGCAAAATTTTGTAAAAATTGAAAATATTTGTAAAATTCATAATCATTAAAAGATTGTGTAACGTTTTCTATTAAAACCTGAAGTCTGTGTAAGGCAAATTTATCGATTTCTTCAAGGTTTTCATATTGTACATAATCATTTTGCGGGTCAAAATCGTATATGTTACCCAATAAGAAACGCATAGTATTTCTTACTTTTTTAAATACTTCTACAAGTTGTTTTATAATATTATCACCAATTTTGACATCATTTCTGTAATCAACACTTGCTGCCCAAAGTCTTAATACATCAGCACCATATACGTTTATGATTTTTTGTGGTTCTACAAAATTTCCTAAACTTTTGCTCATCTTTCTGCCTTCACCATCAAGTACAAAACCATGCGTAAGTACTTCTTTGTATGGAGCAATTCCTTTGATAGCTATACTTGTTAAAAGTGACGATTGAAACCATCCTCTGTGCTGATCTGAACCTTCCAGATACATATCAACAGGCGAGCCAAGTAATTCTTCTTTTCTAGCATCAACTACAGCTCTATGTGTAATTCCACTGTCAAACCATACGTCCATTATGTCAGTTTCTTTTTTTAATTTCCTGCTTTTGCAGTGCGGGCATTCATAATCTTTACCAAGAATCTCAGAAACATCGTATTTTGTCCAAGCATCTGATGATTCTTTTTCAAATAAATCAGCTACTTTTGCTATAGTTTCAGAAGTTACTATTGCTTCTCCACAATCTTCGCAGTAGAAAACAGGAATTGGTACTCCCCAAGCTCTTTGGCGACTTATACACCAATCTGAACGAGATTCTACCATATTTCCTATCCTTTGTTCCCCACTTTTGGGTATCCATTTTACATTTTTTATTGCTTCCATTGCTTCACTTCTGAAAGCTCCAACATCTACAAACCATTGTGGAGTGGCTCTATATATAACAGGTTTTTTGCAACGCCAACAATGCGGATAACTGTGAGAAATATCGTTTTGCCCAAGTAGGGCGTTTTCTTCTTTAAGTCTTTCAATAACTGCTTTGTTTCCATCGTTATATTTTAAACCTTCAAATTCTCCTGCTTCTGACGTAAATATACCTTTGTTATTAAGTGGAGAAAGTACAGGAATTTTATATTTCATGCAAACTTCATAGTCTTCTAAACCATGTCCAGGAGCTGTATGTACACAACCCGTTCCAGCTTCTGTAGTTACGTGATCACCTAAAATTATTGTTGAGTTTCTGTTATAAAGTGGATGTTTTGTGTTTAAAAGTTCTAAGTCTGAACCTTGACATTTTCCTATAATTTTTATGTTCTCTAATTTTGTTTCTGATAAGAAATTTTTCAATAATTCAGTGGCTATAATGTAAACTTCTTCCCTATTTTCAACAAATGAATATTCTAAATTAGCGTTAAGAGATATAGCTAAGTTTGCTGGAATTGTCCAAGGAGTAGTTGTCCATATAACTGCATATAATGGCTTTTGGATTTCTATTTTAGCCTTTTGGTAAGCTTTTTTTTCATCTTCAGATAAAAATTTGAATTTTACAAAAATACTTGTTGAGGTATGGTCTGCATATTCTACTTCTGCTTCGGCTAGCGCCGTTTCACAATCTGCACACCAATAAACTGGCTTTAAGCCTTTGTATATGTAACCTTTTTCATACATTTCACCGAAAACTCTAACTTGTTCAGCTTCAAATTCAGGTTTTATTGTCAAATATGGGTTTTCCCAATTTCCCCAAACTCCCAGTCTTTTGAAATTTTCTTCTTGTCCTTTTAAATTTTTGGCAGCAAATTCACGGCATTTTTCCCTAAGTTGTGTTGGAGTTAGTGATTCTCTTCCACCTTTTATAGATTTTACAACTGCATTTTCAATTGGAAGTCCGTGTGCATCATACCCTGGAATATATGGCGAATAGTATCCAGATAAAGATTTATATTTTACCAATATGTCCTTTAAAATTTTGTTTAGGGCTGTTCCTATGTGGATTTTATCCGAACTTAAATATGGAGGCCCATCATGAAGTATAAATGATTTTCCTTTGCTGCGTTGTGATATGTTTTTTTCGTATATATTGTTTTCTTCCCAAAATTTCTGTATTTCTGGTTCTTTTTGGGCTGCATTTGCTCTCATTGGTAAATCTGTTTGTGGTAAATTTAGCGTATTTTTATAATCATTTTTCTTTTCTTCTTCAGTTGCCATTTTATACTCCGATATTTTTGACATTACACATTGTAATCCACCTACGCAAAAAGTATAGAATAAAAATACTGACTAATCAATTTGATTTGATTTTTCTGTAATTTAACTTACTCTGAGTCTTGTTTTTTGCAAAATATACAAAAATTTTCTTCTCCAAAATTTTTCCTTGTTAGTACTCTCCCACATTTTTTACATGTTGGAAATCCCTTTTGCTTCATCCATTCCTGTGTCTTTAAATCATTTATTATTACATCAAGCATTCGTTTCTTTTGTATCTCACTCAATGTAGTTTGATTTTGGACAGATTTTTTTATTTCTTTAATGATTTTTTCTTCCAAAATTACATTGTTCAACTCTTCTTTTGTCGGTCTTTCATTGTATGTTTCTTGCACAATATTTGGTTTGTTTTTTTGAGAAAAATAGTTATTTTTAGGTGATACTTTTGTTATTATGTCAAATATATCAATGTTGTATTTCGCACGAATTTTTTTTAACAAATTTCTTTTGAAAAATGTCAATTCTTGAGCCATTGGACTTGTGCTTGTTTGTATAAACAATAATGTCTTGTTTCCTTTTCTAACTATGTTGGTAATTTGTGTCTTACCTGCAAATTTTTTGCCGACCAAAATTTCCCAATCAGACACAAGTTGTGCAAATATTGGACTAATATCGTTAAATTCTATTCCATTTAATATATCTTTGATATTTGAAAAATTTTCAACCACGCTTGATATTAACTATGCTATCCTTTGAAACATATAACCTATACCACGTGCAGTAAGGATAAGCTCGGGATTGGCCGGATCATTTTCTAATTTAGAACGCAATCTGCTTATATGAACATCAACAACTCTTGTGTCAATTCGATGATCTGCAGGATAAGACCAAACGTGCTGTAATATTTCATTTCTTGAAAAAGGCTGCCCTGAATTGTTCACCAATAACTCCAATAGACTAAATTCCATACCAGTTAGTCTTACCTTCTCATTTTTACAATATACTTGCCTTCTGCTCGTATCAATCTTTATGTTTCCTATGGTAATAACATTTTTAGTAACTTTTCCCATGCCGGCTATTTCTTTTTCATTTGTTCTTCTAAGTACAGCTCTAACTCTAGCTTCAAGTTCTTTTGGGCTAAATGGCTTTACTACATAATCATCTGCACCTAGTTCTAATCCTGTAATTCTTTCAGACACATCGCCTAATGCTGTTAGTATAATAATGGGAACATCTGAGTTTCTTCTGACTTCTCTAGTTACGCCATATCCATCCATTTTGGGCATCATAACATCAAGAATAATTAAATCGGGATTGTGTTTCTGAAATGCTTCAAGAGCCTCTTCTCCATCGGCAGCAGTTATAACTTCATAACCTACCATTTTCAATCTGGTTTCAAGAATTCTTCTAATACTTGCTTCATCATCAGCTACCAAAATACGCTCTTGATCTTGTATTTCTTGTGCATTTTCTTTATCTGTCATACTCTATTGTCCCATTAAGTCTAACTACTAACCAATTTTGCGTTCATGATAATCTCACGCTAATATTTATAATACAACAAAATTTTATTAATGTTAAGAGGATTTTTTATAAATCTTTAAATTAATTTGCATAATTTTACAAAACCTAGTAATTTCGTGCATTTTGAAATTTTTTACCTTTTCAACTTTACAAATATTTACATTTATTTTTTCTAGAGCAATTTTTTTTATTTGATTATTTTTATATAATTAGGTAAGATAAAATTTCTGCATTTTGACATGGGGAAATTTCCTGTAAGGAGGTTTTAATGAATTCTAAGGGGTTAGAACATATAAAAAATAAAACTATTATAGAAAAAGCTCAACTAATACGCATTGAAATGTCTCAATTACCTAAAAAATTGCCTGAATTTAAAAAATCTAGAGTAACCAAAGATATTCTTATTGCAAGTTGGCTTGAAAATTGGATTAAAACTGATCTAAAAACAGGTAAAATTAGACCTCAGCAATTACTTCCCAAAAAAGATGACATAGCTTCTTATTTAGGTATAAGTACAGGCACAATACAAAATGCCATTAGATACATAGAAGATGCAGGGCTTGTGGAATCTAAACAACGTATAGGTACTATGGTAAAAGATCAAAAAGAATCTGTGACTCTTTTACGTAAACAAACATCCAAAAGAGATGGCGCTATTTTGGCAATAAAAAAATTGATTTTGGACAGAAAATATAAAATTGGAGAAAATCTTCCATCTTCTAGAGAAATATCTAAAATGTTGGGAAGTGCGCCAAACACTACAAGGCTTGCATTGGAATATTTATCTGCAATCGGAATTATAAAATCTATGGGAAATCGTGGCAATAAAGCTAATTGGCTGTTAACAAAGTTGCCGGAATTATCTCAAGATGTAAAAAATGTAGATATAAAATCTGACACACTTGTATCTCAGGTTGAAAGAGATTTGAAAAACTACATACAAAAGAATTTTACTGTAGGAGAAAAACTTCCTGCTCATTTGGAATTGTCTAATGTTTTGAAAGTAAGTATAAAAACTATACACGATGCTGTTAAAGGATTGATTAAAGAAGGAATTTTAAGTGCAAAACGTGGCAGATATGGAACTACAATAATAAAATTGCCAAATGATAAGCAAACTGAGAAATTGGAAAATTCTATTTTTGCCTCTGCTCAAGATGCCGTCTTCTACAATTATGAAAAAATTGAGCGACATATAAAAGATATGATTGCTAAAAATTATTCGGTAGGTGACAAGCTCCCTTCAATGAGTGAATTGTCAAAACAACTTGATGTTAGCGGAAATACAATAAGAAAAGCTTTGCAAAATTTGGCAAAAGAATGTATTGTAGAATTTGCTAGAGGAAAATATGGTGGCACTTTTATAGTAAATATACCCAAAATTCCAGAAAAACAACCAACATTTACTTGGCTTTCTGTAAACAAAGAACATATTAAAGCTTATAGAACTCCGCAAGTTTCAGAAAAATAATTAAAAATCTTTTTTAGTTTTGTTCCAATACTTTTGGACAATGTGTGTTATATCGAAAAATTGGTTGTAACATTGCATGCTATTGCTTCTATGCAAGCAGCCTATATATTTGTCATTCAGATATATTCGGCTACATTTTGCATCTGGGTCAAATAGTCTCAACAAAAGACAATCTGGCAGTTCTTTTATTTCTACAATTTTATTTGGATAAATTTGGGAAAATTGACATTTTGTTGCATTGAAATTTTCTTCCAAAACATCATCTTCTTTGCATTGTAATTTCGTTTTGTTAATTAAATTTTGCAAATTTTTTCCTGCTTTTGCCATTCCAAAAGCTTGTTTGCTTAAATTGTAATAAGTTTTTATTGAATTAACTTCCATTTATATTGCTCAAAATATCTTTTTTATATTAATGCCAAACAAAAAATAATTTGTTAAATTCTGCTTTATTTTTCAAAGTTATTTTCTTTTATGTAATTAGTTTTAAAACGATATGCTTCTATCGTTTTTGAAAAATAATTTGGTGCAAAGCCAGCTTTTTGTTTTAAAGAGTTAAGAAATAATTTTTTATCGGGTAATTGTTCCCATACAGAAGGTAAGTATAAGGCTTGTTTTTGTTTATCTTTAATGATAATTCCATCAACAAAAGGATTTATTTGCTCTAGCAAATCTTGTTCATCTTCAAATTTAATAAGATTAGGTATACTTAAAAGTGATACGGAAATTGATATTTGCTCAAATTCTTCTCTTGAAAGTGGAGCAAATCTTGGGTCCGCAAATGCTGCATTGTATGCATTTTTAATTAAATCAATTATAAGAGGCGAATGTGCTATAACTGAGCCTATGCAACCTCTTAAAATATTATTTTCTTCCAAAGTAACAAAACACGCACCATCACTATCTAAAATTGGCGGATATGGCATATAATTTGTTATATTAATTTCTGTTTTCCCTGATAATTTTGCATTAATAGTTTTTTTCACTATGTCTATAATTTTAGGTGAAAAATTTTTTTCAATGAATTCATTTTTTTCTCCTTCAAACAAAAACCAGCTACCATATCCAACTACTTTTGAGTTATCTCCTGTTGCTTTTGCTGAATTTGTAAGTCCTATTCTTATTAAAGAAAAATTTTTTTGATTGGCAAATTCAGTTAATGCACAAATTGGGACTGCTCCGCAAGCTTGTTCAAATCTAAATCCTTGCATGTTTTTCTCTTCTATCATTCTTGCCGTTAAAGTATCAATTTTTTTTGCTTCGGCTTCTTTTAGAAAATGACTCAAATCTGAAGAAATTACAAAAGCATTTTGGGGATTTACGTAATAATATTTTATTATCCTTAAAGTTTTTTCTACGTCATCATTCCCAACAAGTATTGGAATAATTTTGATATCTTTATAATTAAATTGAATAAAAGGTATTTGGACTTCTATTGCGTGTTCTTCTGCAAAGGCTTTGTCTGAATATTCGCATCCGAATTGGCTTATAATTTCTTCTTGAATGTTTTTGTTTACAGAGACTTTGCCTAGAGGGGTTTCCCATTCATCATAATTTGCCAAAGCAAGATTATTTACTGATTTATGATGAGTTGGAGCAATTATAAAAATGTTTTTGACATTTTTATCAAGTCTGCAAAAGCCATCAAATGCAAGTTGCCCCGAAAACATATATCCAGCATGTGGTACAATAATTGCTCGAGAAAAATAATTATAATCAGATTTATGATTCGATTTAAACTTTTCTAGGGTTTCTAGTAATTCTGCTTTTATTGATGTGTAAAATTTACCTGCAACATTTGGAGTTTTGATTCTGTTCATAAAAAAACCTTATCATTTTATCTATTTAATATAGTAAAACAAAAATATTCATGTTAAAATTCAACTAACGTTAGGCAAGGAGTATTAATATGGTTAATATTTTTGAAGGTCAATTAATTGCTCAAAATGAAAAAATAGCTATTGTTGTAAGTAGATTTAACGAATTTATTACAAGCAAATTATTGTCTGGATGTATTGATACATTAAAACGGCACAAAGTTAACGAAGAAAATATTGATATTATTTGGGTTCCAGGTGCTTTTGAAATTCCACTAATTGCAAAAAAACTTGCCAAAAATTCAAAATATTCAGGAATTATTGCTTTGGGCGCTGTTATAAAAGGTTCTACTCCACATTTTGATTATGTGGCTGCAGAAGTATCTAAAGGAGTTGCTCATGTGGCTCTTGAATCTGAAAAGCCTGTAATTTTTGCCGTTTTAACTACTGATAACATAGAACAAGCTATAGAAAGAGCTGGTACAAAATCAGGTAACAAAGGTTCTGAGGCTGCATTATCTTTGATTGAAATGATTGATTTAATCAAAAAGATTTAGTTTATGAAACATTTCAAAAAATTTTCAGATGACAAAATTCAGTGTTTGTTATGTCCTCGTGAATGTATTTTGAAAACAGGACAAAGGGGGTTTTGTCACGTGAGAAAAAATACTGGCAAACAGATTGAATGTGTTTCTTACGGATATACTACTGGTTTAGCAATTGATCCAATTGAAAAAAAACCTTTATATCATTTTTACCCTGCTTCTAAAGTTCTTTCTTTTGGTACTTTAGGGTGTAATCTTGGCTGCCTTTTTTGCCAAAATTATTCTACTACCAAATCTCGTGAAGATGAAAAAACTTTACTAAAAGCTTCTCCTGAATTAGTCGTATTAACTGCCTCAAAGTATGGTTGTAAAAGTATTGCATTTACTTATAATGATCCTGTAGTTTTTTATGAATATGCTTTAGATACGGCTAAACTTGCACAAGAGCGAGGTATAAAAACTGTTGCTGTTAGTGCGGGGTATTTAAATTTAGATTTTGCGAAGGAGTTTTTTGCATATATTGATGCAGTAAATATTGATTTGAAAGCTTTTTCAAATCAATTTTATGAAAAAAATTGTTTTGCAAAACTTGAAAAAATATTAGAAATTATAAGATATGTTGCCAATGAAACTAATTCGCATTTGGAGTTAACTAATTTGTTAATTGAAGAAGAAAATACAGACACAAAACAAATAAAAGAAATGTGTCTATGGATTGTTGATAATATTGGAGGTAATATTCCTTTACATTTTAGTGCTTTTCATCCTGCGTGGAAAATGTTAGAAAAACCTATTACCAGTAAAAAAACTCTTTTAAAGGCATATGAAATAGCTCAAAATATTGGTTTGAAATATATTTACACAGGAAATATTTGGAATTTTAAAACTTCCACGACATACTGCAAAAATTGTTCGAAACCTTTAATTCTCCGCAATGGATTTGAGGTTATTGAGAATAATCTTTTGCCTGCCGGAAAATGTCCTGATTGTTTTACAAAATGTGACGGGGTATTTTAAGATAGTTCGTTTAAAATTTTTTTGATTGTTTGTTGCAAATTATTTATATTTCCATTGTTGTCGATTATGAAATCAGATAATTTTATTTTTTCATCTTGAGAAATTTGTGATTTTATACGTTGTATTGCATGTTCTTTGCTATAATTGTTGCGTTTTATTATTCTTTCAAGCCTAGTTTTTTCGTTTGCGCAAACTAGAATTGTTTTGTCAAACATATTTTGCATATTACTTTCAAAAAGTAGTGGAACAGATACAAATAATAAATCTTCTGTTTTGTTTTTTTCAAAGAAATTTTGTATTTGAATTTTTACTAATGGGTGTATTATATTTTCCAAATTTTTTCTTAGTATTTGATTAGAAAATATTGTCTCTCCCAGTTTTTGCCTGTCAATTTGGAAATTTTTATCTAAAATATTGTGGTTGCAGAAGGTTTTTTTTATTGTTTTTATTACCTTTTGGTCGTTTTGCAGTAAGGCATGACAAATATCGTCTGCATTAATAACTTTGTAACCCAAATTACTTATAAGGTTTTCTACAGTTGTTTTTCCTGCTGCTATATTTCCTGTGATTGCAATTTTTTTCATATTATAATTATAGTCTAAATTACAGGAAATGTTTCAAATGAATTACGAATATTATATGAGTAAATGTATAGAATTAGCTTTGCTTTCAGAAGGGCATGTTTCTCCTAATCCTCTTGTTGGGTGTCTGATTGTAAATGACAAAGGTGAAATTGTTGCCCAAGGCAGGCATGAAAAATTTGGTGGAGCTCATGCTGAGCAAAATGCGCTAAATTTAGCGAAAGAAAAAGCTAAGGGCGCTATTCTTTTTGTTAATCTTGAACCTTGTAATCATTATGGGAAAACTCCTCCATGTGCCCAATTAATTGTTCAATCAGGTATAAAAAAAGTGGTAATAGGGACAAAAGATTTAAATCCTAAAGCTCAAGGTGGAATTGAAACATTGAAACAAGCAGGCATTGAAGTTATTGATGGAATTTTGGAAAATGATTGTAAAAAATTGAATGAAATTTTTTTCTTTTCTTTAAATCATTCTCGACCTTTTATTGCTATAAAAACGGCAACAACTCTTGATGGGAAAATTGCGGCTTCAGATGGTTCGAGTAAATGGATAACTTCTGAAAATTCGCGTGCCGAGGTTCAAAATTTACGCAATAAATATGATGCTATTATGACTACTGCAAAGACAGTTATTGCTGATAATCCTTCGTTAACTTGCAGAAAAAAAAATGGAAGAAATCCTTTACGTATTGTTATTGACAAATATCATTTGCTTAATTCAGATTATAAAGTTTTTGCTGAAAATGAAGGAAAAGTACTGCATCACATTGGACATTTTGATACAGAATTTGCTAAAAAACTTTGTAGCAAAGGCATAAAAAGCATACTTGTAGAGGCAGGCGGGAATTTTAATGCTAATTTATTGCAACAAGGATTAGTTGATAAAATTTATCATTTTATTGCTCCCAAAATTTTGGGAGATAATTCAGGAATTTCTTGGGTAAATGGACTTTATGCCAAAAATATCAATTCTACTTTGAATTTTAGTATTGAATCTGCAAAGAATTTTGCTCCAGATATTATGTTAGAACTTTATCCTCAAATGTAATATTTTCTTAATAAATGGTAAATCAAGAAAATAATTGTATAATTAATCTAGGAATAGGTATAATGTAATGATTAAAATTTGTAAAAAAGGATTTACATTAGCAGAAACTATAATGACTTTGTTTATTGTAGGGCTAGTTGTTACTGCGGCTATACCTGTTTTTACGCGACATCAGATGACATCTTCTGAGTTGGAGAGTTATTGTGCAAATAATGCAAATGCCGAAATTTGTAAAAACAGAATAAGTACTGATAGTCCTTGGACATCTTGTAATACTGAGCAAAATTCTGGGCTTTGCACCTCTTATCCTGTTGTTGTTCCTGCGGGAAAGGTGCCTTTTAAGTCTTATGCTGATGTGACATTTGATTTTACTTTTTATCCGGAAAATGAATATAAATCTTTATATGATATTTTCTTTTCGGATAAGCGTATTTTTCGTGTTGGTAATTATTATTTTCAAGAATATGGAAATAATTTGTTCATAACAGAGCAAGAACAAAATAACATTAATTCTGTTAAACATAGCAATAACTTAGTTATTGGTTTGGGTTATGACATAAAATTGTTTACTGAAAAATTTATTAGTAATGTTTTTATTGGAAATAATACATTTTCTGGCAAAGAATATGTAGGAAATACGATAATTGGTAATGATAATGTTTTGGCTGATAAAACAAACTATTCTCTTGTTTTTGGAGAAGGAAACAAGATAAATGGTTTAAATAGCTCTCTTGTTGTAGGTTCTGGTATTTCTGTTACAGACAATAATGTCGTTATAGGTAAGCCCTCTTATGCTTTAAATGAAGGACATTTGTATATAGGAGATCATATTATTGGAAATGCTAATGGCAATTCGGTTACATTTAATGATGATATAGAAATAAATGGAATGCTTACTGTATCTACTCCTATGAATATTTCAGATGAGCGTTTGAAAAATGTAAAAGGTTCTTATAACAAAGGATTAAAAGAAATTTTGCAAGTAAATCCTATCATATATTCTTTTAAAAATGATATTACCAGAGCTAAGAATATTGGGGTTATAGCTCAAGATTTGCAAAAAACATTTCCTGAAGCAGTAGTAAAAATGCCAAATGGTTATTTAGGTGTGGATACTGACCCTGTATTTTTCGCAATGTTAAATGCCTTAAAAGAAGTAGAAGCTAAGACTGAAATAGAAAAAACAAGACAAATTGAGCTTCAGAATGAATTGATTGAATTAAAAAAAGAATTAAAATCTTTAACTGAATGCAAAGCTGCTGATTTTTGGGGAAGAGCAAGATGTTTTATCATTGATTTTAAAAGATTAATAAAATCCTTTGATATTTTTCATGAAAGTGAGGCTAGGTATGCAAAAATTTAGAGCCATTTCACTTATTGAAACATTAATTAGTCTCACGATAGTAAGTATTGCACTAATAGCTCTTTTACCTGTTATGACCGTGAGAAAAGATGGCAATGACCCAACAAGAGGTAATAAGTATTGGCATTTACACGAAAATACTAATGATATTTCTTATATTGAACCTTTGTTCCAAGATGAAAGCATAAATGTTTCCATTGGTAATCCCAAAAATCCCAAAAACGATGATGATTACAAAGATAGTTTTAGGGTTTATAACAATGGTTTTAAAAATAAAGATTTGATTCCTCTTTATGCTACAGATTCTTTATATTGGAATGGGCAATATATTGAATTTTTTACCGAAAAATCTGGCTTAAGAATTCATTCTGGAGATTCTTATTTGACTGGAAGCGGATATTCTTTCCCTAGTGAATTATATGTTGATTCAGACAAAATTTATCTCGAAAATAATACAACTGCTGGTTTTAATTATGCTAATTCCGGTCCATATACTTCATTTGAGGGTAAATCAGGTCTTAGAGACTCCGGAAACTTTTACTCACTATCAAATGCAGGTAAAGAATATTTGACAGTTGATGTTTCAAATAATGTTATAGGAATAGGAGAGAATGCAGTTAGATATTATAATGGATCTAATTTGATTGCTATTTTTTCTAATACCTCAGCTGAGTCTGCTTCTGGAACTTCTACAGGAATGATGGGAAATGCAGGAGGATTAGTTGTCGGTAGAAAAAATGGTAATGTAGATAATTATGGGCAACCGTCTGATTTTGTTATATATCGTCCTACTGGCCAAACTTTTCAAATTAATTCCAATGTACGAGCTGGAACTTTTGTTGCAAAACAATTGGTTAAATCAAGCGATATACGTTTGAAAAATGTTATTTCTAATTTTAACAAAGGTATAGATTCAATATTGAAAGTTGACCCTGTTGAATATACATTAAAAGATGATGCGAAGCAAATACATCATGTAGGTGTCATTGCTCAAGATTTGCGGAAAATTTTTCCGGAGGCAGTTATTGTTAACAGAGCAACAGGTTATCTTATGGTTTCCCAAGAACCTGTATTTTATGCTTTATTAAATTCTATAAAAGAGTTGAATTCAAACAACATAAATTTGGAAAAAGAGAATAAAAAATTAGAAGAAAAAATTGCTAACCTAAAAATAATAAGAGATAAGCTAAAAAAAACTTCTAGTGGAGGAGATTTATGAAAAAAACACTTAAAACAAATGCCGCATTCTCCCTGATAGAAGCAATGATTATATTGTTGTTGATAAGTATAGCAATAATGGTTTTAATTCCTTTAATTTCGCAAAAAACTACTTTTCCAAGATGGATGCCTATAAAAAATGCTGATAAAATAGAAGCAATAACGTATGGTGATAATTATCTTCAGAGAGTTGGCATCGGTGCAAATGTAACTTCAGAAACTAACCCTGATGGAAATTCAGCAAGTGTTACTACTAATATTTCTCCTTTCGTAAACCAAAGTAAATTTTTGTCTAAAAATATTGCAATTAACCCGAACAACAACATTGGTGTACTTTTAGGAGATAAATATGAACAATTTAAATATACTACCACTAATTATTTGCCAAATAATTCTATACAATTAGGTATGAATACTTGTATGAGTGCTCCTTCCAATTCAATTATTTTGAGAAGCTTAAATGCTCCAAGAGAATGTTCTGACCGTATTCGAATAGGTAGCGTAGATAATTGGGGAGGTATTACACTTGATAACACTGAAAAATTTACGTTAGGTACAGAAAAATATCAGATTGTGGAAATTAGTAATAATAATTTCAACATTAAATTTCCGAATGGTAATAAGGCGATTTCTTATGCAACTGATAGCGATACGCTTACAATTGGTGATGGCTCTACTACTTCATTAATTCCTAATGGTTCAGGTGCTACTTTATTTTTGTCTGCATCTAATATGTCTTATCCTGATAGATATAATTGTATTTGCGACATTTATTATTATGATGACTGCATTGGTAATGAATATGATGAGCAGGGGAAATGTATTACGGGAAATTCTGGGTATGTTTTTGCTGGAACAGAGAACAATAAAGATTTGTCATATGCAGAAAGCAATTCATTCAGAAATGTTAACACTAATACCAAAAAATGTACTTGCTCTTGCGCTGATGATGCTGGCGGAGTTTGTGTGGCTTGCCAATCATTAGGATATATTTTTGCTGTTGACAATTCTGGCAGTGTTAACGAAACTTATTGTAAAGCTACTTATGGACAATCTTCTCCGGGTCTTTGGAATAGTTCTGATAGACGTTTAAAAAATATTATTTCTAAGTACAAAAAGGGTTTTGATTCTCTAAAAAATGTAGATTCTTATTTGTATACATTTAAAAGTGATAAAGAAAACAAAATACATGTAGGATTGATTGCTCAAAAAATTATTGGCATTTTTGATGAAGCACTTTCAAAAGACGAAGATGGTTTTTATAGTTATGAAAAATCTCCAATTTTATACGCTATGATAAATTCTGTAAAAGAAATTTATTATAATCAAACAAAAATAAATCAAAAACAAAAAAAATTGAACAAAGAAGCTGACAAATTAATAAGGATGTATGAATGAAAAAAGGTTTTTCTCTTATTGAAATATTACAAACTGTGATTTTGTTAGGTATTATAGCTGGATTGTCTATATCTTTTTTCAAAAGATTAAATAATGATGATAAATTAGCATCTCAAACTATATCTTTGTTAAATGAAGCAGTAGAAGAAGCTGGTCGACAAATATGTAGTGATGCTACTCCAGCTTGTAATAATGGTGATGATACTTTAATGAGAGGGGTTCAAGCTGCAGATAATGTAGATACTAAATATTGTGGCTTTTTGATGGACGTATTTACCACAGTTGCTGGCAAAATCAAATATAATACTAATACAGGTTATTGTGAATATGAATTAGATAACGATACTACTCCTTGCGAAATTTATACAATTAACAATACTAGTTATATGGTGTTTGAAAAAAAACAAGATGACCCTAAAGTTTGTTATATTACTCCTTATTGCGGATATCTTGAACCTTCTGTTCCAGTTAGTAATATAATTTGCAAGAATGGTGTGCCTGATTATAGTGTGCAAAGAATTGCTGGTATAACAGAAATTTGTAGACGCTTAAATGAATTAGTTAATCATAAAATACAAGGTGGGTCTGAAAGTATTGATTTGATCACCACTTGTAATTCTGATGTACATGAATGTTTTAAGAATAATACATGTAAAGATTTAGCAGGGAATTATTCCACTAATACTAGTATGATACTTCCTAATGGAGTAAGATTATATAATTTAGGTAGTAAATTTAATGACGGTGATTCAGTATTTGTGTACATAAAATATGATAGAATTGATGACATAAAAACTGCTGATGTCACTTCAGATACATCCAAATTAAAAAAATACACTACATATGAATATAAAATTGTAAATCCCGCAGGTGTTGGAGATGTAAATAGTCCATAAAATTATGAATGAATTTTTAATACTTTTTATACTCAAAATAAAAGTTTCAAATATATATGAAATAAAAAAATTCATAGATACAAATTTTGCACCTTTTATGCAAATAAGTTCAGGAGCTATAATTCCTACATTAAAACGTCTTGAAGACAATGATTTTATTCAAAGCGAAAAATTAATTTCAAAAGGTGGTTTGCGAAAAAGTTTTTATTCTATTTCTCAAAAAGGTGAGGATTTATTTAATAGTTTGCTTTTATTTTCTTCAACTTCTTCTCCTCAAATTTTCAGAAAAGAATTAGATGTTTTGTTTATGATTGTTAATTCAAAAATTTTAACAGACGAACAAAATTTGTTACTAAAAGAAAAAATATACAATATATTAAATGTGAGTATTTCAATTTTAAAAAAGACAATGTCAGATAATCCACTTAACTTGCAATATCTTCAATTAGAACTTGATTATATGAACAAAAAACTTGATTTATTAAATTTTTCTCAAAACTAAAGCTTGTATAATGTGTAGTAATTTACGATAAAAATTTTTTGTATTATAATTTAAAAAATAGCAGAGGATAAGGAATTATTTATGATAAATTCAGTAGTTATAGTAGGAAGAGTTGGTCAGGATCCAGAAGTTAGATATTTTGATTCAGGGAAAGTGAAAACAGTTTTATCTGTTGCTACAAATAGATGGACAAAAGATGGAGATAAAACTGATTGGTTTAGAATTGAACTTTGGGATAAAAAAGCTGAAGTTGCTGGAGAATATGCTAAAAAAGGTGTTTTAATTGCTATAGAAGGCAAGTTAGCAGTTAATAAATGGAAGGCTTCTTCTGGAGAAGACAGGGAATATTATTATATTCGCGCCAATGATATACGTCTTTTAGGTAAAAGAGAAGTTGCATAATGTTTATTCAAACTGGAACAATAGGTATAATTGCTGATGATTTAACTGGAGCAAATGATACTGCTTTACAATTTAATTTAAGCGGAGCAAATACTCAAATTTTATTTGATTATTCTCAGCAGCCTGAAGGGCTCTTGAAAACTCAAGTTTGGGCAATAAGTACAGAAACTAGAAATCTTTCCAAGGAGGATTCTGTTCCTATAGTACGTGGAGCTGTAAAAATTTTAGACGAAAAATTAAATGCCGAATATTTTTACAAAAAAATTGACTCTACTCTTAGAGGTAATATAGGAATTGAAACTATGACAGTTTTAAATGAACTTGGCTGGGATGCGGCTATTATTGTTCCTGCATTTCCTGCAGAAGGTAGAACTACTGTAGGCGGATATCATTTGCTTAATGGCAATCCTATTGACAGAACTGAACTAGCGAGGGATCCGAAATCTCCTGTTAAAGAAAGTCATATTCCTACCCTATTAGCTCAACAAATTGGTTCTTCTGATTTAGTTGGTAATATTTCATTAAAAACTGTTACAAAAGGTGCCGGTCCTATTTTAATTGAACTGCAGCAATTAATTTGCCAAGGAAAAAAACTTATTGTAATTGATGCTGTTTCTACAACTGATATAGAACAAATTGTTCTAGCAGTTGAAAAAAGTACGTATAATATTCTTCCTTGTGGGGCAGCTTCCATGGCTAAGGCTTTTGCGGATGTTTGGCTTCCTGAAGCTGAGTATCAACATATAGCAAAAACCATTCCAGATAATCCAATTTTAGTAGTTTCAGGAAGTGCTACATCTTTAGTTCGTGCACAAATTGAAAAAGTTACTCATTCAGATGATTTTGAACCTTATGTGGTTGAATTAACTCTTGAGACCATTTCTACTCAAAGTTTTGATGAAATTTTAGATAGAATAGTTAAACATTTGAATAAATATCGTTTGGTTATTGTACATTTTTCTCCTATTGAAAATTCTATGGATAAAAACATTGAATATGCGAAAGCTAATGAAATAAATCCTGATGATATTCCATCTATTATTACAGATTATCTTGCACGTTTAACCAAAGATGTTGCGGCTATTCAAGATGTTATTTTAGTTTTGGTTGGAGGAGAAACCTCATATAAAATTTGTAGCGCAATAGGCAGCACAAATTTGCAAGTAATTGATGAAGCAGATAGTGCTATTCCTCTATGTTTGGACTTTAAAGCTCAGTGGATTGTTACAAAATCAGGAAATTTGGGAACATCTTCTACTCTTGTAAATATTTTAAAATATATAGAAAGACATAAATAAATGAAAAAAATTGCTATAACTATGGGGGATCCCGCAGGAATTGGACCTGAAATTATACTGAAATCTTTGCCCAAAATTGATTCTTCTAAAATTTTACTTATAGGAAATAATAAAATATTTACTAGACTTGAAAATTTGTATAATCTTAAAATTCCAAAAACAATTGAATTTTATAATATTGAATATGATGTTTCTAACATTCAACCCGCCATAGAAAATAAAAATACTGGAGAATTGGCATATTTGTGTTTGAAAAAAGCATGTGATTTAGTTATTGATAATGTAGTTCAATCTATTGCTACTGCCCCATTGTCAAAAAAAGCTTTGAATTTAGCTGGATATAATTATTCAGGACAAACTGAAATTTTGCAAAATGAACTTGGAAGTTTAGCTGAAAACGCTCAAATGCTTTTTGTAGCAGAAAAACTTAGAGTATTACTTTTAACTCGTCACATACCTTTAAAAAATATTCCAAATTTAATTACCAAAGAAAATATAGTTAATACTGCAAAAATTCTTAATTTGGAACTAAAAAATAAATTTAATATAAAAAAACCAAAAATAGCAATGTGTTCACTTAATCCTCATGCTGGTGAAAATGGAATATTAGGAGACGAAGAATTGAATGTAATAAATCCTGCAATTAATTATCTTCAAACTTTGGGGATTGACATTTACGGTTCTTATAGTGCTGATTTTTTATTAAGTGATGCTGTCAAAAATTACAAAAATCCTAAATTTGATGCATATATTTCGTGTTATCATGATCAATCTCTTCCTGCTGTAAAATCTTTAGGACTTGATAAAGTTTTAAATATTACTATAGGTTTAAAGGCATTAAGAGTTTCTCCATCTCATGGAACTGCTTTTGATATTGCTTATAAAAATATTGCAGATTATAACAGTATGCTAAATGCAATTAAATTTTTAGAAAACTTGCTGTTAATTATATAATAATGCTATAATTATCTATTATGTGATTTCATAGAAAGTATTAAAATGACAAAAATTTTAATTGTTTATGATGACAAAACAAATTTAAAAATTCTGGATGCTATATTAAATGAAACTGGTTATACTATTTTAAGTGTAAATAATTTTAATTTATTTATAGAAACTATAAAAAATGAAATGCCGGATATTATAATACTTAATAAAAGCATATTGGATATTAATACTATTAAATTTTTCAACGAAATTAATTCGATTAAAAATATAAACAAAATACCTTTCATATTTGTTTGTGAGGTTGCTGATTATAAAACAATTACTGCAGGATATGATTTAGGTGCTGTAGATTATATTACAAAACCTTTTATAGCAAAAGAAATTAAAACAAAGCTTGCTATGCATTTAAAAATAAATGAACTACAAAATGAACTGAAAAAGCTTAATAATATAATGGAACATAAAGTTGAAGAACAATTTAAACAAATATCTGATACTCAAATGGAAACAATTTTTTCTTTGGCAAAACTTGCTCAATCCAGAGATGATGATACTGGAAAACATTTGGAAAGAGTACAAAAATATTGTTATGTTTTGGCGAAAGCACTTAGTGAAAACTCTTTGTATTCTAACCAAATAGATGAAAATTTTATTAAAAATATTTTAAATGCAAGTCCCCTGCATGATATTGGAAAAGTAGGAATCTCCGATTTGATTCTATTAAAGCCAGGTAGATTAACTCACGATGAATTTGAAATAATGAAAACTCATACTGTAATTGGTTACGAAACATTACAAGAAGTTGATGAAAAATTTGGTAACAATGAATTTATTGCTATGGGGAAAGTGATTGCACGTTCACATCACGAAAGATGGGATGGAGCAGGATATCCTGATCATCTAAAAGGTGAAAATATTCCATTACCCGCGAGAATAATGGCAATTGCCGATGTTTATGATGCTTTAAGTACAAAAAGAATATACAAAGAGGCTTTACCTTTAAATGTATGTGTAGAAGTTATAAAAGAAAATAGAGGAACACAATTTGATCCTATAATTGTTGATAAATTTTTAGAAATTTCTTACCAATTTGCTGAAATTCATGAACAACTAAAAGACTAATTTGCTTTTAATTTAATTCTTTTAATATGTTAATATATTTGTAAATTTCATCAAGAGTGTTTAGTTCTGTTAAAGCAACCAAAAGACAATTTTTCATATTTGGGAAATCTTTTTCAAGACTTATTCCAGCAAATATATTTTTATACTCAGCTTGTTTTAAAAATTCATCAACGCTTATTGATGCTGGAAATTTTACAACAAACTCATTTAAATAATTTTTGTTCAAAATTTTAAAATCTTTGATTTCTGAAATTTTTTTTGCCAACAATTGAGCCTTTTGGATAGAATTTTCTTCAAGTTCCAAAATGCCGCTAAACCCAAGCAAAGAAAGATATATAGTTGCACTTAAACACATTAAAGCTTGGTTCGAACATATATTACTTGTTGCTTTTTCTCTTCTTATGTGTTGTTCTCTAGCCTGCTGAGTTAATGTGTAAGCTCTTTTTCCTTCTTTATCAAAAGTTAAACCCACTATACGCCCTGGTAATTGTCTCATATATGTTTCTTTTGTAGACATATAACCGGCATGTGGACCTCCAAAACTCATTGGGAGACCTAAAGATTGTATGTCTCCAACTGCAATGTCTGCATCAAATGCCTTGGGAGGCTTTAGAACAGCTAAAGCCGAAGGATCTGAGCAAGTAATCAATAATGCATTAAGTCGTTTGGCATTTTGTGAAATAGTTTCCATATCTTCAATGTCACCAAAATAATTAGGATATTGGACTAAAATTCCTGCATATCCGCCTTCTTCAAATTCTTCTAGGGCTTTCAAATTTAATTGGGTTGAATTTAGTGGAATTAAATCAATTTCTATATTGTTGGCATTTGCATATGATTTAATAACTTTTAGATAATCAGGATTTATTGTTGATGCTATAAGTATTTTGGAAGTTTTTTTTATTCTACAAGCCATTAACATAGCTTCTGAACAAGCTACTGCTCCATCATATACTCCAGCATTGGACAAATCCATACCTGTTATGTTGCAAATCATTGTTTGATATTCATAAATAGATTGCAAACTACCTTGTGATATTTCCGGTTGATATGGAGTATATGCTGTCAAAAATTCAGAACGTTGAGTTAAATAAGAAACACAAGCTGGAGAAAATTTATTGTAACAACCTCCTCCCATAAAATATGCATTTTTGCTTGTGCTTTGATTGCTATTAGAAAGATTTAACAGCTTTTGCTTCATTTCAATTTCATTTATAGGATCAGGTAAGTCTAAATCTTCTCTCAATCTTATACCTGCGTCAAGTGATTTAAACAATTCTTCAGTAGAAGAAAGCCCAATTTCCTCAAGCATTTTTTGCCTAGTTGTTTCATTATGTACAAGAAATTTATTTTCCATTATTGAACTTCGCTTTTATAATCATCATATTCCATTAAAGTATCTAGTTCAGAAGGATTTGTTAAATCTATCTTTAGTAACCAACCTTCTTTGTATGAATCTGAATTTAGAAGTTCAGGTTTAGAAATTAATTCTTCATTAACTTCAAGTACTTTAAAAGATACAGGAGCAAAAAGTTCAGAGGCAGCTTTTACTGATTCTAATGTGCCAAAAATTTCGCCTTGAGAAAATTCGCTTTCTACTTCAGGAAGTTCAACAAATACAATATCACCCAATTGTTCAACTGCAAAATCTGTTATTCCTATATAATATTCATCTTCAATTTGAAATATACATTCGTGTGTTTTTGTGCATAATATGCCTTCTGGAATTTCAAAATCCATAACTTTCTCCTATCTAACTATCTTATTTACTTTTTCAACAAAAGGGCGTTTAACTATTTTGGCCTCGTGTAATTTGTCTCTTATTTTTATATATATTTTATCATCTATTTTAAAAGAATTGTCAATATATGCAAGTCCTATGTTTACGTTTAGAGTTGGAGATACTCCTCCGCTTGTAACAATTCCAATTTTTTCATCATTAGCGTAAATTTCATACCCATGTCGGGCTATCGCTTTGTCCGCCATTACAAAGCCTATAAGCTTCTTTTGAGGGGGGGTTATTAATTGGTCTTTAATTCTTTCCTTTCCGTTGTAGTAATGGGTTTTATTTTTTGCAATAGACCATGCTAAAGATGCCTCAATTGGAGTAGTTTCTTCTGTCATGTCTTGCCCATAAAGTAGCATTGCTGCTTCTAATCTTAATGTGTCACGTGCTCCAAGTCCTATTGGTTTTATTTCATATTCTATACCTGATTTAAGTAATAATTCCCAGAGTTCTACAACTTTTTCATTTTTTATCAAAATCTCGAAGCCATCTTCTCCTGTGTATCCTGTCCTTGAAATCATTAAAGTTGTCCCTAGTAATTCAAATTCTCTAAAATTGTAATACAAAGGCTGAGAATCTTTTTTAATTCCAATTTTATCAAGTAAATCTGATGAGTGAGGCCCTTGGAGAGCTAATAGAGAAAATTTTTCTGTTATATCGTTTATTTTTACATTAAAACGTTCTTTCTTCGCATTGTCTTCTATCCAATTTAAATCTTCATTTATTCTGGATGCATTAATTACTATAAGATATTTCGTGTCGTTGTATTTGTATATCAGTAAGTCATCTATTATTCCACCGTTTTTATTTGTTATTTGCCCATACATTATTTGCTTGTTGTTTAATGTATATATGTCTTGAGGTACAAGAATTTGTAATAATTCTACAGCATCCTCTCCTTCCAAAAAAATTTCTCCCATATGAGAAACATCAAAAATCCCAACTTTTGTTCTTACACATTTGTGTTCTTCTAAAATGCCAGAGTATTGTATAGGCATGTCCCATCCGGCAAAAGCCTGCATTTTGCCTCCCAGTTCAATATGTTTTTGATGTAAAGGAGTTTTTTTTGCTTCCATAGTTTTTCTCCTATGCCTTCGCCCAGTTGTCATATATTTCTGCCGCGTAAGCTTTGGCTTTTTTGTAGTAATCTTCGTCTATGTATTTTTTGTATGTTTCAGTCAAATTACCGCTATATGTGCCTAGTTTCGTTGCGTATTCAAGAATTTTTTCTTTGTTTAAGCCTGCACTGTACGCTTTTGTTTTGGCGTCAGTTCCTGATGGTCGAATTTCTACATATTTATCCTTAAATTCTAAATATGTTCCATCTCCTACAAATTTAACATCTTTTAAATCTGAAAAATCTAAGTCCCAAAATATTTCTGATAAAATTTCTTTTATATTTTCTATTTTAATTATTCCATCTTTTTTAGCTAAAGCCATACTTAAATAAAATAAATCATTTTTTGTCCTTAATTCTTCTCCAGCTTTCTTTTCTGCTTTTAGTTTATCTATATCACTTTCGCTTTCATTGTAATAACTTATATCTTTTCTAACATCAAATTTCCCATTTATTTCGTTATTTATAAATACTTCTTTTAAATAATCTGATAAAAATTTTCCGGATTTTTCAAGAGATGCCACTAGTGCCGAAGCTACTAAAATGGCTTCTGTTGCGCTCTTTTCTCTCATTGCTAAAGCTTTTCTGCCATTTTTGCTTATAATCATATTTTCAGAGCCAATTATCATTCCCCCTGATTCTTCTCCTGCAAAAATTAATCTGGGTTCTTTTCCAAGATATATGTCTTTTCCAAATACATCGTTGATTATAACTTCTTTTCCTTCCGCAATTTGTTTTTCAGCTTTTTTTAATATATTTGCGATTTCTTTAAATCCTACTGGCACATTGACTGCTTTTACGCCATTTTTTTGTGCCCATTCGTCCCAAGATAGAGCTGAAGCTGTTGTCTTTATAATAAATCTGGGGTGTTTATCCCAAATGCCTTGCTCTTTTAAACCTTTTGCCCAAAAATTCATTATCATTAGAAATGCTTGATTAGCCGTGTATACACATAAAATTCTGTCATCGTTTAATGGTACAAAATCTATTCCGTTTGCTTTTAGCCTTGTTTCATTATTCTTTGTTTCAATTTGAGTAATAGTTAGCCTGTCATGATCTGGGTCAGTTATTAATATAACGCTACCTAAAGGGGCATCTTTTAATACTTTGTCGTAATTTAAAGTTTCTATAACAGGCATTTTAACGGTTCCATCAGAAGATTTTAATATAACAGCTGCGTCTACTGAATAATCATAAAAAGTTCTGTTACCTTTGGGGTCAAATTTTGATTTCCCTATTGAATGAAAAAATGGATCTTCTTCTGTGTTAAGCCATTTAAATGAGTTTTCTATGTTTAAAATTTTTAGAATTTTATTTAATGTCCTGTAAGCACTTCCTCCTACGCTTTCTATGTAGATTTTCTCTTTTATATTTCTTATTAAATTTATATTCTGCTCGTTGGCTACTCCATCTTTTAAGTAATCTGTGTATAGATTTATTCCGTTATTAATATAATTCATTTCTTCTGTGTCTATGTTTGGGTTATTTGTGTCTGAAAATTTTATTTCATATTTCCCTTCTTCTTCTGTTTGCTTAAAAATTTGTCTGATTTTTTCTACAAATTCCATAGATTCTTCTGGTAAATATTGACTTCCTTGATCATTTAAATCTTTCGTTGCATTTTTTACACTTATTCCGTGACTTGATGTTATGTATTCTCCTCCCGCCAAATCTAATTTGTAAGCTAAAAATGAAGCAAGCCAAATTGGTATTGTCTCAAAATCTTTAGCAACAAGTGTTTTGATATTTTGTCCAGCTTGAATTCTTGCTATTATTTGCATAAAATCTTTTGAATTGTATCTTACTTCTCTTCCTAATATTTTCTTTATTTCTTTATTTGGAAATTTTTCTTTTAGTACTAATGCTTTAGCTAAAGTAGCAAGAGTTATGCCTATTGTGTTTATTGGAAATCTTGTATCATGCGGGTATAAAATGTTTTGCGGACCTCTAATTCCTGCAGTTGAAACTCTTGCTTCTTTTTCATAATTTTTAAACCATTCGTATAAGTTTAGTCCAAGAGGATTTTCTATCTTGTCGTAGGGAGTAAGGTGTTCCTTTCTTAATGTAAAAGTAAATTCGTTTGGGTTATCTATATCTAACAAATTATTTTCTTTAATGTATTGTGGGGTGTTGTTTTCTACTCCTTCAAATAATTCTTTTTCAAGTTCGCAACTTGGAGTTTTTCCGTTGTATTCTCTCATGATTTTCTCTCTTTTTATCTATTTATCTTTCTTTAAAGATTACCACAGAATAAGTTCTATTTGAAGTTTGTTAAGTCTTATAAATCTTATTTTCTTGGTTTTGCTAAAAACAAAAAACTAAACCAAATCTAAGCCATAAGCTTGGATTGTTCGCCAAAATTTTTTTTGTTTATAAAAATTTATTCTAATAATTGGTCAATGTTTGAAGATGATTCTTCAGATTCTGCTAATTCCAGCATTTTATACACCATATATGCTCCAAGGGCTACAGCTTTTGGATCTAAATCTGTGTTTGATGCAATATCTACAATTGCTTGATTAATTTCAGGGTTTTCTTCTTTTATGTAATGTATCATATTCTTGCGCCAAGAGTGGATGTCATTTAATATAGCAGTGAATACAATATCTTTTTGGTCTTCATTTATTAATGGTAGCATATATTCCTCTTTTTGTATTCAAAATTTTAACATTTTCATTTTAACTTGTATAGTAATTTACAAATAATTTTCCTCTTGAAGTGCTACGCCAGCTATTTGAGTATCTAGCAAACAAAAATTTTTGACAGGTCCTTTTGCCTGTTTTTCAATAATCTTTGGCATAGAAACATTAGCTGATTTGATTGCTTTTTTTAAATCTTCGTATAATTCTTCTGGATTGTCTACGTATAAAACCAAAGGTGGAGCCGAGTGCTTCATTAACACTAGAACTGCTTTTCTTGTTTTTACTTGTGGTGTATTTTGAAAGTGTTGCGACATATTTCCCCCTTTATAATCTTTTTAATAATAAACTTCTATGTTTCAATTTGCATCATATAATTGCATTATTTTTGTGGTATTATTCTTTATGTATTTTTTGTAAGGATAAATTATGAAAATAATATGTTCAATTATCTCTGTTTTATTTTTCTTAGCTTTTGTTGCTTTAACTTATTTAATGCAAAATAATACTTTGTTGCCAAATGTTAATTCTTTCCCGTCTTTAAATGCTGTTATTTATTCTATTTTAATAGCTATTCTTGCCTTTTTGTCAGGATTTGTGCTTAATCAAGGCAAAATTGAAGAGCTCAAAGCTGATACAACAAAGCAAATGCGAAAAGCGGAAAAATCTAATATTGATACAAAAGAAAGTTTGGATAAAATTGATAGACTTAATGCAAAAATTGAAACTCTTGAAATTGCACTCCAAGAAGCTTTAAAAAATAAAAAAGGATAATGTCTAATGCAAGAAAAAAAGGTTGCTGTTGTCCTATATCATTATACAGAAAAAAATTTCCAAAGTGGTGGAGAAAAAGTTAATTTTTTTATTGTAAAAGTTTTAAATGAACTGGGATTTTCTCTCGATTTGTTCTGTAAAAAACTTGATGATTCTAATTCCCTATTCTTTAAAAATATCTATTGCAATGAAAATATTCAATTTGATCAACAAGAATATTTATTTTCTATTGGGGAAAATCTGTCATTTCCTAGAACTTTTTTGTATATTCACGAAAATACTCGTCACTTTCAAAATAAGTATACAAGAAATAATTTTACTAGATTTATACAAAAAATTTTTTCTCCTAAACGTGCAAAATTAATAAAAAAGAGACTTGATAATGAATATATTTCTGTAAAAAATTCCAAATTTTTATTGCTTCCTTCTAGTATTGTTAAAAATGATTTGCTTGAGTTTTTTGATATTGAAGAAAATAAGGTTTTTCTTCTTCCTCCTCCTATTGAAGAAAAAAACTTTCAATTTGAAAATAACATTAATAATGCCATTTTTACTTTTGGTCTTTCAGCAAGAGGATTTGCAAATAAAGGCGGATGGAATCTTATTTTAGCTGCATTTTTACTTAAGTTAATTGGGGAAAAATTTAGAATTTTGATAATATATCCTTTTACAAAAACTTTAAAATTTGTTGAATTTTTTGTTGCTATATTAGGTCTTGCTTCAAATATTAAATTTTTAGACTATTGCTCAGATATGAACCAATTTTATTCTAAAATTGATTGTTTGATTTTGGCCTCAAAAAGAGAAGCTTTTGGGTTAGTTGCTCCTGAAGCTATGATAAGGAAAATACCTGTTATTGTTAATTCAAGATGTGGAATCTGTGATTTTATCCAAGATGAAAAAAATGGTTTTGTTTATGACTACGATAAACCTCTGATTAATCTTTTCAAAAAAATGAAATATGTTTTAAATAATAAAAATAACCTTACTTTTGTTAAAAATAATTCAGTGAAAATTGGAGAGCAACTTAATTATGCGAATTTCAAAAATCAATTTAAAAATATTCTTGTAAAAGTAGGATTTTTATCGAGCTAAATTTATTTTGCCTTTTACTTTATATTTGCCTTCTGTTACTATGATAAAACTTTCTCCATTGTTGTATGTGTGAAATTCTGCCGTGTTTATCTTTAATGCCTGTTCTAAAATTTTTGTTTCTGTTATTTCTATAGAAAATATTTCTTTATCTGCCTCAAAAATTAAAATTTCTTGCCTGCTTATTGATATTCCTGCTAAATAATGTCCTGATTTTATTATTTTATTGTTTTTATCCATTATATCCCTTGGCAAAGTTAAACTTGCAAGCTTGCTTGCTGGTGGCGCAAAACGAGGATATTTATCGGCTTCCTTTACTCCTGATGGATACATCATATGACCAGACATATCCATAGGATTATATATTCCAATTGCTGCTATCAACAAAATTTCTGTTATCATTTTATTTGCCTATACAAAATTTATCAAATATTTGGTTTATAATCTCTTGGGTTACATCATCACCTGTTATTTCTCCTAAATGCATAAGTGCTGCTTTTATGTCTATTGCAATAAAATCTTGCTCAACTTTGTTTGTTGTTCCTATTAGTGCATTTTTTAGCGCAACTTTTGACCTTTCTAAGGCTTCCTGTTGCCTAGCATTTGTTAGAAATTCATTATTTTCGTTATCAATTTCTTGCGTAATTAACTTTGTAATTGCTTCTATTAGCTCAGATAATCCTTCTTTTTTTATATTGGAAATTTTTATTGCATTCTCAAAGTGGTCGTTTTTATGAGGAAGATCAGTTTTTGTTCCAACAATTAGAAATTTTTTATTTTTCACTAAATTAAATATTTCTTCATCTTCTTCTGTTATTTGGGAACTTAAATCTGTTACGAAAATTATCGCATCTGCATCTTCAATTGAGCGTTTTGAATATTCTATTCCTATATTTTCAACCTTGTTTGCTTCTGTTGTCTCTTCTATTTCTCTTATTCCTGCTGTGTCAATTAGTGTAACCGCAATCCCGTTTATGTCTATACTTTCACTTATAATGTCTCTCGTAGTTCCTGCTATGTCAGTTACAATTGCCCTTTCATATTGTAATAAACTGTTAAATAAAGATGATTTCCCTACATTAGGTTTCCCTGCAATTGCAATTTTTACCCCTTGCCTCATTATGTTAGATGTCTTTGCCCCTGCAAGAACTTTGTCTATTTCTTTTATTATTTTTTTAATTTCATATGATATGTTTTCGTATTCAGGTTCTTCTACTTCTTCCGGAAAATCAATGGCTGCAACAATATGAGATAAAAGAGTTATTACTTCATTACGAATCTCTTGTATTTTTATTGAAAGGTTTCCGCAAAGGTTTTTGGCGCTCATTTTGGCAAATTTTTGCGTCTTTGCTGCTATTATGTCTAGTACTGATTCTGCTCTGCTTAAATCTAATTTGCCATTAATAAATGCCCTTTTGGTAAATTCTCCCCGTTCTGCAATTCTAGCTCCGTTTTTTATTGTTAAGTCAAATATTGCTTTTGTTATATTTATTCCACCGTGACATTGGATTTCAAAAATATTTTCTCCTGTGTAACTTTTCGGGGCTTCAAAATACAAAACAATAACTTCATCTATGAGTGTGTCACCATCGTAAATAAAACCATGATTTATTGTGTTGGCTTTAAATTCTATTTGTTGGAATTTAGAATTTTTATAAAATATTTTTGATATTACTTCCTTTGCATTTGCCCCACTGAGCCTTATAATGCTTACTCCGCCTGTTCCTAATACTGTTGCTATTGCAGAAATTGTGTCATTAAGGCTATTTATCATCACTTATTTTCTTTGGTTCAATTTGTTTTGCATTATTTAAATCTATAGGATCAATTTTTTGCGCTTTATTTGCTTCTTGCGCATCGAGTTGTTTGTTAACTATTATCGTTTGTATAATTTGTACAATATTGCTTACTATTAAATAAAGCAATACACCTGCAGGAATTGGAAAAAAGAAAAACATAGCAGTAATCATAAAAGGCATTACTGTTCCCATTGTCTGTTGCATCGCTTGTTGTGTTGGGTCTGTGTTTTTTCCCATTGAAGTAGTAAATTTTGTTGCAAGCCACATGGAAATACCAAATAAAATAACTAAGAATAAAACATCATAATGAAATGTTGTTTCTGCTTTATCTGTTGGAACTGTTGCTATTAAATTACTGTCTTGACGCTCAAAAGATATAGTTTCAACTTCTTTTGTTGTATTGTTGATTACAGGAATAGTTGTTTCTTGAACTTTATTTAATTGTTCAAATTTTAGTTTTATATTGTCTAAAGGAATTTTAAAGTCTACTGGTTTTGCTGGTTCAATATCTCCTTGAATTTGCAAAGCTTTTTGAGGGTTATCGATTTTTACATTTTGTTTTGTCCCGTCGTTCATTGTTACTTCTATATTTTTAGGGATAGAAAATGTATCATGAATTCCTATACTAAATGTTCCATCATTTGCTACACCTGTGTGACTTTTCATTGTATTATCAAGTCTTTGTATAAAAAAGAATGAGTTATTTCCTGCTACTTGAATAAATTGAGGACTCATAAGTGCGCTGTACAACAAAATAAATATAGGTAATTGAATTAATAAAGGCAAACAGCCAGAAAATGGATTGAATTTATGTTCTTTGTAAAATTCCATCATTTTTTGTTGCATAACTTGCGGATTGTTTTTGTATCTGTCTTGAATGGCTTTCATTTTGGGCTGTAAATTTTGCATCATACGCATGCTTTTTTGCTGTTGTACATTGACTCCCCATAATGCACCTCTTACAATTAATGTGACTACTATAATTGCCCAGCCGTAACTGCCTACAATTTTTGCTATATATGTTAATGCGTCTATTGTTAATTGTGTGAAATCCAATTTTTTATCCTCTTTATTCTCTCTAATAATTATATTTTACTATAAACATTAATTTGCAGAAGATATTTCTTCTTTTTCTGCTTTTGATTCTCTATTTAGTGTAATAGGTTTTAGTTTGTATATTCCAATGTCGTATTTTATGCAATATGCTTTTAGTTCTTTTAATATAATAGGTAGCATTATGTATATTGCTATTAGATTAGGTACGGCCATTGCAAACATCATTGCATCTGTAAAATCAATTACGCTTTTCATATTCATAGATGAACCTATTACAATAAAAATGCAAAATATTATTTGAAAAGATTTAATGGCCCAATTACTTTCTCCAAAAAGAAAAGACCAAGCTTTTATCCCATAATACGACCAACTAATTAATGTAGATAAAGCAAATAAAATAATTACAATGGCTAGTAATGTTGGAAAAAAAGGAAATACTGAAGCAAAAGCTTCAGAAACCAGTGGAGCTCCTGTTAAATTAGGCGATTTAATGTATTGTTCTGTAATAACTACTATAAGACCAGTTAAATTACAAATTATTACAGTAGCTATGAAAGGTTCTAATAAAGAAACAAACCCTTGAGAAATTGGCTCTTTTGATTGCACTGCAGAATAAGCAATTGGTGCCGAACCTACACCTGCTTCGTTGGCTTGAACAGATCTGCGCATTCCCCATATGATACAGCCAATTATACCTCCTTCAACTGCTTTAGGGGCTATTGCTTGAGTTAATATTGTATAAAATGCACTCGGAATATTTTGCCAGTGCATTGCAATAATAACAACACCAGCTAATAAATAGATGCAAACCATAACAGGAACAATTTTTTCCGTAACTTTTACTATACTTTTAATTCCTCCTATTGTTATAATTCCAACTACAATTGCAATTGTTAAACCAAAAACCCAAGCATTGTTAGCAAAAAAACTGGTTTCGGTACCTCCTGTAATATATATTAATTGTTGTGTTGCCATATTGATTTGAAACATATTTCCTCCCCCAAATGCTTCAAAAATACAAGCAATAGAAAAGAAAATTGCTAAAGGTAAAGCTAACCAACGTAATTTCATTTTTGTCAAACCATACATTATATAATACATTGGTCCACCTGATACCGTTCCATCAAAATTTACTTTTCTATATTTTACTCCCAATGTAGCTTCAGCAAATTTTAAAGCCATGCCTAAAAGGCCGGCAATAACCATCCAAACTAAAGCTCCAGGACCTCCCATTGTTACAGCTACAGCTACTCCTGCTATATTCCCAAGCCCTACAGTACCAGAAAGAGCTGTCATAAGAGCTTGAAAAGAAGAAACTTCTCCTTCTTCTACAGTGTCCTCTTCAAGCTTATGTCTTCCGGTAACCACCTCAATAGCGTGTTTAAATCCCCAAATAGGTATACCTTTAGTAGCAATTACACAAACAATTCCACCAATAATCAACCAAACAATTATCAAAGGAATTTCTGCTCCTAAAATATGTATTGGGTAAAAAACTATTTTGTTTGATAAAAAGTCAGAAACGGGAGCAACCATTGAGTCTATTTTTTGGTCAATGGTCATTGCATTACACTTAAAAACCGGCACCAAAAAACTTAAAACAAACAAAATAATTTTTTTCATCCTTCTACCTCAATAATTCGCTCGTTTTTCCAAACTAGCATAAACATTAAAAAAAAAAAAGACCGCTTATTATTTTATAGTCATAACAAACAAATTTATCAATTCACCTAATTTAGAGGCCTGTCTTTTATATGTGGATATTTTTTGTTCCAAAATCTTTATATTATTTTTATATTCTTCAATACTGTTAATACAATCTTGAGTAGAATTACCTAAATCTTCTTGAATATATTGTGCTTCAGAAAGAACTGATTTCATTGAAATTCCCATTGCTTCAATTGTTTGTCTAATTATTTGCGCCCCTACTTGTCTGCTAACACCTGCAGGAAGTTGATTTATAAGTTTTACCAACATCATAACATTGTCGGGTAATTCCAAGTCTGTCATTTCAAATTTTGATTCTTGCTCATCTTGAATTTGAGAAATTGCTGAATTTTTTAAATCAATTTTAGGTTCGAATGCGGCCTCAACATTAAATTTAGGTTGTTGCGTAAAATTTTGTGTGTCATCATTACTTAATATTCTTACGTCTTGTTCATCTTGTTTTAAAGCTTCTACTATCTTTTTTCCAACATATTCAGGAAGCCTTGATTGTCTATCTGAGTTCATCAACTTCTCCTTGATAATTCCATTTTCCAATATTATATACAAAAAATAAAAAAATGTACAAAACCCTTATTTTACTTATTTAGCAGATTTTAATAAATTACAATTTTCATCTCTGTGTTTTTCTTGTTCTTTGTAAATTGAAGTTCTTGCAATAACTTCATCAAAATCTACAAGATGACCGTCAAAATCAGGCCCGTCAACGCAGGCAAATTTAGTTTCCCCTCCTACAGTTAATCTGCAAGCCCCGCACATGCCTGTTCCATCAACCATTATTGGGTTCATGCTAACAATAGTTTTAATTGCTTTGTCTTTAGTTAAATTACAAACTGCTCTCATCATTGGCATAGGTCCTACCGCAATGACTAAATCAATTTTTTCTTTATTTATTAATTCTTCAACTACTCCAGTTACAAAACCTTGTCTGCCTAAAGTACCATCGTCTGTTGTTATAAACAATTCATGGCTTACTTTTTGCATTTTATTTTCCCAAAAAATTAGGTTTTTGTTTCTTGCTCCCATAACCATATAAACCTTGTTTCCGGCATCTTTAAATGCTTTTGCAATTAAATAGCAAGGAGCTGCCCCGTAGCCTCCTGCTACGCATACAACAGTACCAACTTTTTCAATATGTGTTGGAACTCCTAATGGGCCTACAATATCAGGAATTTCATCTCCTACATTAAGAGCTGCCAATTTTTTAGTAGAATACCCTACTGCCATGTAAACTATAGTCAAATGCCCTTTTTCTTTGTCAACATCTGCTATTGTAAGAGGAACTCTTTCTCCATTTTCTTCTGCTCTAAATATAATAAATTGTCCTGCTTTTGCATTTTTTACAACAAAAGGTGCTTCTATTGTTATTTCGTATTGGTTAGGACAAAGTTCTTTTTTTGAAATAATTTTGTAACCCATAATTCCCTCTTTATTTTGTTCAACTCTCTACAAATTATATTATAAACAAATTTTACTTGCATTATATCGCAAAAATTTTGCACTTTAGAATTTTCTCTTGAATATTTCTTTATTTCTCTTTTATCTTCTTTTTTTCCGTAGTAACATATAATTATTCGAAGGCAGATTTATAAATTAGGTATTAACAATGAAAAATGAAAAATTAAGAAATATTGCAATTATTGCTCACGTTGATCATGGAAAGACGACACTTGTTGATTGCATGCTGAAACAAAGTGGTGTGTTTAGAGAAAATGAAGTAGTTCAAGAAAGAGTTTTGGATTGTAATGATTTGGAAAGAGAAAGAGGTATTACAATTTTATCTAAAAATGTTGCCATAAACTATAAAGGTTGCAAAATTAATATTGTTGATACTCCTGGACATGCTGATTTTGGCGGAGAAGTTGAAAGAGTTTTAGGAATGGTTGATGGAGCTTTGTTGATTGTTGATGCTGCAGAAGGCCCAATGCCACAAACAAGATTTGTTCTTTCAAAAGCTTTAGAATTAGGCATTAGAGTTATTGTTGTAATAAATAAGATTGATAAAACTGCAGCAGAACCTGACAAAACTTTAAATGAAGTTTTTGATTTATTTACTGAACTTACTGATGATGAAAAACTTATAGATTTTCCTGTTGTTTATGCTAGTAGTTTACAAGGATTTGCAAAAGCTGAAGTGGATGATGAAGCAAATGATGTAACTTTTTTACTTGATAGTATTTTGAAATATATTGATGGCCCTGAAATAAAAAATGATAACTTGCAATTTCACGTAACAACATTAGATTACAATGAATATGTTGGCAGAATTGCAATTGGTCGTTTAGTAAATGGCACAATACATTCACAAGAAACCGTTACTTTACTTAAGTCTGACGGTAGTATTCAAAAAGGTAAAATTCTTAAATTATTTGGGTTTGAAGATTTAGGAAGAGTTGAAATAAAAGAAGCTCAGGCTGGTGATATTGTTGCAGTAGCTGGTTTTCCTGATATACAAATTGGCGAAACTCTTTCTTCATTAGATAATCCTCAAGCATTACCCTTGATAAAAATTGATGAACCTACATTGCAGATGAATTTTTCTGTAAATGATAGTCCTTTTGCAGGGACTGAGGGGAAATTTGTGACGAGTAGACAAATAAGAAAAAGATTATATCAAGAATTGGAAAAAAATGTTAGTTTACGTGTTGAAGATACAGAAAATACTGATGTCTTTAAAGTAAGCGGTAGAGGCGAGCTCCATTTGGGTATTTTGATTGAAACAATGCGTAGAGAAGGCTATGAATTTCAAGTTTCAAAACCTGAGGTTATATACAAAACCATTGATGGTGAACTTTGTGAACCTTTTGAAAATTTACTAATTGATGTTCCTGAAGAATTTACAGGTAGTTGTATTGATAAACTTGCAAGTAGAAAAGGTGAATTAGTTCAAATGAATGTTGTTGGCAGCAGAACAAATATGAAATTTGTTATTCCAGCAAGGAGTTTAATTGGTTTTAGGAGTGAATTTATTCGAATGACTCGAGGTGAAGGAATTATGAATCATGTTTTTGAAGGCTATAAGCCTTATTCCGGCGACATGCCAAAACATAGGTGTGGTTCTTTGATTGCACATGAAGATGGAGAAGCTATTCCTTATGCTCTTGGACAATTTGAAGATAGAGGAGTTTTCTTTGTTACTCCAAAAACCAAAATATACAGAGGAATGATTGTTGGTGAGGCTAATCGTCCTCAAGATATTGTTGTAAATCTTTGTAAAACTAAAAAACTCACAAATATGCGTAGTGCCACAGCTGATGTGATGGTTACTCTGCAAGCGCCTAGAATTATGTCTCTTGAAGATTGTTTGGAATATATTTCAGATGATGAATTAATGGAAGTTACTCCTCAAAATATTAGAATGCGCAAAGCTAATCTAAGCAAAATAAGATAATTTTACTAAATAATTTTGATTCTTCTGTTTGGCTCTTCTCCAATACTTATCCCCTTAAGACCATGTTGTTCAATGTAATCATGTTGAATTTTTCTGATTTCAATAGATCTTGGAGATAGTTCAACTTCTTCGCCTGTTTCTTTATATTTTATTACTCCTTTTTGAGCTTCTTCTAAAGCTTCATCTGTTTCATCGTGAAAAGTAGGATTTTCATCATCAGATTTTACTCCAAGCGCTATTTTTAATGCTTTTTGAATTTGTGGCATGTTATTTGATTTTACAAAATGAATTGGTAATTTAAATTCTTGTGCTGCTTCAATAATTTTAGAACCACCTTTTGCGTAGCTTTTGTGTGAAATAACTAAGTCAGCATCATCTATATTTTTAGTTACTTTTGCATTTAAATTAAGTCTTTCTATTGCTTTTTCTACTATGTTTCTTGAAATAGAGTAAATGTATATTTTTCTGTATGATTTATTTTCATCAATATATTTCTTTACATTAAAATCTCTGTTTAGTGTACTTGTAAATTCTGGTTCCTTTTTAGTTTCAACAGTTGGCTCTGTTGCTTTTTTTTCTTTAGGTATATAACCAATTTTTCTTATTTCAGGTTGTATGGGCCAACCTCTTAATATATAATCTACTGCTGTTGCTACATCAGGATAAACTGCAAGAGTTTCTCTATCTACTATTTCTATTACAACATCAAATGTTGGTTGTTTTTCTCTTTCTAAAATTGTTTTTTGTGTTGAACGTCTTCTTGCTTCATCATCACCTAATGTAACAGAACTTACTCCACCAACTAAATCAGATAATGTAGGATTTTTTATCAAATTTTCTAGCATGTTTCCGTGGGCTGTTGCTATTAACATTACTCCACGTTCAGCTATAGTTCTTGCAGCTTGTGCTTCTTCTTCTGTTCCTATTTCGTCAACTACAATTACTTGCGGCGTATGGTTTTCAACAGCTTCAATCATTATATCTTTTTGTTTTTCAGGCGAAGCAACTTGCATCCGCCTTGAATTTCCTATTGCTCTATGTGGAATGTCTCCATCTCCTGCAATTTCATTTGAGGTATCAACTACTACAACTCGTTTTTTAAGCTCATCTGCTACCATTCTGGAAATTTCTCTTAGTTTTGTAGTTTTGCCAACGCCAGGCCTTCCCAAAAATAAAATACTTTTTCCATCTTTAACTATATCTGCTATACAATCTATCGTACCTGTAACTACACGTCCTATGCGAGCTGTTAAGCCTATAACTTTATTTTTGCGATTTCTTATGGCTGAAATTCTATGCAATGTCCCAGCAACACCAGAACGATTGTCAAGAGTAAAATCTTCTATTCTGCTAGTTACATAATTAATGTCTTCTTCTAATATTAGATTTTGTGATATGTATTTGATTTCTCCTGAAGAAAAACGTGCTTCAGGCTTTCTACCTAAATCCATTACCAATTCTACTAAATCATCCAGTTCTTCTTTTTGTAAATTTTCTGTTATTACTGGTGGCATAACCGCCAATAGTTTATCTAAATCATTGTAGAATGATAATTCTCCCATTAGTGCTCTTTCATGCAAGCTATCCATTTATCATTATACACTATCTGTAGCTAGTTTGCATTATCTTAATAATTAAAATGCTGTTTCTTCTGTTGGACTCACATTAGCTGAATTATTTTGATTTATTTGTGCTTGAGCTTTTTCAAAATGAGATTTTATATAATTTTGTATATGTTGTGGTAAATGCCTAAAATCTACGCTATTAAAATCTAAATTGCTTTGGTGTGATTTTACGTAGTCCATTGCTTTTAAAATATCTTCATTTGATAAATTTTTACTTGTCTCATTTATTTTTTCTAGCGTAACATTCTTTCTTTCTTCCAAAAAATTCATTGATGCAGTCATTTCTGCTATATCTGTTTCACTTAATTCGCCTTTTTCTGCTTTAGCCTGAAGCTCTGTAAGTCTTTCTTGCGAAATTTCTTTTGCTACAGTTTTTTGAGTGTTTTTTGCATTTATCTGAAAACCTTTATTGTTTTCTGCTATAAAATTGTCAACATCATTCAAATATTTATCAATTTCTTCTTGGCTAAGTTCGTGATTATTTGCTACTTTATCTTCAATATTTAACATTTCATCTGAAGAGTTTTGGGGCTCTGTTATGTTGATTTGTGTATCTGATGAAATATTTTGGGGAATATTTGTAGCTGCTTCACTGTTTGTTTGTGTTGTTGATTCTGTATTTCTATAGTAAATTTGTTGAAATTTATTAATAAAACCTGATATTAGTTCCTTTATTCCAGGTTTATCCTGATAATTTTCGAGATTGTCTACTTTTCCAAACAAAGTTCCTAGTATGCCGTCTGGAGAATTGTTTGGAATTTGAATTGGATTACTGAAACATTCACGCAATTGTCTTTCTGCTTCGGCAGTTTCACGTCTTTCTTTTTCTGTTTCCGTAGTTGTGACGTTTGTTGTTTGCTCGTAAATATTATTTTGATAATCTCCTTTTATGCTGGCTGCGCACATATTTCTCTCCAATTTTGTATTGTATATTAATAAAAACAAAAATTTAAAAAAAATTGCCAAACATCTATTTTTGATATTTTTTCTAGTTTATACGTTCAATTTTAAAAGGTTCTGGCTGAATAATTCTTTCGTATTTTACATTAGGATAACCAAATAACATCACATAAGAAATTTTATAATTTCTAGGAAGATTTAATTTCGCTTTTAAAATTGGAAATAATTCAAAACAAGCTTTTGCAAAACCACACCAAAGAGTCCCAAGTCCCAATGTTTGAGCATATAATTCAAAATAACTTAGGGCTATGATGGGGTCTATATCTGCGCATGGCGCTTTTTTATTTGTTGATACAATTAGCATATGCGGGGCATTTCTAAATATAACATCTTTTCCTTCCATTATAAGTTTTTTGTAAGAAGAAAATTTTTTTAAAAATTTGCTGGGAACAAATCTTAAAATTTTTTGCAGTTTTATTATTACGTAATTCTTTATTTTATTCATAGTATTAATGTCTTCTACAAATGAAAAATGTAAACCTCTGTAGTTGCATCCTGTAGGAGTGTAATTAATTATTTCTTTTAGCTTTTGCATTATTTCTTCGGATATATTTTCTTGTTTATATTGGCGACAGCTTCTCCTTCCTTGTATTAAATTTTTTATCTCCTCTGCTTTTGTGTTTTGGGTAATTACTATCGAATTTTGGGGATCTTTGCTAAAAATTGATAATGCTCCTGTTGGGCAAATTGCCAGACAATGTTGACATTTTAAGCAATTTTTTTCTTTGTTGGTTTTGATTTGTGGAAAATTTTCTTCATTAAATTCTAATATTCCTGATATGCAGTCATTTATGCATAATTTGCAGTGAGTACATTTTTCTTTGTCTATTTTTAAATTTATTTCATTCATTTTTACCTCTTGTTTTTTTTGAAGACTTTTCTATTGTATTATAATTAGTATAATTTTTTTATATTCTTTTACAATTTTGTTACCTATAATGAGTTCCTTTAACTGCTAGCTATTTTATGTTTGAGAAAATTAGATATCGCTTAAAAAAAGAAGCATGTGAAAATTATAGACAATTTAGTACTAATATAATCCCTAATATTAATAATATTTTAGGAGTGAGAATGCCGACTTTACGTAAAATTGCTAGTGAAATCTATTTTTCGAATAACTGGAGAGAGTACATTCAGACTGTAGATGTTGAATTTATGGAAGAAAATTTGCTCAAGGCTCTAATCATTGGGCAAATAAATAGTTCTGCTAATACTATATTGCAATATGTGAAAGATTTTATTCCCAGAATTGATAATTGGGCAGTTTGCGATACTTTTTGTATAACTCTAAAATTTACTAACAAAAACAAAGAACAAGTATGGAAATTTATTCAACCTTATTTTAAGTCACAAAAAGAATTTGAATTGCGCTTTGCTTTCGTTATGTTTTTGAATTATTTTGTGGACGAAAAATATATTGATTTTATTTTTAATATTTTTGATGAATTTGTAAATGATGCTTATTATGCTAGAATGGCTGTAGCTTGGGCGTTATCAATCTGTATGATAAATGAACCAAATAAAACTTTTAAATATTTAAAAAAATCAAAATTAGATAATTGGACTTACAACAAAGCAATACAAAAATGCTTAGAGTCTTATAGAATTTCTAAAAAACAAAAACTTATTTTAAAAAAAATGAAAAAATAAGACAGAGCAAAAATTATCGGAATATATAAAATTTTTTGATTTTGCAATAATTATCAATAATTCACTTCTCAGGAGTTCACAATATATAAAAAGAAGAGGCTTACGCTTCTTCTTTTTATGGGGCGAGTGATGGGGATCGAACCCACGAATACCGGAACCACAATCCGGGGCCTTAACCGCTTGGCGACACTCGCCATTTAATATCTGTTTTCATTTCTATTATATATGAAAAAAATTTTTTTCAAATTATTTATTTTACAATAGCTTTTCCTCAGAAGTGAATATTTGGGCGTTGAGAATATTTGCTTTCATTGAAGCAGAGTGTACTAAGTAGTCCGCTTCTGCTTTGATTGCTTCAAGTAATTCTTCTTCATTATCTGATTGATACCCCAAAAGCATGGCTCCTTCTGTAAGAGTATATGCTTCTTGTATTGACATGCTTTTGCTATCAAGTAGAACTCCGTCTGCTTTTAGAAGTTTTGCAATATCAACCCTATCGTAAATTATTAATAATGAGCCAAAAATTGCTGTTAGTTCACGTATTTTTTTACCTAATTGTAATTTTTTTTTAGTGTTATTTCCGCAAAACCTAATTTCTATAATATCAGTACCGTTTTTTAAAATTTCTGCAAGCTTATCTAAAAAATCATTTTCCTCAATATCTTCTTCTGATGTTTTTAACAAGATGTATTTGCTTCGTTTGTTCAACAAATATTTGTTTAAATTTGATTTCATTTCTAATTTCCTTTTTTGCTAACTTAGATTAGCCCGAGAGATTATGCAAAAATCTCCTTGAAAATTATATAACAAAAAGAGATATTTATAAGGTTAACTGTATTGGCAAATTATAGAAAAAAAACTTTAATCGAATTAATTAACTTGGCTCAAAATAATGATAATAAAGCTCTTGATGAAATAGTAAGAAGATATCAAAGTAAAATTTATAATGCTTTTTTGTCTTTAAATCCTTCATCAGATTTGTCTGATTTGACTCAAGAAGCTTTGATGAAAATGAGTAAATCTATAAAAAAATTAAAAGAACCTTCTCGTTTTCACTCTTGGCTTCAGCAAATTATTAATAATTTATTTCGTGATTCTTTGCGTAAAAAAAATCGAAGAAAAGAAATTTCAATTGAAAATCCAATAACTGCTTTTGCTTTTGAAAATGAAAAAGTATTAGGTCCTTGTATAATTGATGAACATAAAACACCGGATGAAAATACTTTATCTTGTGAGTTAAAATCAAAAATTAATAAAGCTATTGATGACTTGCCTCCGTTATTTAAAACAATAATACTTTTAAGAGAAATGGAAGGGCTTTCTTATGATGAAATTGCAAAACTTACAAAATTGAATATTGGTACGGTTAAATCAAGAATTGCGAGAGCAAGAATTAAACTTAAAAAGGAACTTGAAGCTTATTTGAAATGATTTTGGAGTATCTATGAATATAAATCTTAATGATGATAATAATTCGCAAAAAACTTTGGTTTGTAAGGCTTTAGAATGTTATTTTTCTAATGAATATATTGAATCTTATCTTAATGACGATTTAGATTTAGAAAATAAAAAAAATATTCAAAAGCATCTTCGTAATTGTCCATTCTGTGCTTATGACTATGAAAACATTCTTGAAACAAATGAAAAGATTAAATTTGAACTAGCTAAAAATGACACAGCTGCAAAAAATATCTTTAAGGCTAAAATTATTGAATATACCATAACAATTTTAGTTGGTACTTTATTTATTGCATCTTTGTTCTATTTCTTCGTAAAATTAAATGTTTTAGCTAAAAGTGAGAAACCAAAAAAAATTCAAGAAATTTCAAAATTTAATGAGGTTTCATTTGAAATAAGATAAAGTTTATGCAAGAGTTATATTATTCCACATCAGGAAAATTAAAATAAATAACTTCATTGACTTTGATATTTATTTCTTCACCTTTGCCCCAAGGCGTGTTTCTGTTTACATAATCATCCCAAACTTCTTTGCCTTCACCTTTTACTATTTTCTTTGTGTCTGAAATGTATGATGGGGAAAAAACAAAAGCTGAATCTAATGGATCAGAACCATCTGTAGAAACTCCAATACTAATTTCTGAATGTTTAAAATCTGGTTTTAGTTTTTGTCTGTATGTTGCTTTTATTTCTTTTTTTATTTCATGCTTGATTCCACGATTATCTATATATTCTATGGGGATAAAAGTAAAACTAGCATTTTTATGAAAACTTTCAGGGGAAATAACATCCAGCATTTTGCCTACTATAATACTATTTTTTTCTACGACAACTCCGTCTCCTAAATTTAAGTCCCTTGAAGCTTTAATTCGAATGATATCTTTTGGGTTTTTTGTAGATATTTCATCTAACGCAGTTCCTTTAAAAACTTGTGCATTAGCAGGTATTATTGATATTACTATTAAAGACATTAGCATTGAGGACAACAGAAAAATTTTCTTTATCATAAAGATCCTTTCAAAAATAATACTTACTATATTATTTTAGCTTTTTTTTTAAATATATCAATATTCTTCAAATTTTTAAATATTTATTACATATAAAAAACCCCATTTTTTAAATTAATGCAAATGGGGTTTTTTCTTAAAATGTTGGTTTAGTTTTATTGTTAATTTACTTAATCCCAGAAAATGCCTTTCCCAATTAACGCTCCTAAGACATTGCCTGTAGATTCCATAGCTTGTTTTCCACTTTCTAAAAGCTTGTCAGTAGCTTTTGAAAAACCATCACCTTGATTCAGTGTCACTAGTGATGTGGCTGCATTTACTATACCATCAGTTGCATCAACTACAGCATCTGCTAGTCCTAAGACACCCTTTGCTCCTATTGTCTTATTAACTGATTTATTCAATACTTCATATTTTGTATCTAAGGTCGAAGCATTTTTGCCTTTTTCTACTACTAGAGGTATTAAAGATGATGATGTATCTATGACATCTTTTACTTTGTCAAATATTATGCCAAATGCTGAGCCAGATTCCTTTTCTATTTTTGGTAGTTCTGCTTTTGGATCATTGGTTTTAGGATCTTTATCTTGTGTTTCTTTTGCTTTTGGATCATTGGTTTTAGGATCTTTATCTTGTGCTTCTTTTGCTTTTGGATCATTGGTTTTAGGATCTTTATCTTGTGTTTCTTTTGCTTTTGGATCATTGGTTTTAGGATCTTTATCTTGTGTTTCTTTTGCTTTTGGATCATTGGTTTTAGGATCTTTATCTTGTGCTTCTTTTGCTTTTGGATCATTGGTTTTAGGATCTTTATCTTGTGCTTCTTTTGCTTTTGGTGGCGCTATTGTATTTGGATTGTCTGGGGTAGGTGCATTGTTGTTTTGTTCACAAATTGCTACTGATAGTTTTTCGTAATATTCTTGGAACTTATCTGTTATCCCTATAAATTTACCTTGTAATCCTTCATATACTGTTAACCCTGACGTGTTCCTATCAAGGTTGTAGACCGTATATGTTGAGCCTAGCCCAGCTTTGATTGGATCTGCTGTTGATATAATTTCAACTCGTCCTGCTTGTCTGATATTATGAATTGCTAAATACAATTTTTCACTTTGGGGGACCATTTCGTTTTGTCTTGCTATTATGTAACCCATTATTTCCTTTGAATCCAAACCATCATGCAAAACCAAATTTAATTTGTCTGAGAATCTTGAAGTAGGATCACAAAACATAGCTTTGAAATCCTCATCTGATAATTTTTCTATTGCATTTAATACTTCTTCATCATTTTGCCTTCCTTCCAATATTGCATTTAGCATTGATTCTCTTTTTTCTGCTTGGGTTTTTGTTATATAATGACTGTATTGAAAGCGATTTTTGCTTACTTGTGTTTCTGTATTTTCAGTTTTTTCATGCTGGATTTCGCTTGTATTTTCATTTTTTTCTTGAGCAAATTTAAAGGTTGTCTCCTTGAGTCCATCTGCAGAAATACTGAATACACTTTTTAAGTTTTCTTGTCCATCTTCAGATTTTTTTTCTGGCTTTAGGCATAAATAATTTGTGCCTCTTTGGGTGACGTTTGTAATTTCTGTCATTATTCTCTCCTTTATATATTCTCTACACTCTAATAAAGTTTTGAGTTTTTTATTTATTGCTAAAAAGTAGATGTTAAATATCCTTTTTTTGAGAAAAATAAGATATATAGGCAAGTTTAAGCTTAATAAAAATTAATATATTATGAAATTAAATAACAATATTTTGTTAGTTTAGGATATTAAACAACATGAATATAAAATGTGAACTTGGAAAAAACATAAAAAAAATGCGTAGAAAACTTGGCTTGTCACAAGAAAAATTTGCAGAAATGATTGATATAGCTCCAAGGACATTATATGGTATAGAGAGTGGAAAAAATTTTGTGACTTCTGAGACTCTGGAAAATATTATTAGGGTATTTAATGTTTCACCTGCTGATTTATTCGAACAAAATAGTGAAATCTTACCAGAACAAATGATTAATTATATTAAAGCTAATATAGATGATTTGATATATGAACCCGAAAAACTAGTTCTGCTTTACAAAATATTAAAACATCTTATAAACAACTAAATTCTATACATTTCGTTAATTGTTTTTTCATATTTTTCAAAAACTACATTTTTACGAATTTTGGCAGTAAAAGTCATTAAACCATTTTCAATTGTAAAACCATCTGAAACAAATCTTATTGCGCCAAGTCTTTCAAAAGGTCTAAAGTTAGGACGAGATGCAATTCTTGCGTTAAGTTCTTTTAAAAGCATTTTTTTAAACATAGGATCTTGTTCTGCAGTTTCTTCTTTTACTCCATTTTGCTTGGCCCATTCTATTACGGCTTCTTCATCTGTTTTTATTAATGCTCCTAAGCAACTTTTGTCTTGACCTACAAGTACAATTTGCTTTACAAATTCGCTCATTGAGCATTCTTGTTCTATAACATCAGGCTCAATATTTTCTCCATTTGACAAAACAATGATATCTTTGGCTCTGCCTGTTAAAGTTAAAAAGTTATCTTCGCTTAACCAACCCAAATCTCCAGTTATAAACCAGCCTGTTTTCAACAAAACTTTGTCAGTTGCTTCTTTGTCTTTGTAGTAGCCTTTCATTATTTGCGGTCCTTTGGCTAAAACTAAGCCTTTTTGTCCTTTAGGCATTAATGTAAGTTTATCAGGATCTACAATTGCTATTTCTGTTTCAGGCAGAGGTTGTCCCGCAGTGTATAATCTGTTGTTTTCAAATTTTCTAACTGTTAAAATTGGTGCTGTCTCAGTTAAACCATAACCTACAACAAGTTCTAAGTTTATTGCATTGAAAAAATCTTCAATTTGAGGAGCCAAAGCCCCGCCCCCTGATATAAATCGGGGAAATTTTCCGCCAAGTGCTTTTTTGATTCTCGAAAATATTAATTCATTTGCGGCTTTATTTATGGGGTATAAACAAGCTGCATTTATTGCACATTTAAGTTTTAACATTTTCGATGGATTTTTTTCATCCCTTGAATTTCCCTCCAAAATTCTTAATGATTTTTTGTAAGACTTAGCTATATTTAAAAGTGAATAAAATATTCCCTTTTCCAAATTAGATTTGTTCTTTAATTCCGATATAATGCTTTCATAAATGGCTTCTAAAAGTCTCGGTACAGCTACCATTAAATCAGGTTTGAATTTTTTTAAATCTTTTTTAAAATTCCTTATGTTTGTATAACAAAGCGTTCCTCCCGAATATACTACGTAATATTCTACAGTTCTTTCATACATATGCCAAACAGGAAGAACATTTAATACAGTTTGTCGTGGCTTGACATCTATTACCCCATGAATATTGAATAATTGACTGGTAAGATTTCCGTTTGTTAGCATAATCCCTTTGGGTCTGCCTGTTGTCCCAGAACTATATACTATTGTGGCAAGATCTTCGGCATGTAATTTTGTATGTATAAAATCTTTGTCTTTGCCGATTTCCAAAAGTTGGTTAAAACTATACATGGATATTTTTGTGTCTTTTAAATCAGATATATCTTCAATTCCATTGTAAATAATAAACTTGGCATTATGTTCTTCTAAATAATCTTTGATGTCCAAAATCAATGACTTGCTATCGGTTACAAGAGCACAGCAATCACTGTGTTCGTATATGTACTTTAATTCGTCTAATGGGGCAGAAGAACTTCTCACTGCATTTACGGCACCACATTTTAATACAGCTTGGTCACATAGCATCCACCTTGCAGAGTTTTCGCTAAAAAAAGCAATGTGAGAAAATTTCTTTAATCCAATTGTTTGAAGTGCTGCAGCAATTGTGCAAATTTTCCCATAAGCTTCTCTGTAAGTAAGTCTTAACCCGCAATAATCATCTTTTATTGCTATATTAGAACCGTATTTTCTTGAAGAAAGTGCCCAAGCATCTGAAATGGAAGTAATTTCTTTAAGATTTTTCACAACAAACATGTGCTTGTTCACAAATTTACTTATATCATAATTAGTATTTTGGTTTTTTTCTTTTGCATTAGGATTTGGCATACAAGTTTCAACTATCTAATTCCACTACTATATATTTAGCATAAAAACAAAACATAATAAAAATTGTTAAGAAATTCACACAAATCTTTAAATGTGTTATTTTGTTCACAAAGGGAGGTAAAATTTGCCACAAGTTTATCAAACTAACGCAATTAATATACATTCTTATAATTTAAGTGAAAACGATAAAATTGTTGTGATGTATTCAATAGATTCCGGAATTATAAAATGTGTTGCAAAAGGTGTAAAAAAGCCAAAAAGTAAATTGGCCGGCAGGATGGATTTGCTTATCAATAATAATCTTGTCCTCTCAAAAGGAAAAAATCTTGATATAATTTCTCAAGCAGAAGTTATAAATGCTTTTAAAAATATTAGATTAGATTTTTCTCGTTTGGGTTTTGCTATTTATTGCGCAGAATTAATTGGAATTTTTGGGGTAGAAAATGACCCTAATTCTAAAACAATATATGAGTTACTTTTGAAAACATTGAATAAAATTGATTTAACTTCCGGCAAAAGTAATTTGCTCAATATAGTCATAAATTTCCAGCTAGAACTCATGAAAATTGCTGGATATACTTTGTCTACTGACAAATGTTCTTCATGTGGTTTACCATATAACGAAAGTTTTAAATTTTCTATACCATCAGGTGGGGTTGTTTGTAGTAGATGTGCAACTTTTAATACTATTTCTTCTGAAAAAACAAAACAACTAATTGCTGTTATTAATAAATTACCAGAAGGAGAAAATCTTTCTATGCAAGAATTCTGCTTTGATACAATTAAAGACTATATATCTTTCCATTCTCATAGAAAGATAAAGACACATTCATTTTTATCTATAATTTAGTTATTACCCGTATGAGAAGGCTGTTTTAATATTTTGGTCAAGCATCTTTTGAGCAGATTCTTTTCTTTGTTGAACCATTTTTAATTCGTTTTGTAATTTTGTTAATTCCATTTCAAGTTGTTTGTCTATGGCCGCTATTACTCTTTCTTTTGATTCTATACCTGAAGCCAAACTTAACAGTCTTTGATACTCTTGTTTGCCAAATGTAGTATTTTGATCGCATTGCGACATTCGTTGATATAGTGCTGATTTTTGATTACCTAGGAAGATGCTCTGCATGGAAACTTGCATACGAGTATCCATTTTGTAGTTAACGCGATAGGTTAAGTCATGTTCCATCGCTGTTAACATCAATACTATTAAATTTGGACCGGCTATTGCGCCCATTGGCATCTCCTTTTTCTATTTTTTCATCAATATAGGGTAGGTCTTACTAATATAAAAACTTTTTTTAAAATAATATTGCCTATTTTAAAAAAAACAGATGATTTGTATTTTTATTTTATTATTCATGTTTGTATTTAATAAAACGAAAAACCTTGTATTAAAGGCTTTTCGTTTTATTAAATTCCTAGCATTTTAAAAAATTTTTTTTGTCTGTATTTGTTACTAAATATTAAATTTTGTAAAATTTTGTTAAGTTATTTCATGCTTCTAAAATTTTAACATTGATACCATTTCTATTGATGGATCTATTTTTTCTCTAGCTTTTAAATCCTTAAGCTCAATAAGAAAAGCTACTTTTTTTACTATACCTCCTAAATTTTTTACTAATTCTATTGAAGCTTCAAGAGTCCCTCCGGTAGCTACTAAATCATCCATAATTATAACCTTTTTCCCTGGTTCTATCGAATCGACATGTATTTCCAGTTTATCTGTGCCATATTCTAGTGAATATTCCGCACTTATTGTTTCGGCCGGAAGTTTCCCTGGTTTTCTTATAATAATTAGCCCTTTATTCATTAAATACGCAATTGGTGCAGCTAAAAAAAACCCTCTTGATTCAATAGCCACTATGTAATCAAAATCTGTGTTCTTAAAATTTTCAACAAAAAAATCTATGATTTCTTTGAAAATTTCCGGCCTTTTTAAGGCTGTAGTTATATCTCTAAAAATTATACCCTTTTTGGGAAAATCTACTACTTTTCTTATTGCTTCTTCAACTTTTTTGCTCATAATATCCCCCAACGATTTACCGCTTGAATTATATCATGGAAAAAAATTGTTTTAGTTATAATTTTTTCAGTAATTTACCAATTATTGGTATTTTACCTCTAAATAGAAATCCAATTACTGCCGCTATTGAGCCACCAATTACCCAATTTAGTGTTTTTCTTTCTTTTTTTACCTTGTTTAAGATTTCCACGCTATCTGTTGTTGGTGGAGATAAGTATTTGTTTTTATCTTTACCAAAATAGTTGGTTCTTATTTCTTGACTTTGCATTCCACCATGGATTAAATTATTTATTTGTTCATATGTTGATGGGTTACCCAAGTAAAATGCACTATTGGGGTTATTTAATTCATGTTGCACATTTGCTAATGTATATCCATCCATTGTCACACCTTGTCATTACCTTTACCTATATATATAAAAAATATTTTGCTGAGAAAATTGCTTAGTTATATTTTTTTAATGCTTTTCGAAATGCTCCAAGTGTGTATCCATCGTAATAGCCCTGATATATATATGGCAATAAACTTCTGTTTGCAATTGAAATGATGCCTTGAATTTCGTTCCAAGCTATGCTACAGGGGCGAAAATTAATTCCAAGTTTGTGACATTCTTTTTTTATGTAATTTAATTTTTTTTCTAAAGATTTTCTGTTTTCCATTGGGAATTTTTCAAATGGTGTAAATTTTTTAGGTACAAAAGAATTTATGCTGAGCGTAAGTTTTTTTCCATTTCTAATTTTTTTCAATAAATGTATTAAGGCTTCTACGTCATCTGAAGTTTCATTTGGTAGACCAATCATTGCATATATTTTTAAACCATCCATTCCTCCCCTAAAGCATGTTTCTGCTGCTTGGATAATTTGGTCTTCAGTAAGTTTTTTGTTTATAAAATCTCTCATTTTTTGCGAGCCGGCTTCAATCGCAATGGTTGCGTTTTTTTGTCCACATTCTCTTAACATTTTGATATTTAAATCTGTTATAAAATCTGCGCGTAAAGAACCTATAGATACCTTGAAATCTTTTTTTTCTCTTTTTTTTAGTAAATATTCACATAAATTTTCGAAACAAGGATTTGCAGGGACAAGTGCTCCCAAAAGCCCAATATTATTGCATTTTTGCAATCCAATATCTATTTGTTTTGTTATTGATTCAAATGTTGCATGATGGATAGGTGTATTGATGTGACTAGTTAAACAAAAGTTGCATTTATATGGGCATCCTCTGGAAATTTCGACCAGAAATGTATCCGAAAAAGTAGTATTGGTCGTTACAATCGGGCTAGATATACATTCTTTAGAGAGATAGCTTATTCTTTTTATTTCTGAAAAATTTTGTATGGATGGTACATAAATTCCTTTAATTTTTGCAAGTTTTTCCAATTTAGAATTTTTGGATAAATCGTGTGAGTCGTATAACAATTTTGCAATTTTAGGAATTATATCTTCTCCATCTCCTACAATTATAAAATCAAAAATATCATGAAAAGGTTCCGGATTTGCTGTCAAAACGGCCCCTCCTCCCATTATAAGGGGTGTATCTTTATTTCTGGTTGATGCAAACAATGGTATTTTATATTTTTCTAAAATTTTGAAGATATTAATAAAATCAAATTCAAAAGAAAAAGAAAAGCTTATGAGATTTACATTTTGAATTGAAATAGATGTTTTTTTTGTATCTAAAAATATTCTTTCAATATTTGCGTAAGGTGTTTCGTCAAAAAGTCTAAATAAATTTAAAAATCCAAGAGAAGACATTCCTACAACATATTCTGCCGGAAAACAAAACCAAACGTTTATTGGATTTGGAATTTTTGGAGACGGAGAATAAAAAAACTTTTCTTCATCATTAATATTTTTCAATTTTAAACAACTTCCTTTTTGATATCTTGATTACCCAGCAAATCGTAATCGATTTCACCTTCATTATCTGCAATTGCCGCAGCTACGACAGTGTCACTCATTACATTAACCATTGTGCGTAACATATCTGTGAAACGATCAAGTGCAAATAAGAATGCAAAACCTTGGACAAGTTGTTCGTGAGACAAGCCCAAGCTGTTTAAAATTAAAGCAATCGTAATAAGTCCGGCTCCAGGGATACCAGCAGATGTACTTGAAGCTATAATTGCAAGAAAACCTATCAAGAAAACAATACCTAAATCTAATGGAATTCCGTATGCTTGAGTTAAAAATACAACAGCAATACATTGTAACATTGCAGTTCCATCCATATTCATAGTTGCGCCTAAAGGTAGAACAAAACTGCAAATTTTATTAGAAATTCCGGCTCGTCTTTCACAACAAGCTATTGTTACCGGAAGTGTAGCAGAACTGCTTGCCGTGCCAAAAGCCACCATTAATGCTTCAGCTACTGCTCTATATAGAGCAAAAACATTAACTTTAGTAAATAGCTTTAACACAAGTGGATATGTTACAAAAATTTGTATAGCTACTCCTAGTACAAAAGTAAGTATATAACTGCCTATATTCCCAAATATGTGAACTCCATAAGTAGATACGGCAGTAGCAGTCAGGGCAAAGATTCCCGGTGTAGCTAACACCATAACCCAATCAGTAATTTTCATCATGGTAGCAAAAACTGATTCGAAAAAAGATACTATAGGTCTGCTTATATCGCCTATATTAGCTAGAGCAAGAGCAAAAATAATTGAAAAAACCATCAATGGAACCATTTCGCCTTTAGCAAGAGATTCTAATGGATTTTGAGGAATCATTCCTAGTAATAATTGAGAAATTCCATGCCCGCCTTTTTGCATTGCTTCAAAACTATTTTGTGCAGCCATAGCTACGTTGTTTGGAATAAACACATTAACGCCAAGACCTGGGTTTATTAAAAAAGCAAGGCTAAAACCAATTGCAACTGCTACAATTGTTATAATTCCATAATAAAAAATCATTTTTAAACCAATTTTCCCAAGTTGTTTGGAATTTCCCATGCTTGCAATTCCTACTATAATGGCACTTACGACCAATGGAATAACAATCATTTGAATAGATTTAATAAATACTTGTCCAACTACCACCAAAATTTTGTTTACTAGAGGATAGCTGGAAGCAGGAAAGCAAATACCAACTACAACACCTAAAATTAGCGCAATAAAAATATGCCAATTGCGTTTTGCTCCCAATCCTAGAGCAACAAGTATTTGCCAATGTAATTTCATATAAAACCTCTTCTTATTTTTATGTATAACGTCCTTTTCTATTCTATTCTCTTTTTTTAATTTAGTAAAGAATAAATTTAATATGTTTGTGCATATTTTAAAAGTAGTTTATAATTAACGTGGTAGTTCACGTGGGGAAAAAAATGTCTGACGAAGAAGAAAAAGTTGTTTCTTTGGCACAAGCGAGAGGAAAAGATAAACACAAAGATCAAGAAGAAAAAATAACAAATCAGTCGGAAGGAGTTTATACCCCAGATAAACCGGTATATTGTTCTTTTTGCGGTAGACCTAATACACTTGTTGTTAAAATGATTGAAGGTCCTGGAGTTAATATTTGTTCTGAGTGTACAATGATTGCGGTTCAGTATTTTATTTTAGAAGATAGAATTCCTTCAGATGAAGCAAAAAAAATATTGGCTTCTCTATGGAGTGCAACTGATAAATAATGACAGATAAACTTAACAAACTTCAAATAAGAGCTGTTGTTCTTGATATAATTAAAAGCTACAAAAAGGAAGATGATTTCACCTCTGCCCTTCATTTGGCTAATTTGAAGAAACTTAATTTAATTCAAGACAACAATTTTGTTATAGAAATTCTTTTGAAAGAACTAGTTGCAACAACAGACTTGGAGCTAGAAGCTGTAAAATATATTCTTGCTGATTTTGCTACACTTGAATCAGTAGAAAGTCATATATGGACTCTTTTGCAAGATAAAAGTATTTCTGATTCTAAAAAGGAAATTTACTTACAACTTTTGAGAACATTTGGGGGAAAAATTGATGTACCTTTGTTGATGAATTGTATGCAAGATTTTGATTCAGTAGTTGATCAACAAACATTAAGTCTTTTAGAAATTGCTACGGTAAATCCTGAAGCACAAATTGATTTTTTGGATTTTCTTTTTTCTCTAAAAAAAGAAGAGCAAATTCAACTTATAAAATCTCTTCAAGATGATTTTCCGGGAGATGAACTAGCAAATATAATATCCCCTTGTCTTAGAATTAGGTTATCAGATGAGGTAAAATCTGAAGTAATAGAAATTCTTGCTAATTCTAAATCATATTTAGCGGTAAAGCCTTTGAAAAATTATGTACTTGCAAATGAAAATGATTTTTTGAAAAAATTAGCTATTAAAGCATTGAATCAACTACAAAATTCAGGAGTTGATATAACCAACGAAGAAATGATAAATTTAAGAGAGAATGAAATATGTAAAGCTTCTAAGTTTTACAAGGCATATATTAGTCAAATTGATGGTTGTGGAAATCAAGGTTTAATTTTTAGTAGAATTACAACAAACAATAAAATTTTGATGTTTAGTGTTGTTATTAATTCTGCAGATGGAATAATGGATTGTTTTGGATTACATGAAATAAATTCAAATGATTTTCAAAAAGTTATTAGTAGATTTAAGGCTAATGATATTGTTGTTCCCATTTCATCATCTATTGCTAAATATAAATTATTAAATGCAGAAAAAGTAAATAACCTATCAGGCACACCTATACCTTACGAATATCTTTGTTGGAGTGTTTATACATCTGATATTGAATCTGATTCAATTGATTATGATTCTTTATTAACAGAAAACATATGTAATTTTGATAAAGATTTATATGAGTTTTTGTATGAATCTGAAGTATTTGATACTTGGTTTTTTGAGTATGATGATAACAGAGAAATTCAACAATTGATAGATTTTTTGTGCTCTATAAAAGATAAAGAACTTAATCAAATTTTTTTAGAAATTGAAGCCCAAATTGATGATCGTTATTTCAACATATTTAATCCTGAAAAAATTGAAGAATATTCAATAATGCTCATGGAGGCAGCTTATATTTTTTACTTAAATAAAGATTTAAAAAGATCTAACATTGTTGCCAATCTTTCCGTAGCTATTAAAAATGGGGAAATGAAGTTTCTAAAAGATGTTTTAAGACGTTCTATCTTACAATATTTGGCAAATATAATTGCTGAAGAAAATGAAGATAAATCTCAAAATCCTTTTTTGATGGCCAAAAGCAAAAACAAAAATTCTTTCTCAAAAGAGAAAGCATATGAATTATTACGTAGTTTAGAGCAAAAATGGGATGGAATGTTTTTTGATGAATAGAATATTAGGATTAGATATAGGGAAAAAAAGAATAGGCATTTCTTTAAGTGATCCACTTTTGATTATTGCTCAACCTTTTGAAACTATATTGCGTATGCCAGAAGAAGTTGCTATAAAAAAAATTTTCGAAATAGCCCAAATTTACAACGTTAACAAAATAGTGGCCGGTTTACCTCTAATGATGAATGGCGACTTTGGAGAACAAGCTTTAGATTGTTCAAATTTTGCAAAAAAAATTGAACAAAAAACTAATATTAATGTTATATTAGTAGACGAAAGATTGACCAGTTATCAAGCAGAAGAAATTTTGAGAAATCAAGGAGTTAAGTATACTCGTCAAAAAGAAAAAGTTGATATGGTAGCTGCAGCAATAATTTTGCAAGAATATTTAGATACAATAAAAAAGGAGAGTTAGTATGGAAGAACTAGAATCAAATATTATTCAAACAAAAGATGAAAATGGAGAATTGCAAAGTTTTGAGCTTGTTGATGTTTTTACTGTAAAAGATAAAGACTATGCAGCTTTAATTAGAGTAAGTGATGATGGTTCTCCTCTTTCCAAAGATGAAGAAGAAGAACTTATAATTATGCGTTTAATTGAAGAAGAAGATAGCTATACATTTGAAGAAATTGAAGATGATGCTGAATTTGATGCAGTAGTTGATGCATTTGAGAATGAAATTGACGATGAAGACGAAGAATAATTTATAAAGTATAGGAGAATAGTGATGAAAAAGTTTTTGGTACTTTTAGTAATACCTATTTTGGTTTTAAGTTTTGCGTTAAATTCTTTCGCTCAAGAATTTCCTGATGTAAACGAAAACCATTGGGCGTATAAAGAAATTGAAACTTTGGCAAAAGAAGGTGTGGTTGTTGGATATCCTGATGGTAGTTTCAAAGCAGATTCTTTAGTTGATCGTGCAGAATTTTCTACTATGGTTATAAAGGCATTGGCTCAAGAACATTCTCCCATTAAAACTGAAATCAAATTTGAAGATGTTCCCTATTCTCATTGGGCATATGATATGATTCAAAGAGCTGTTTATTTTGAGTTAATAGATGGTAACGCTAAAAATTTTGATCCTGACGGATATGTTACAAAAGCCCATTCTGTCAGTGTTGCAATAAATGCATTAGAAACAAGGCCAATTACCCCAGCTAAAGCTATGGTAGTTTTGTCTCAAAATTATACTGATTTTAAAGATATTCCATCTTGGCTTGTAGTGCCTGCAGCAAAAGCAGAAATTCTTGGTATAACTGCTAAGATACCTGGAGAAGAAAAAGAATTTGCTGCAATGAAAAATGCTACCAGAGCTGAATTAGCTGTTTTAGTCTATAAAATGAGAGAAGAGGCTAAATTAAATCCGAATAAAAAATTAGCAGAAGCTATGAAACCTAAAAAAGGAGAAGGCATTGTTATTCCTGAAGCTAAAGTTAAAGGACCTATGGGTATTATTCCTGAAGGAACTTTGCTGCCTATAGCTCTTGTTGATAAATTAAGTTCTCAAACAAATGAAGAAGGCGAAATTGTTCTTACTACTGCAAACAAGAACTTGATTTCTAAGGAAGGATATATTTTATTATTAGAAGGAAGTAATATTGCCGGAGAAATTCAAGAAGTTCTAGTTGGTAGATATTTTGTCAGAAATGGTAAAGTTATTGTTGAAACTAATTTGATATCTACTCCAATTGGGCAAAAAACAAAATTTGATGGAATTATTGATACTACTCCTAAAAGGAATTGGATTGCCAGAATTTTACGGGCAATATTTAAAGGTGGTAAAATAAATCTTAAAGCAGGAGATGTAGTTTATGTTAAATTAGACCACCCCTTAAAGATTGATCTTTCTTGCGGATGGATATTTACAAAATGATTTTCAATGTTTTTGCTGTTTTTGTCGGTGGTGGTTTAGGAGCAGCTTTGAGGTATCTTACGAGTGTTTTTTGCACTCGTTTGATACCTTTTGCGCTTCCTGTTTCGACTTTTTGTGTTAATTTTATAGGAAGTTTCATTTTGGGAATTACCTTTGCTATTTTTTTGCAAAAGTTTCCTGAAAATTCTTCTTTGAAAATAGCTGTTATTGTTGGTTTTTGCGGAGGTTTAACTACTTTTAGTACTTTTTCTTTTGAACTTTTTGAAATGTTGAAAAATGGCAATTATATTTTAGCTGTTTTTTATTCATTGTTAAGTATAGTTTTTTGTTTGTTAGCAGTATTTTTAGGTATTAAATTAGGAAAATGTTTCTAAATTTATCTTAGTCCGACAAATTTTATTTTTGTTTTTAAAAAATCAATTATTTTTTTAAAATCTTCAGGAGAGTATGATTTTTCGTCTGTTAATGATTTGTTGTAAATTTTTGATGCAATAAATTTTTGTAGATAATATTTTTCTGCTCCTTCAATTAATTCACCAATTCTTTTTAAATCTTCAAATGAAAGTTGAGAGGAGATTACTGTTGTTCTAAATTCATATTTTATTCCACTTTGCATAATAAGTTTTATGCTTTTTTTTATGTCTGATTCTTTTATTATTGTTCCTGTTATTTTATGATATTTTTCAAGTGGAGCTTTTATGTCCATAGCTATGTAATCAATAAGATGTTCTTTAATTAATTTCTCTAGTTTCTTAGGAAATGTTCCGTTTGTATCCAATTTTACAAAAAATCCTTGCTCTTTTATCTTTTTAATAAATGCGGCTAAATCATTTTGAATACAAGGTTCTCCTCCTGTAATAACTACTCCATCAAGTTTTCCTTGTCTTGTTTTTAAAAAATCAAAAAAAGCCGGCGCAGTAATCTGCGCCGATGTATTAATATTTAAATTTAACAGTTCCGGATTGTGACAGTAGCCACATCTAAAATTACAACCTTGAGTAAATATTATCGCAGAAATTTTCTCAGGATAATCAAGCAAAGATGATTTTTGTAGTCCGCCTATTAGCATACTTTGCAATCTTCTTGTATTTTGAATGTTTTTCTCGTTTTAAATTCTGCTTGTTTGCCTTTATTCCATTGATTTACAGGTCTAATATATCCAACAATTCTGGAGTATACTTCACATTCTTCTCCACAATCTGGGCAAGTATTATGCTCCCCTGCTATATATCCATGATTAGGACAAGTACTAAATGTAGGAGAAAATGTAAAATAAGGTAAATGATAATTACTACAAACTTTTTTTACTAGATTTTTCATAGTTTCATTGTCTGAAATCCTTTCGCCTGCAAATATATGAACTACAGTACCGCCGGTATATTTTGTTTGTAAATCATCTTGATGATCTAGTAATTCAAATATATCATCTGTATAATTTACTGGTAATTGAGTTGAATTACTGTAATAAGGCGATGCACCTTTTTCATAGTATTCTTTATCATTTGAACATATAATTCCCGTGTAGTTTTCTTTATCTAGTTTTGCAAGACGGTAGCTTGTTCCTTCTGCAGGTGTTGCTTCCAAATTATAATTGTTGCCGGTTTCTTTTTGGAAGTCTACTATTATCCTTCTCATATAATTCATAACTTCTATGGCAAAACTATGTCCTTCCTGACTTGCTATATCTTTTCCTAATAAATTTAGACATGCTTCATTCATTCCTATTAATCCAATTGTAGAAAAATGATTTTTCCAATATATTCCGAAACGATTTTTTATATCTCTCAAATAAAATTTTGTGTAAGGATACAAATTATTATCAGTTAATCTTTCTAGGAGTTTTCTTTTTATTTCTAGAGAATTTTTCGCTATTTCCATCCTTTCTTTTAAAAGACTAAAAAATTCTTTTTTGGAATTTGCAATGTATGCTATTTGCGGTAAATTAATAGTAACTACCCCTATAGAACCTGTAAGTGGGTTGGAGCCAAATAAACCTCCTCCTCTATATTCTAATTCTCTATTGTCTATTCTTAATCTGCAGCACATTGATCTTGCATCTTCGGGATTCATGTCAGAATTAATGAAGTTCGAAAAATATGGAATTCCGTATTTTGCACTCATTTCCCAAAGTCCTTTAAGATTTTCATTATCCCAATCAAAGTTTTTTGTTATGTTGTATGTTGGAATTGGAAATGTAAAAACTCTTCCTGAATTATCTCCTTGCATCATTACTTCAAAAAATGCTTTATTTATCATATCCATTTCCTTTTGGAATTCTTCATATGTTTCTTCCATTATTTCTCCACCTATTATTACGTTTTGTTTTGCGTAATAACTTGGTACTGTCAAATCCATTGTAATATTAGAAAATGGTGTTTGAAATCCTACTCTTGTCGGTATGTTCATATTAAAGACAAATTCTTGTAAAGCTTGTTTTACTTGTTTGTAATCTAAATTATCGTATCTTACAAATGGTGCAAGTAGTGTATCAAAATTTGAAAATGCTTGGGCTCCTGCGCTTTCTCCTTGCATTGTGTACAAAAAATTTGCCATTTGTCCTAATGCTGTTCTGAAATGTTTGGGAGGTGCGCTTTCAACTTTACCTTTTACTCCAGTAAATCCTTCAATAAGTAAATCTTTTAGATCCCATCCTACACAATAAACCGATATAATATTTAAATCGTGAATATGTATGGCACCTGATTGGTGGGCATTTTTTATTTCTGCAGGGTAAATTTTATTGAGCCAATAATTTTTGCTAATGTTTGATGCAATGTAGTTATTTAAACCTTGAATAGAATATGACATGTTAGAATTTTCATTTATTTGCCAATCTAGTTGTTTTAAATATTCATCTACCATAGTTATGTTCGCATTTTGTGTAAAATCACGAAGTTTGTTATGTTGATCCCTGTATAAAATGTATGATTTTGCTGTTGCTTTATAATCTGAAGATAATAATACTTGCTCTACTGCATCTTGAATTTCTTCAATTGTTGGTGCTTTTAAGTTTGATTCTTTTGTTTTTACAAGTTTTTCAACAATTTTTACAACATCTTTTGTTAATTTCGTTGCAGTTTGAGTGTCAAATTCTTTTGTTACCTCTGATGCTTTTTTTATTGCATCAGTAATTTTTGCAGAGTTAAAATCTACAATAACTCCGTCTCTCTTTAATACTTTTTCCATAAACAAATCTCCTAGTCTCGTAGCTAATTTACTTCCAAACATGGTATTCCGACTTTTACGGCTGCGGACCAGTGAGGGACTTTCACCCATGCTTTCCACATGTTTGTATTCTGATTTTATATTTATTTGAACTTTTTGTAAAGTAAGTTAAAAAAATTTACACTTTATTCAGGATTATTTGAAATTTTTCATTTCATTGTTTTATGTGTTAAAATCTAGTCATGTTTAGTGAATTGTACGAAATTAAATATCATGAAATTTATTTGGATGGCATTTTAAAACCTGCTGTTTTGCTTGAGTTTTTAGAAGATATTGCGGCTAAAAATGCTGATGATTTGCATTTTGGTTATAACGAAATTACTCAAAGTAACTATGGTTGGTTTTTGTTGAAATATGCTATGGATTTTTATCTTTATCCACAAAATCTAAAAAAAATTCAAATCAAAACTGAGCCCCGTGGTGCTAATAAACTTTTTGCATATAGAGATTTTCACGTATATGATGAAAATGACAATTGTCTTGCAAAAATTGCAAGTACATGGGGATTGGTCGATTTAAAAACAAAAGCCATGATAAATCCTTTAGAAGTGTTTAGAAATAAAATGTTTCCATTTGAAAAAAAAGAAGATGATTTGAAATATAACAAAATTCCATTGATTACAAATATATCTTCTGAAAAAAAATTTGAAATCAGATATAACGATATTGATGTAAATGAACATGTTAACAATGCTACTTACCTTCTTTGGGCTTTTGAGACTTTACCTATTGAATTTATTAAAAATAAAAAACTTTCAAGATTAGATATTAATTACAAAAAAGAAATTAAATATGGTGGGATGGTTAAATCAATTGTTCAAATTAATGCGAATAATTCAATCCATAATTTAAAGAATGATTTGAATAATGAAGATTTATGTATTATTTCAGCTGAATGGAAGTAATTTACTTTGTATTTAGCTTTTAAAAATTGACTTGTAGATTTGATTAAGATAAAATTTATTGTGAGGGTAGTTGCGGATATTCTTATGAGTTTGGAAGAAGAAATAAAAAAGCTTATTATTGAATCTTTAGAGTTGGAAGATATTTCTTTGGCAGATATAAATGATGATGATTCTCTTTTTGGAGATGGATTAGGTTTGGATAGTATTGATGCTCTTGAACTTGGTATGGCTTTGAAAAAAAAATATAATATAGCTTTAAGTTCTAATAAAGAGGATAACAAGAAGTATTTTTATTCTGTAAAAACACTTGCAGATTTTGTTAGAGAAAGGGCAGGAGAGATTTAGTGGTAGTAAGTTTAACTAAAGAAGAAATATTTAATAAATTAACTAATATTTTAGTCGATGATTTTGAGATTGATAAAAATTTAATTTCAAAAGATGCTGATTTGTTTGAAAATCTTGAATTAGATAGTATTGATGCAGTTGATTTGGCTGTAAAATTGCAAAGTATTACTCAACAAAAAATTTCTCCTGAAAATTTTAAACAAATTAAAACTATTGCCGATGTAGTAGATGCAGTTTATGAACTTATGCAGTAATTATGAATTTAAAAAAAATTTTCCCTTCTACTTTTACTTTACTAATAATTCTGTTGTTCCATATTTCGCGAATTGAATTTTTGAAATTATATCCTATTTTAGCTAATTTATTTATTTTTTTGCTTTTCTTTTCCTCTTTATTTCGAAAAGAAACTATTATACAGAAAATAGCAAAACAATGTGAAAGAAAAGAATTGGATGAATTCACCAAAAATTATACAAGAAAACTGACTTATGTTTGGTCTTGTTTTTTGGCAGTTAATGTATTTTTTGCTTTCATTACAACTTTTATGTCTGACGAAATCTGGATGTTGTATAATGGATTTATTTCTTATGTTCTTATAGGAATATTTTTTTTAGTAGAATATATTGTAAGAATAATATTGCGGAAAAGGGATAAAGTATAATATATATGTGTATTTTTGATTTGTTTTTATCACCTGAAAATGATAATAATATTGCTTTAAGAACTTCTTTTGGTGATTTAACTTTAAAAGAAGTAAAACAATATATTTTAAAAAGAAAAGAAGAATTTGAAAACAAAAAAATAAAAAACGTCGTTTTACTTGGTGAAAATCATTTTGATTTTATAATAAATTTTTGGGCTGCAATTTTTGCGGAGAAAAATTTATATTTAATTACAGATTCAAAAAGGTTATCTTGTCTAACAATAGAACATATTTTGCCTGAAAAAATTACCGAAAAAGCTGAGAAACTTTCTAAATTTAAAATTCCCAATTTATCTGAAGTTAATTTCTTTACATCTGGTTCTACAGGAATTCCTAAACTAATAAAAAAAAATTGGGAAGTTATTTTAAAAGAAGGAATTGATACGTATGATGAATTTCAATCTTTTTGGCCCAAAAGTCCTTTGGTGTTTACTACTTCAACCCCTGCACACATGTTTGTTTTGACTTTTTACGTTTTGTTATCTTTTTTAAAAAATTTTATTATAGATACTCGAAAAATTGAATTTCCTGAACAACTTGAAGAACGTCTAAGGGATAACAGTATATTGGTGACTTCTCCATCTTTTTTAGAAACCTTACAAAAATATAATGTAAAGTTAAATATTGACAAATTATTAATTTTTTCTGCTGGAAATAAACTTCCGAAATCCACACATGAATATTTTGAAAATCAGAAAATTAATATAATAGATATTTATGGTTCTACAGAAACAGGTAATATTGCTTTTAAGGCTGTATCTACAGACAAATATCTTACTAAGTTTCGTAAAGTCAATTTGTATTTGAAAGAAAATTCTTTGGTAGTAAATTCTCCATTTTTTCTTGAAAATGAAATTTGTTTGTCTGATCAAGCTGAAATTCTGGATGAAAATCATTTTATTTTGCGAGGCAGAATTGATAGACTTGTAAAAATTACAGAAAAAAGAGTTTCATTAATTGAGTTGGAAGAAAATTTAGCAAAATGTAAATTTGTTAAAAATTCTTATTGCTTTGAATATTCTAAAAAGCTTTGTGTGGCTATTGTTTTGTCAGATTTAGGTATTAAATATTTTTTAGAGCACGGAATTTTGCAAATAAAAAAAGAATTAAAAAAATATCTTTTAAATTTTGTTGAAATTGTTCCTTCTCGTTGGAAATTTTTATACGAAATTCCCAAAACAGAAAGAGGAAAAGTTGATATTAACTATTTAAATGAAGTGTTTTCTACAAAACTTTCTTTACCTTTAGTAACGAAGGTTATTTATTCTGAAAAAATGACTGAAATTGAAATGTTATTTCCTAAAACTTGCAATTTTTTTGAAGGACATTTCAAAAATTTTCCTATTGTTCCAGGGGTTGTACAACTTTATTTTGCTCAAAAATATATAGAAACTTTTTGTAAAGTAGATATAAAAGTTTGGCAAATAAAAAGAATTAAATTTTCCAATGTAATTTTGCCAGATACGATTATTAAACTGAGATTGATAAATCAACATAATTTTGTGACTTTTGAATTTTTAAATCAAAATGGTGAAATTTACTCTTCAGGAAATTTTACAAAATTCAAACAAAAAATAGAAACGGTGGATAAATTATGAACATATCAGCAACAATAACAAAAGATATTCCATTTTATGATTTGGACCCTATGCAAGTGGTTTGGCATGGAAATTACATTAAGTATATGGAAGATGCAAGATGTGCTTTATTGGAAAAGTTAAGCTATACATATGATGATATGAAAACCGAAAATATTGCTTATCCTGTAGCAAAATTGGAAATAAAGTACATAAAACCTTGCAGATTTGCTCAAAAAATAAATATAAAGGCTATATTGAATGAATATGATCCTTGTTTGATAATTTCATATGAAATATATGATGCGAATACCAATGAAAAAATGCTGAAAGCAAAAACCATGCAGATATGTATAGACATAAAAACTTATACAACAATATACACTCCGCCCAAAAAACTTTTAGAAGGAGTAAAAAACTATGTATAAAATTATTTTTTTGATTCTTATTTTGTTTTTATTTTCACCTAAAGTTTTGGCAGATGTTTTTGATAAGCCATCTAATGTTTCTTCTGTTGTGAAATCTTTACCTGAAATTAAAAATGTGTCTTGTAAATTTACACAAGAAAAATTTATTGCTAATTCTGCAATGACTTTAAAATCAGGTGGTAATTTTGTTTTTGATAGAAACAATGGAGTAATTTTTGAAACCTTATACCCTGTTAAATCAACTGTATCTTATAGTTCTAATTCTAACAAACAAATAAACAGAGTAGTAAACTCTATAATAAATAAAAATTATTCAGATTTAGAAAAAAATTTCAATATTTATTTTGAAAAAAATTCTCTATTATGGAGCTTAGGTCTTATTCCCAGACGTGAAACTGCTACGGCAGAGGTAATTGATAAATTAAAAATATCAGGCAATAGTTATATCAAAACAATTGAAATTAAAACTATTGGAGGAGATATAACAACTCTCAATTTTACATGTTCAGAAAGGCAATAATGGAAAAATTTAATATTTATAAGATTGTATTTGTATTTTGTTTATTCTCTTTAATTCTTGTTGGTTTTTTAAAACATCCAATTATTGAAACTAATATTTTAAAAGCAATTTTGCCTGATAACGAAAAAAGCTCTGTAATTTTTTATCTAGCCAATAAAAGTTCTGCAAAAATTAATTTTACTGTTGAAGCTTCTAGCAAAGATCAATTGTTAAAAACTACTTTTGCAATAAAAGATGAAATTAAAAATATGGATATGCCATTTGTTAGACCTAATTTTAAAGAAATTTTCGAATTGTATAAAAATTACCCTATTAATTTTTTATCAAGATCATTGAGAAAAGAATTATCCAAAAATAATTTAGATAAATTCGTTATTGAAAAAAAAATTAGTTTATATGATCCTTTATACTCTTCTGTTACAATTTTGCCTTTAGCTCAAGATCCTTTTATGTTATTAACTGATTATTTTGCTAATCTTTCTAATGAAAACAATTATTTGTTTTTTGACAAAGATGATAAATTTTATAGCGTTTTTTCATATTATTTTGACAAAAATTTATCATTATCTCCAGCAAATCTTAATAAACAAATTGAAAAATTAATTCGTCTTCAAGATAAATACAATACCAATGAAATCAAAATATACATTTCAGGAGCTCCTGTTCATGCTTATTTTGCGAGTAAAACTTCTGCAAGAGATATTAATTTTGTTTCTTTGGTTTCTGTATGTTTTGTTTTTTCTTTAATTTTCTATTATTTTAAGTCCTTCAAGCCTATTGTTGCTGTTTCTCTTTCGATTTTGTTTGCAATACTGGCTGGGTATGCTATGTCGGCTATTTTTTTTAGTTCCATTCATATATTGACATTTGTTTTTTCTACTTCATTAATTGGAATTTGCATAGATTATTCTTTGCATTTTTTTGTTGAATACAAAGAAAATGTTTCTCCAACTAAAATTATACATAAAATTTCCAAAAGTCTCACTGTAAGCTTATTTACTACTATTTGTGCTTTCGGGATTTTGTTTTTTTCAAAAATCTCTTTGCTTCAACAAATTGCTGTTTTTACTATTACAGGGCTTGTTAGTGTTTACTTAATTGTTATTTTATTTTATCCTGTGTTTTTTAAAGGTGCAGTTAACCTAAATGAAGTTACAAAATTTAATTTTTCTATTAGTAAAAACTTTTCTATTTTAATATTTGCATTAGCTGCGTTTATTATGCTAATTGGTTTTCCGATGTTTAAAATAAACAATGATATCACTCTAATGTATAAACCAAACGAAAAATTATTAGTTGCGGAAAATTTATATAATGTTTTAATGCAAAAAGATACAAAATTTTTACTTGTAAAAAGTTCACGACAAGAAAATTTTCAAAAACACATAGAGTTAGAAGAATCAATAATTGATAGTATTTTGGAACTTTATCCTGATGCAAAAATTGAAGCTTTTTCTAAATATGTTCCATCTGTTAAAAGACAGACAGAGAATGTAGAATTAATATCTAATTTATACAAAAAGAAGCTTTTTGAGTATGCGGATTTTCTAGACATTTCTCAAAAAAAATTGTTGCTGGAAAATATTAAAAATGTCAGTTTTTTTGTATATAAACCTGAGGAATATAAATTTTTAAATGATTTTTTTGTGAAAAAAAACACGTCTTTAGTTATTCTTGAAAATGTTCCTGATATTTCTATTGTAACTAACAATCCCAATATTATTTCTATAAATCTCAAAAAGGATTTATCCGGAATTATAAGTGAGTGCAGTCAAAAATGCTTGAGGCTTATATTGCCAGCTTTTTTGGTAATGTTATTAGGTTTGACGTTTGTGTTTAATATAAAAAATGCATTGATTCTTGTATTGCCATCTTGTATTGCAAGTTGTCTCACATTAATTATTCCTACTTTTTTTCATCAGCAAATAAATTTTTTCCATTTATTATCTGTGTTTTTAATTATTGGTTTTGGAATTGATTATTCTATTTTTAGGTTCAATGGCTCGCGTAATGCGGGAGATGCAGTATTTTTGTCAGCTGTTACGACTATTTTTTCTTTTTCTTTGTTAGCTTTTACAGAATTTAAATTGGTCAGTTCCATTGGATTTGCTTTGGCAGTGGGATTGTTTTTTTCTTATTTGTTTAGTTTTATTGTTATTAGGAAAAATCAAAATGACAAATTGGTATAATATAAAAGAACGTTCGGCTGGCGAATTACGTCTATATATTTTATGGATTATTTACAAATTTTTAGGAAAATTTTGTTTGGATTTTGTCGTTTTTTTTGTTGCTTTTATTTCCTTTATTTTTGCTAGTGAAATTAGGATGTACTCTGAAAAATATCTTCTTGTTTTATCTGCGTTTACTAAAGCAAAAATAAAACCTTCTTTTTTTAATTTATTTAAACATTATTTGTCTTACGCTTATTCACTTTCAGATAAGATTGAAATATTTTCTGGTAAATTTAAGTGTGAAAATATTTATTTTGAATCTGATTTAGATGCTAAAAAACTTTTTAATGATTTTGAACAAAATAAAGGAGTATTTTTTATTTGTAATCATATTGGCAATATTGATGTTATGCGCGCATTTTTGTTTTCTAGTTTTAAATATTCTAATATGAAAGTTAATGTATTTTTGCAACAAAATCAAACGAAAATTTTTAATGAATTTTTAAAAAAAATTTCTGCTGATACTCCTATATCAGTTTATCCCGTTGAAAATATTGGTATTGATACGGCTATTGAAATAAAAGAAAAACTTTCAAAAGGTGAAATTGCTTTTATGGCAGGTGATAGAATTTCGGCACAAAACTCCAATGCTGTATTTGTTGCTGATTTTTTGCAAAAAAAAGTAAAATTTCCGCTGGGAACATTTAAGTTTGCTTTATTGACTGAAGTACCCATATATTTTGTTTCTTGTCTTAAAACTCGTAAAAATTTTTATAAAATCATTTTAAATAAACCTGCCATTACCTATAAAAATAAAAAGAAAGATTTATTAATATTACAAAATGATTTTGTGAAATTTTTAGAAAATATTACTGTACAATATCCTTTTCAATTTTATCATTTTTATGATCTGTTTAATGAGGATTATATATAGGTTTTCCTGATTTAACATAAGCAAGCAGTATTTGCTTGCATTGCTCTACTTCTATATTACCAGTTACTGAAATTCCTTTTTGTGCAAAAATATTTATCCAATTTGGTTTGTAACCTTCATCAAAACTTGTTATCTTTTCTACTTCTTTAGAAGGGAGACCAAAGTATACAGATTTTATCCCTGACCACATAATTGCTCCCACACACATAATACAAGGTTCAGCTGTTATACATAGAGAAAAATTGTAAGCTGATAAATCATAGGTATTAAATTTTTTTTGAACTATTCTAATCACATTAGTCTCTGCATGATTCAATGCACAGTTGTCATTAACGACACTATTGTGGGCTAATTCAATAATTTCTCCTCTTTGGCCGCAAATTGCTGCAGAAAACGGTCCGTAACCTTGTTTTTGGGCCAATAGATTTTTGGCGCATAATTCTTTTATGATTTTGTGGGCATAGTTAATATAATTGTTCTGCATTAGCAATCCTTCAAATCCTTCCAATATTATACCATATTTTCTTGATTACTTCTCATTTATGTTGTATCTTTTTGTTATGAGAAAAATATTTAGTTTGGTTTTAATAGTACTTTTTGCCTTAAGTAATTCAATAAATGCTGCTGATTATTTTACCATGGGAAAAACTGCTTTTGCCCAAAAAAATTACAGACAAGCAAATATTTATTTTGTGCAGGCTTTGACCCAAGACCCCAATAATGCAAATTGCAGATATTTCTACGCACAAACTTTAACTTATCTAAAAAATTACGAACAAGCTAGAAAAGAATATGGTTATGTGATACAGCTTGCGCCTTCTTCTGTTGCCGCCGATTATTCTCAGCAAGCTATCATGTATTTGGATCAAATGTATTTTTCTACTAAACCTAAACAAAATTCATCAGATTCTGTTGCTTCTAGCGATAACTATCTAAAAAAAGCTTTAACTTCTAATGGGGAACTTGTTACGTGGGATTTGGATAAAATGCCATTAAAAATTTATCTTGATAATTCTTATAGAGTTCAAAATTTTTATATTGATGCGGCTAAAAGTGCTTTAAGTAGTTGGCAACAGGCAAGCGATGGGCTTATCAGTTTTGCATATACAGTTGATCCAAATTTAGCTGATGTTAAAATTGTCTTTAAAGGAGTTGCGCAGAAAACTGAAAATCAAATTCTTGGGCTTACTCAACATACAAGTAAAAATGGATATATAGACAAAGTACAAGTTACTTTGTATACTTTAGGACCTAATTACAAAATGCTTACTGCGGCAGATGTGTACAATGTTGCATTGCACGAATTTGGGCATATGCTTGGAATTTGGGGGCATAGTGATTCGAAAAATGACGTAATGTATTCTCTTTATGATGTGCATGGGCAATCTAATAGAATAAATCTTTCAAATAGTGACAAAAATACAATAAAAGCTTTGTATGAAATTGATAAAAATCCATATTCTACTACTTCAAATTCTATTAATAAAGTATTAGGAAACAAAGTTGATAGAATGAGTGCAAAGCTTCAGCAAAATTTAGATTATGTAAAATCAGTTCCTGGCAATCCTATAGGTTACATAAATGTTGCTAATACATACAAAGCCATGAATAAAGAATATGAGGCAATTTCTTATTATAAAAAAGCTTTGACAATTGATAGGAACAATAAGGATGCTAATTTGGCTTTGGCTACTATATATTTTAATCGTAATGATTTAAAAAATGCAGAAATATACTATAAAAATTTGATAAAAATTGAACCTAAAAATCCACATTCATATTGTAATTTAATAAATCTTTACATTCGTAATAACAAACTTTCGAATGCAAATGCTACACTTTCAAGTTTGCTGTATAGAAATCCTGATGCTAAAAATCAAGATTGCATAAAATCAATTATAAAAACATTAGGAAGGTAATTGCGAAAAAATCTAAAGTTTCCTTGATTGTTTTTTTTGCATGTAAGATAAAAAAATGCTAATATCTTCTAAATTGTTTTTAGTTTTCTGGTTGTATTTAATTGAATTGTTACTATAATTTGCTTTTGCTTGTAAAGGAGTAATTTATGTTAGCTGTTAAAACTAAGCCTATGATGAGAACAATAAAAAAAGATAAAATTATTTGTTATCTTTTAAATGGAAAAAGAGATTACGAAAAAGAAAAAAAATTTGAAAAACTTTTAAACGATGTATTAAAAATGATTGAATAAATAAAAAGCCGAAACAGTTGTGTTTCGGCTTTTTATTGGTTTTGATATGATTATTTAACTGCTTTTGTTATTTCATTTGTTATGTCTTCCCCTCCATAGAGAACTATACCTTTGGCTAAAACAATATCAAAGCCTTTAGCTTTTGCTTCCTTTTGAATTACAGTTGATATATCTTTGTCTATTTCTGCTAATTTTTTTGCGTAATTTTTATCAATTGCTTCTTTTTTGTCATTTAATTGTTTGTTGTACTTGGTTTCTAGTGATTTTCTTTTGTTTACGTCTGTTTCTTTATCTAAATTAGTTTTTGCTGTCACAACAAATTTTGTCAAATCTTCTATTTGTTTTTTATGTTCTGCTTTTAAATTATTAACAGCCTTAGAGCTTCCAACAACTTTTTGTACATCTACTGTTGCAATTTTGTAATTTGGCAAAGCGTCAGATACTGCAAAATTGTTTATGGCTAAACCTATTGTTAACGCACATATTCCTGTCAAAATTAATTTTCCATTCATAATTCTCTCCTCCTTATTTGCTTAAAAAGTGCAGGTAACTTCTTATCTGCACTTATAATAACATATTTATTTAAAATATAAAATTATTTCAATGCTACTAACAAAGGGGCAAGTCCAAGTTCCTGTTGAACTTCTTTTGCTTTGTCCATGGCAAGAATTCTTCTCTTTTTGGCTGCTTTTAATATGAAACTTACTGAATTTGAATTTGTACTGTTATTTGAATAGTTTTTTATCATAATATTTCCTCTTGAATTTCTTATCCAATTTATCGACATATTTGATAATAAACTTTAGTTTTTTAAGTAAAATGTTACAATAAATTTACAAAATTTTATGTGACAATTTTTTTTGTTTCGCTTATAAATTCTTCTTCATCTGCAGGCAAGTATTTTTCAGGTATTTTTTTTACAGGTGTTAAACCAAATGATATAAATTTATCAACTAAACTTGTTAAACCTCCTTTACCTGATAAAGGAGACATTACCTCCGCAAAATAGTCTTCTATTGCTGTAAAACGATTCTTTAAAATTTCAATCTTTTCAATAAGTATTCTGCACTTTGAATACATGCTTTCACCAAGTTTAAGAATTTGTGCTATGTTTTCTGCTTGATTTTTTTGCGCCCAACAATAATTTATTATTCTTAATGTTGCTAAAAGTGTAGAAGGACCTACAATTATTACATTTCTTGAGTTAGCATGTTCCAAAAGTTTTGTGTTACATAAAATATAACTTAAAATTCCTTCTATAGGAATAAACATAAGTTTGAAATCAGGTGTGTTAAGACCATCTAGATTATTGTATTTGTTTCCTAAAGAATCAGACATTTTTTCTACTTGGTTGTAAAAATTTTTTAGATATTTTTGTTTTTCTTCTTCATTTTCACAATTGGCAAATTCTTTAAAATCGTTCAATGCTAATTTTGAATCTATTATGATGTGTTTGTTATCGGGAAAGAAAACAATTGCATCAGGTCTTACTAAAGGAGCAGTAGGATTATCTAAATCTCTATAGCCTGTTTGTGTTATGTAATTACCTTCTTCTCCAAAATCATTTTTATTTTTGAGCCCTGAAGCTTTTAAAATATTTTCTAAAATAATTTCTCCAAATTCTCCACGTGATTGAGCATTTTCCTTTAAAGCTTTGGTAAGTTCATTAGCTGTGTTTTTTATAATTTTGTTTTCATTTAATAGTGTTTCTATTTGTGTTTTGATTGTTACGGTATTATTGGCCCCTTCTTTTGAGAAGTCTTCCAATCTTTTTCTAAATGCTTCAATATTTTGGTTGAGTGGCTCTAAAATTTTGGAATTTTCTTTGGCTAAATCTGATTGCTTTTCTATAATAGCTTTATTCGCAATATTTGTAAATTGCTCTTTTACTATTTCTTCTATATTTTGATATGATTTTATTATTTCTTCTTTGTTCTTAAGTTGTTCTTTTGTTTTTACTAATTCTAATTTTGATTTTTCCGAAGATAATTTACCCAACAAAAAACCTATTACAAAACCTAAAATTATTGCAAAAAGTAAATAAATATATTCCATAAAATTCTCCTAAATAAATATTATATTACTAATAGTTACAGCCGCTAAAATTCCTGCTATATCAGCTATTAGTCCTGCCCATAAAGCATGGCGGAATTTTGTTATGCCTACGGAACCAAAATATACAGTTAATACGTAAAATGTAGTTTCACTACAACCTACCATAACTGCTGCCATTTTGGCTATAAAACTGTTTGCTCCATGCTCAGAAGCAATTTCTGCCATAATACCTAAAGCACCACTGCCTGAAAGTGGACGAATTATCGCCAGAGGTAGTAATTCTGCAGGCATACCTATTTTGTTAAGAATAGGAGCCAACAATGCTGTTAGTATATCTATGGCTCCAGATGCTCGAAACATTCCAATAGCTACAAGAATTGCAACAAGATAAGGAATTATCATTACTCCTACCTTGAAACCTTCTTTCGCTCCCGATACAAATGTTTCGTATATTGAAACTTTTTTAAATAATGCATAAATAAGAATTACTAATAAAATAACAGGTATTGTGTAGAGAGAAATACAATTTAAAAATTCTTTAATCATTTTCCTCTCCTACAGACTTTACGGGGAAAAAATTTTGTAAAATTTTTACTGCTATTATTGCAATAATAGTTCCGAATAAAGTTATTAATATTGTAGGTCCAACTATTTCACTTGGATTTTTTGAACCTGTTGCAACTAATATAGCAATCACAGATGCAGGTACAATTTGAAAACCTGCTGTATTTATAGCGAGAAAAGTTGCCATGGAATTTGTTGCAGTATCTTTTTGTTTATTTAATGTTTGCATTTCTTGCATAGCTTTAATTCCAATAGGTGTTGCTGCATTTGTTACTCCTAGTGCATTAGCAGAAATATTCATCGCAATATTTCCTAATGCAGAATGTCCTTTTGGAATTTCAGGAAAAAGCCAGTTCGTTATTGGTTCTACAAGTTTTGCTATAAATTTTATAATTCCTGATTTTTCTGCCAGTTTTACTATTCCAAGCCAAAATGCCATAATTCCTATTAAAGAAATTGATATTTCTACTCCTAATTTTGCATTGTCTATAATTGCCTGCGTAACTTCTTGTATTCTTCCGTTTATAATCGCTACAATTATCGAAACTACTATTAAAAATACCCAAATGTATCCCATATAAACCTCACCCAGTTTCACTTATTATATACAAAACATTTAAACTGTAGTATCCATGTTCTCGATTTGTTCAGGAGTAAGTTCTTCCATTCCATCCGGAGTAATAAGATTTGATGTATCTTTGTAATTTGCCAAATATATAAATTTGTATAGCATAAATGGATTAAATGAACGACTTCCTTCAGAAAGCATAATTTTGATTGCTTCGTGTGATGGAATAGCTTTTTTGTAAACTCTTTGAGAAACTAGTGCATCGTATACATCGCAAATAGCTGCTACTTGAGCATATAAATGAATTTCTTTCCCTTTTAAGCCATGAGGATAACCAAGACCTCCATATTTTTCTTGATGTTCAAGCGCAACTCTAGCTATATCTTCTGGTAATCTTAGTTCTTTTTTTATAATATCGTAACCATAAATTGTGTGGTTTTTCATTTCATTAAATTCTTCAGGCGTAAGTTTATCAGGCTTGTTTAAAATTGCTTTTGATACTCTCATTTTGCCAATGTCGTGTAACAATCCACCGAGAGCCAATTTTTTCAAATCCTCTTCGCTAAAACCTAACATAATTCCTAAAGCAGAACACATAGACGAAACGTTGACTGTGTGTGAATAAGTATAATGATCAAATACTCTAAGCTGACCTATACATTCTGCTTTGTCAAGTTTGTCTGTAACTTCATCTAATATGATATCTCGTGTAGCTTCGCAAATGTTTATATCTGGTTTTTTTCCATCTAGTGCATCGTAAAGAATCTTTTTTGTGTTACCTACTAAATTTTCTGTAACATCATCCGGTATAATAGATTTTATTTCAGGTTCGCCTACTAATTCATAATCATCGTCAATTAATTTAGTTTTCTTTTTTTCAGGTTGTATAAATAACTGCATATAGTTCATTTGCATAACCAAACTAGGATTAAGCTGTGTACCTACAGGGTACAAAAGCTCTCCGTTGATATTATACAAATCAACATCTAATATAGTTTTCCCTACAAGTTCAAGTGCTGATATTCGCTTCATGATTTTTTTCTTCTCTAACTATTACTATCATACACCGTATTTAATTTATAAACAACAATTTATAAGAATTTTGCGCCATTTGTTTCTACATTTACTGTTTTTAATTCTACTTTTACGCTATATTCTTCCCAAGTATCTTTTATGATATTTTTAATTTCATCTGTATTTGAACCTTGCGTAATTACTACTATTCCAGGACCTGCACCACTCAATGCTGTACCTAAAACATTTTCTGTGTGACGTAAATTTTTCATTATTTCATCTAATCCTGGTACTAATTTAGTTCTGTATGGTTGATGAAGTTTATCTTGCATTCCTAATTTGAAAAGTTTTGCATCTTGTTTGTTTATTGCCTCAACCATCATTGCCGTTCTTCTTGCGTTAAATGCAGCATCTTTCAAACTAATCATTTCAGGTAAAACTGAACGAGAAATAGATGTGGGTAGCTCGAAATCAGGTACGCACATTGTAATTTTCCAATCTTCAGGCCATGGTAATTTTCTGGTTGTAACACTTCCATCTATTTCTACAGAAGAAAGTACAAAACCTCCAAGCATCGCTGCTGCAATATTGTCCGGATGTCCTTCTATTTCTGTAGCAATAGAGATTAACGTAGCTTCGTCTGCTGGTGAACCTAACAATTCATTGGTAGCCATTAAACCTCCAACTATTACAGAAGCTGAACTACCAAAGCCTCTTGCTAATGGAATGTCAGAATATATATTTATTCGCATTGAATTTGGAGTCTGCCCAATGTATGTAAACAATAAATCAACTGCTTTGTACACAATATTGCTTTCATCTGTAGGTATATGAAATTCACTTATGTCAAATTCATCAGAAAAAACATTTATTTGTATTCCTTCATTTGGATCAACTAGTTCTTCTATTGTAACTGTATTGTGTATTGGTAACGCAAGACCAAAACAATCAAATCCAGGCCCCAAATTTGCGGAAGTTGCTGGTACTTTTACACTAACTTTCACTATTCTTTCCCTTTATTATTATTTATATATTTTTCTTCTGCTACAATGCTCATTACGTAAGGCTGACTAAAGTATTTATTTGCAACATCAAGTATATCTTGAACACTTACTTTTTGTATTAACTCCGGATAATCATAACTGAAACTGTAGCCTTTGTCAAAAAATTCATAATATCCATTCAAATAAGCTTTTGACATATTTGTTTCGGTGGCTAGTTTAATCCTTCCTACTAGCATTGTTTTTAAATCACATAGTTCTTTTTGGCTTATGTATTTGCTTTTTAGTTGATTTATTTCTCGTGCAAATTCTTTTTCAATTTCATCTAAATTTTCTGGATTTGTTCCTATATACATAAAAATAATTCCACTGTTAAAATTACTTCCTGAAGATGCTCCGACTTCATAAGCTAGACCTTTATTTTCTCTTAAATTAGTAAATAATTGTGAAGAAAATCCCGAACCTAAATATGTACTTATTACTTTTAATGTTACAAAATCATTTGTACTTAATCCTTTTGTTTGCCATCCTTGTATTAACCAAGAGCCTTTTGCATTTTTCCCCTCTTTTTTTATTATATTATTTTCAAGAGGAGATAAATTTGCTTTTAAAATTTCTAAATTAATTGCTTCGTGACCTTTTGGATTAGTTAAAGTTGAAAATTTGTTAATTATATCATTATCATCAAAATTTCCTGCAATACTTATAACCATATTTTCTGCAGCAAAAATTTTTTTGTGTAAGTTCTCTATATCTTCTTTGTTAATATTAGGAATAGATTTTTCTAGTATTTTACCGGTTTTTAAAAATGGCGAGTTAGCGTATATTCCTTCGTAAAAATTTTCAAATGCTAAATTTTGTGGATTATCTCTGGCTGCTATTATGTTGTTTATTGCATCTTTTTTGGCATTGGTTATATCTTTTTCATCAAATGCTGGTTCTTCTAAAATCTCTTTTAATAAAAGAAATGCTTGATTTAAGTCTGCTTTTGTAGTTTTCATAGAAATTTCAAAATATTCAAAATTGTCTGCAACTGAAATGTTTGTTCCTATGTTATCTAGGGCATCTTCTAATTCTTTACCACTCCTTGATTTGGTTCCTTTCATAATTGTATTTGCAAGTAAACTTGCTGTTCCATCTTTTTCTTCTATAACAGATCCGCCTTTTAAAAATATCTTTATTCCTATTACGTTGTTGGAGTCAGTTTTTTCTGCTAGTAAGGTGGCGCCATTTTTTAGTTTATATTTTTTTATGTTTTTGTGTTCGCTTATTAGCTTTGCGTCAATTTTATTTCTATTGTTTATTTCTATTATTTTATTGCTTTGAGAAATCTTTGTGCTTTTTTTAGGTAGTAAAACAGATAATGCTTGATTTTCTTCAATAAAATATTTTTTTATTGTTTGTTGAATAAATTCAGAATCTATGCTTTCTATTGTAGGAATGTAATTGCAATAGTCTTTTATTCCATTTCCAACTGCAACATCATATCCTAACATATTAGCGATATTTGCTATTCCTTCATTTGCATATTCATATTGTCTTTTTATTGAGTTTTTTACCATTTTTAATTTGTTTTCATCTATTGGTTTTTGTTTTAAATTATTTAATTCTGTTTTAATTTTTTGTAGTATTTTGCTGTAATTTTGAGGTTCAAAATTACTACTTACGTAAAATACTCCTCCATCTTTAAGTTCGTAGTTCCCTGCTGTTGCATCTATAATAAGATTTTCCTCTTCTTTTAAAACCTTGTACAATATTGAATTTTGTCCACCACTTAATATTGATGCTACTATGTCAAGAGCGTATGCTTCTTTTAAATTATTTATGCCAACAGTGGGGTAGCCTATTACCATATATCCTGTGTCAATATCAGATTTTTCAATTATTGTTTGATTTTTTATTTTTCTAGGTGTTGGAGCCTCGGGCCCGTTTGTTTTTAATTCTTTGTTTGGCAGAGAATTTGTACATTTAAAGTTTTTTGCAATTTTAGGCAGTATTTTTTCTGCTTCTACATCTCCTACAACTACCGTAACCATATTTGATGGTTTGTACCAATGATTATGAAATGCTAGGATTTCATCTCTAGAAATACTTGATATTATTTCATTTGTTCCTAAAATTTTACGACTGTATGAATTTCCGTTAAAAATTATATTAAGAAAGTTATCAAAAACTTTGTTTTCTGGATTATCCATAGAACGTGTAATTTCTTCTAAAACTACTTTTCTTTCCATTTCAAGTTCATTTTCCGGAATCGCTATGTTTAACAACATATCTGAATGGTATGATAGGGCATCATCTATATGTTTGCTATCTATTTTTATATAATAATGAGTGTAATCTCTGCTTGTTGCTGCGTTAAAAATTCCACCTTTGCTCTCAATTGCTTTTTCAAATTCGCCTCTTTTATGTTTTGTTGTCCCTTTGAAAAATAAATGCTCCAAAAAATGTGCTACACCATTGTTTTTATCATTTTCATTAACTGAACCTGTTTTTATAAATGTGTCTATTATTACTATGGGATTATCTTTTACTTCTTTAATTATCACTGTTTGACCATTACGTAATGTGTATTGACTTAAATTATCGCAAATTGCTCCATATGTACTTTGAGCAAAAAATATGATTCCAAAAAATAAAAATATAATGATTTTTCTCATCAGTAAACCTCTCATTTGTAAGTCAAATTTTCCTTCATTCTACTATACAAATAAATTATATAAAAATCACCCTGTTGCGGGATTTTATTAACTTTTACATTCCCATTCACTAAAAAATTTTTTAAGAAATTTTTTCATAAAAATTTGTCTATTATGTGCAAGCTCTATCCCTTTTTTTGTGTTCATTTGTTCTGATAGAAGTAGTAATTTTTCGTAAAAATGGTTAATTGATGTGCTTTTTGAATTTTTATATTCTTCAAAACTATTATGAAGTTTTGGTTTAATTTCGGGATTGTATATTTCTTGTTTTACGTATGCTCCATATGCAAATGTTCTTGCAATTCCTATTGCTCCAATTGCATCTAATCTATCTGCATCTTGTACTATTTTTCCTTCTATAGTTTTCATAGGAGTTTTTACTTTTGCGCCTTTGAATGATATTGTTTTTATTATTTCTGTAATTTTTTTTGTAATTTTATCTTCAATTTTAATGCTTTTTAAAAATTCTTCTGCTATTTCACATCCTATATTTTCATTTCCATTGTTAAATTTCCAATCCGATATATCATGCAAAAGTGCAGAAAGTTCCACTATTAATCTGTTAGCAGATTGTTCTGTTCTTAAGATTAATTTAGAATTTTGCCAGACTCTGTATGCATGCCACCAGTCATGACCAGTTATTTCGCCTGATAATTTATTTTTTACAAATTTTATTGTTTCTTCTATATATTTTTCCATGTATTTCCCTGATTTCTCTACTATAAAGATTTTATGCGCTCTATTAAAGATTTTGTTGCTCTTGGGCCTATAACTTCTGATAGTTCATTTTCGTGGGCTGATAAAATACCTTTTATATCTTTAAATTTTTCAAATAGTCTTTTTTTTCTACTTTCTCCAAGATAAGGAATATTGTCTAATATACTGCTTAATGCTTGTGTTTCCCTAAGTTTTCTATGAAATGTTATAGCAAAACGATGGGCTTCGTCTCTAATTTTTTGAAAGAAAAATAACGCAGGACTTGAATATGGTAAAATTACTGGTAGTTTTTCTTTGGGGATAAATATTTCTTCTAATCTTTTCGCTAATGAAACTATATCTTGTTCTTTTATTCCCAAGTTTTTTAGTACCTTTACTCCTTGTGTTAGCTGTCCTTTTCCTCCATCTATAATTATCAAGTCAGGTAGTGCTTGATTTTCTTTCAGTAATCTTGTGTAGCGTCTTGTCATTACTTCTAACATTGATAAAAAATCATCAGGTTTCCCTTCTGTGGTTTTAATCTTAAACTTTTTATATTTACTTTTTGAAGGTTTACCATCCTCAAATACTACCATACTCGCTACTGTGTTTGTGCCTTGAAAATGTGAAATGTCAAAACATTCTACTACATGTGGAAATTTTTTTAATCCAAGTTTCTCTTTTATGTAACTTCCTGTTAAATTCCATTCAGATTGTAGCTCTATTATGTCTTTTATTTTTAATTCTTCAAGATATGCTTCCGCATTTTTTTTAGCAAGTTCAATTAAATCATGCTTTTTGCCTTTCTGGGCAACTATAATATTTACTTTTCCCCCGCCTCTTTTTTGCCCTAGCCAATTTTCAAAAAGTTCATTTTCTTCTTTATTAATTTCTTGTGGAATTAATATTTCTTTTGGTAAATCGTTGTCTTTTAAAATATAATAATTCTTCATAAATGATGTTATTGCTTCTTCTGCTATTGATGTTTCGTCTTTGATTATTTCAAAAGATTTTTTGTTTATTAATCTGCCGGAACGAATTTCTAGCAATGAGATTACAAATCTTATTTCATCTTGGGTAAGACCTATTATATCTTGATACAAATTTAAACTGTCATCTACTACTTTCTGCCGTTCAAGTGCTTGTTTTATATTGAAATAACTGTCTCTGTATAAAGCTGCCTTCTCGAATTGTTCATTTTTTGCACAAATTTCCATTTGTTTTTTTAATTCTTCAATTAATTCATTTTGTCTGCCAGATAAGTATAATTCTACTTGCTCAACTATTTTTTGGTAATTTTCTGGACTAATTAGTTTTTGACAAGGACCAGAACATTTACCTATTTGATAATATATGCAAGGTCTATCTTTAAAACGAGGTGACTTACATTGCTTTAAAGGAAATAATTTCTTTAAATGTTCTAAAGTTGCATACATTGCTTTTGAGTTTGTGTAGGGGCCAAAATATTTTCCCCTTTTGGGAGCATCTTTATTTCTTCTAGTTATTAGTATTTGTGGATATTCTTCTTCAGTTATATAAAACCAAGGGAATTTTTTGTCATCTTTTAACAATATATTATATTTGGGTTTGTGCTTTTTTATTAAATGTGATTCCAAAATCAAAGCTTCGATTTCACTATCAGTTATCACAAATTCAAATCTTACAATTTGTGGTACCATTACTCTTAACTTTGGGGTATCAAGGGTTTTGCAAAAATATGATTTTACCCGATTTTTAAGCTTTTTCGCCTTTCCTACGTATATTATATTATCGTTTTTATCGTACATTAAGTAACAACCTGGAAGGGCTGGCAGAAGTTTTAACCTTTCTTTTATAGAAATTTCTTTTTTCATTCTTTTACGTCTATTTTATCATTCAATTCTATTTTAGCACTTTTTATAAATCCTGCATGAAATTCTATTATTCTTTTCGCTTTGTGGGTTGGTAGGATTATCTTGTTTGGGAGAATATTACTGCGTTTTTTTATAACTTTGTTATCTTTATCCAAAAATATTACGTCTATTTTTTTTCTCATAAAAATTGTATGTATTGAATTGCAATTTTCTAGAATTACAGGTTTGCTACTAAAGAATTTTCCAAGAAGTTTTTCAAAAAAACTCTTGGCTATTATAGCGTTATCAGATATTAATTCATTATTACAAAAAATTTTCATATTACTTCTATAAATGTTTTTTCTTTATTGCTGAAAAATTTCTTGGATAGTCTTTTGGAGTTGTTGATATTTTTGTTATACTAACAAGATTCCTCGCGAAATTTTCATCTGCTGCGATATTGTACTCAAAAATTCCGGTGTATTTGCCTCCTAAAATTTTTATTGCATTATTTGCTTCTTCTAGTTCTTGTTTTATTTTTGTAGCTTTGTATGCTATAAATTTTCCTCCTAAAGCAAGAAATGGTATGCATAATTCGCTTATTTGTGCAAGATTTCCTAGCGCTCTTGCTGTTACTATGTCAAATTTTTCTCTGTAATTTTCTTTTTGTGCTAAATCTTCTGCTCTCGCGTTAATTACGTTTATGTTTTCCAAATTTATATGCTTAGCTGCCAGCTCTATAAAATCTGTTTTCTTTTTTGTGGAATCTACTGCTGTAACAATACTTTTTTCTAGTATTATTGCCAATGGAATCACAGGAAATCCACCTCCTGAACCAATATCTATAATTTTATATTTGCTTTCTGGGTTTAACATTTTTCCGAATGATAAACTATCAAAAAAATGTTTTTCGTAAATTAAATTTATATCATTTGTTGAAACCAAATTCGTGTGAGTATTATATTCTCTTATGAACTTTTCAAATAATTCAAATTTTCTAAGCTTTTCTTCATTAAGATCTATATCAAAGTTTTTGGCATAAATTTTTAATTTATTTAAATTTTCACGCATTTTTCCGTAATTCCTTCATAAGAAAATTATATGCGTTTTCACCTATCTCTTCAACTATCATATCAAAGCGTCTCTCTATTTTATTCTTACTGTCTGTTGATATTGTGCTGTCTATGTTCCTTTTTGCAAGAAGATATGCTTTTAGTGCATTTTTATAGTCACTTGAGTGCAAAAATGTATCTCCGAGTTCCAAGTAACTTGAGGCTATTAGATATTTATCTCCGGTTTTTTTGGCAGCTTGTGTTGCTTTTATAAAAATTTTTGTTGCCAGATTATTATTATTTTTGCTAAAAAATATGTTTCCCAAATTCGATAGACTTTTAGCTTGGCCTTCGTAATTTCTTGCTAATTCGTCAGCTTTCAAAGATTTATTGTAGTATTCAATCGCTTTGTTTGTATCTCCACGTTCTTCGTATATTGAGGCAATATTTGAATATGCGGAGGCTAATATTATTTTGTTGTTTGTTTCCGTAGCATCCGTTGCTGCAAGTAAATAATGATAAAGAGCTTTTTCCATATCATTTAAATCATCAAATAATAATGCTATTCTAAAATATATTTTGGCAAGAGTTGACTTTAAATTGGCCTTTTGAGCTATATTAAGTGCATTGTTGTACTTTGCCATAGCATCTTCTAACTTGTGTTCATATTCATCTATTATCGCAAGTTCAATTATTATATCAGTTTTCATAGCAGAGTTAATTTCAAGGTTTGACAATTCTAAGAGATTTTCTTTGGCTTCGTTGTACTTAAAATTGTCACTCAATGCTTTAGCTAAAGTTAATTTTGCAATGTAAAAATTTCCACTATCATTGTTTTGTAATAAACTCATTGCATTTCTTAAATAACTTATGCTTTCATTTGTCTTTCCTTCTCTGAAAAATTTCAAGCCTTTCTTTAAAAGATTTTTACCCTTTTCATTTTCATTATCTTCTTCTTTTATTTCAGAAAGCTTTTCGGTAAATTCTTCATTAAATTCAAAATTTTCTTCTGCAGATTCATCTTCCATTTTGTTTAATTCTGGAGTAGCTAATATTTTATCATTACCTAAAATTTCTTTTTCTTCTTCCGTTAAATTTATCTCTTCGTCTATTTCTATTTTTATTGGTTTTTCTTTGTTGGAATAATTGAATGCTTGCTTTTGTGAATCGTCTTCTTGTTTTATTTCGAAATCAGGTAAATATTTTGTGGATGCAATGTATTTTATTTTCTGTGAGTCTAATTTGTTGTCACTTGTCTTAAGTGTATCTGTCGTTAGTGTGCTTTGTAGTTCAAAATTTTTTGCAAGTTTTGTTTGCATATTATAATGATAAAATTTCTCTGAGTACATACTTGTTCTGGAGATTTCTATTATTCTTTCGTTTGGCTTCATAGGAATTTGTTCGGCATAAAAATTAGCTATTTTTTCGTGAAATTTTAGTTTCTCCCTATCTGACATTATTTCAAGTATGAGTTTTTTTAAAAAATCTCTAATTTCGTAATTTTTTTCGCCTTCAAGTAGCATATAGTTTCTCAAAATTTCGATTTCTTTGCTTGCATCTTCAAAGTGTTCTATGCCTTTTAGTATATTTTCATTTATTTCATGCCTGAAAATTGCAAAATAAAATAAAGCTTTTTTGCTGCTTGGAGAAAGTTTAGCTATAATCTTTTTTGCTAAAAAAGCGTTTAGTGGTAAATTTGTGCTTGCTCTTTCTTTTAAAATTGCTGTAATTGGTAAATTTAGTACCTTTTGAGAATTGGCAAGAAATTTTAATGAGTATATGTAACCGTTGGTCAGGTCGTAAATTTCTTTGTGTAAAGATTGAGGAACATCTACTTTAAAAATTGCCAAAAAATCTTTTATTTGTTCTTCGTCAAGTCCATTTAGTCTTATTTCTTTTATATTTTCTACTGGTATATCTAGAGAACTTTTTATATTTGTAGTGGTAAATAATAAAACTTTTATATTTTTTAGTGTTGAAATTAATTCAATAAAACTTTTAATATTTTCTGCTTTTAATTCCCCATTTTCATTTAATAATTTTTCAAAATTATCTAATATTAATACTATATCTCCGCAGCGCTTTAAATAATTCATTATCTGTTCATCTATTGAACTTGGTTTAAAATTTGATTTTAAATTTCTAAATATTTCTCGCTTAATTGGATTTTGAAGCATAAATTTGTAAAATGTGAAAAATATATCATCTAATTCTGTTATTTCACTGCAATTGTATTCAAATAATTTAATGTTGCTAGCAAATGAATTCTTTATTATATTTCTAAAAGAGCTTTTTCCAGCTCCACAAGCACCTCTAATTGTAAAAAATGAAAAATGATTAATAGATTCAATAAAGTCTTTTGTGTTTTCAAAACAAAGCAAAGAATAATATTCTAAATATGGTTCTAGCCCTCTGGTAAGTTCTTTCAAAAAACCTGCAGAGTCTGTTGTTAATAATTCATTTATTTGGGATTTTACAAAACTCAATTTATCTTCCTATTCTTCGAATAATATTATTAAAGCAATTTTTCTTATTTCGTGCAAATATTATTTAAATAATAATTCTTTTTTTTCGCGAGAAAGTCTCTTTATCCTGTATTCTTCTCGTTGAGCTTCTTGTTTGCTTTCGAATTCTTTTGAGTATACTATTTTAATTGGTTTAAAGGATCTCGTGTATTTTGCTGCTTTGCCTTCTATATGTTTCTGAAAACGTCTTTGTAAATTATCTGTGTAGCCACAATAATATGTGTTTTTTTCTGTTAGAAGTATATAAACATAATATTTTTTAGCCATTTTGTGATATTCCATCTAGAATGTTCATTATTCGTTCTGTGTTTTCTTCCCTTACAAGCAAATCTCTTAATGATGCTGCATTTTTTACTCCTTTTATATAATGTGCGTAAAATTTACGCATAAATTTTAGTCCTGATAATTCTCCACGATATTCAATTTCCTTAATTATATGCTTTTTTAAAACTGCAATTTTTTCTTCTAGTTTTGCTTCAGGTAATATTTCACCTGTCTTAAAATAATTTTCAATTCTGTATATCAAATCAGGATTTCCTAAAATCCCTCTGCCTATCATTAATCCATCGCAATTGGTCATTTTTTTACATTCTATTGCCTTTTCTAGACTATTAATATCTCCATTTGCAAATACAGGAATGTCTACAGAGCTTTTTAGCTCTCTTATTGCATTCCAGTCAGAAACTCCGGAGTACATTTGGCTTCTCGTTCTACCATGTAATGTTAGCATTGCTGCTCCTGCTTCTTGCATATATTCTCCAAATTTTATGTAGTTTTTTGTATTAAAATCCCAGCCTAGTCGAAATTTTACGCTTACTGGTTTGTTCGTTGCATCTTTTACAGCTTGTACTACATCATATGCAAGTGATGGGTTTTTCATTAAACCGCTTCCATCTTGACTCTTTACTATTTTATTTACCGGACACCCCATATTTATATCTACTATTGTTGCTTGATTCTCTATTTTTTTCGCTGCTGCTGACATTAAATCGGGTTTGTGTCCCACTATTTGGTATACTATCGGTTTTTCTATTTCTTCGCTATTAATAATGGCTTGCTCTTTGTTCCACATCAATGCTTCAGAACTTAACATTTCCGTGTATACTAAACAATTTTTCGAGTAGCCTCTTATAATTTGTCTGAATGGACTGTCTGTAATTCCTGCCATTGGAGCAAGTGAAGTATGTGTTGCAAATTCTAAATTGCCAATCTTTAAATTTTTCTCTCCCATTTATATCTCAGACAACCTTTGTTTCGCATATTTTGTGTATTCATCTTCAATAGTTGATATGTTTAAAAATTTTTGGTACATCTTTTTAGCCTCAGCTTTATTATTTGCTGCATCGTAGCTCAGTGCCATTGAATAATATCCCATTGTTAAATCTGGATTAAGTTCTAATGCTTTTTTGTAATCTGATATCGCTTTACTGTTGCTTCCTTGTGAATCATATGCCAATCCTCTATAATAATATGCATATCCGTTTTCATTGCATAATGTAATTGCTTTGTTAAATTTCTGTAAGGCTTCCGCTGTTTTATTTGTATCAAACAATGCTATACCTTTGTTCATCTCTTCTTCACTTTGTGCGAATTTTAAACTTTTATATGCATCAATAATATCTGGGTTTATATTATCAAGTTCTAATGCTTTTTTTAAAGCTGTTTCAGCTTTGTTATAATCTTTCTTGTAATAATAAGCCAATCCTAAAAAATAATACGAAGTAGGGTTGGATGAATCCAAAACAATTGCTTTGTTATAATAAATTATTGCATCATCGTATCTTTCCATTGCTTGATAACAAGCTCCTATTCCTAAATAAACATCTTCACTTGGATTTGGAATAGCTTTGTATGTTATTATTGCATCATTGTATTTTTTTTGCTCATATAATTTTGCAGCTTTCTCTACTAATGAAAAAGATTGCTCGTCTTTGTATGCGCTTATTGTCTGAGAAATTTTATCATTGTTTGGATATATGCTTTTAGCTTTGTTTAAAGTATTTATTGCCATTTCTATGTTATTCTTCTGTTTGTATATTGCAGCAATGTTTAAATATGCATCTATGTTTCTATCGCTTAGCTGTAGTGATTTTTGATAATATTCTAAGGCTTCATCGTATCTCTTGTTTTTGTGCAAAGTAAATGCATAATTGTATTGTATTTCTGAATCGTTAGGCATTTTAGCCGAAAGTTGTGATAAATAATTTAGTGCCGAAATGTCTGGAGTTCTGTTTATTGTTTCCAACAAAGCCGCTTTTACGTTTTTGTTATTTGGGTTATTTGCTAATAAGTTTTGATAAATAAATATTGCTTCGTCCTTCTTGCCCATTTTTTCAAGAGTAGAGGCTTTGTATGTGTTTACCAGTACGTCATTTGGTCTGTTCTTTAGTACATTATTGTATATTTCTAATGCTTCGGTGTAGTTGCCTTGTTGTTGCAATAGTGTTGCCATGTTCAACCTTATCATCTGATTTTTGGGATCTAGACTTTGGGCTATTTTGTATTGCTCCATTGCTTCAGTTAAATTACCTTTGTTTTGATATACTGCTCCTAAATTCATTTGTGCTACAGGGTCTTTGGAATTTTGCGCAATTTTATTCTTCCATATAATTTCTAGCAAAGATAAAGCTTCGCTCTTGGTTTTAGAATTTTCTGAAGCTATATCTAATTCTCTCACAGCCGCATCTATGTTACCTAAATTATATAAAGTACGACCAAATTTTAAATGTAAATTTGAATCATTTGATCTTATTGCAAGTGCTTTATCATAATATAATGCTGCATTATATTCATTAGTCAAAACTTTCATTATGTCCCCTAATGCAACGTAGCTCTCGTATGCATATTGACGGTCTTTTGCCGCATTTATATATTCAATTACTGATGCCGCTAATTCACCTTTGCCTCTTAGTTCTTTTCCTTTCTTTAAACGACTTAATGAGTCTGTTTTTGCTTTTTGTGCGCTAAGAACACTGTTAAGGTTTTGATGGGCAAGATTTATGTTTTGATTAATCGTATCTGAATTTTCATATTTTCCATAATATTGTAAATAATAAATTGCTGTTCTGTAATCATTCGCTGCTTTTTCCAAATCAATTCCTTGGTTATAAAAATATGTGCCTCTGGAAGTTAATGCAACAGCAATATTATTACGTATTGAGGTGTTTGATGGATCTTTCGCCAATGCTTTTTTTAAATAATCAATGGACTTTGTGTATTCTCTTTTTTCCATTGCATTCATTCCTAGTTCGTAGTAATCAAGATTTTCATATGGGGTTTGAACATAACTGTTCCCATATGACACTTGTGTAAATGTTGTCAATATCATTACAAAACATACAATTATTAATTTGTTTATATTATTTTTCATGAAAACCTCAAAATCCTCTACTTCTAAGTTAGTATAAAGTATAGCAAAATATACTAAAAGAGGATACTATCCTGTATGGTATATTTTTTATGCAATAAGACTTTCTAAAAAGGCTTTTACTCCATTTCCTAATTCAATATTTGCACCAAGTTTCTTTAATGTTAATTCTAAAGCTCCAATTGCGCCAATCACATCTCTTTCACATACATATCCTAATGTTCCCATTCTAAAAATTTTACCTTTCAAATCATTTTGACCATCTGCAACTACTATGTCAAAATCTTCTTTCAAAACCTTTCTTATATCAGCAACTGTTATTCCATCTGGAGGTAAAATTGATGTTATAGAATAACTTGCTTTTGTATCATCTTCTACAAATAATTTTAATCCCATTGCTTTAATTGCTTTTCTTAAACCTAAAGCAAGTCTTTTGTGTCTTGCAAAAATGTTTTCTAGGCCTTCATTTTTCATGATCTTTAACGTTTCATTTAAGGCAGAAATTAATGATACTGCAGGTGTGTAAGGAGTTGTATCGCTTTCAAAGGCCTTTTTGTAAGCTTTGAAATCAAAATAAAAACTCGGATATTTACATTCTTCGTACGCTTTCATTGCTCTTTCGCTTGCCATCAAAAATGATAAACCCGGAGGAATCATAAAGCCTTTTTGTGAACCTGATATAAGAATATCTATCCCCCATTCATCTGGTTTTACATCCATTGCTCCTACACTTGTAACTCCATCTACAACTGAAATTGCTCCATGTCCTCTGATTATTTCCATTAATTCTTTTAGTGGGTTTGCACAACCAGTAGAAGTTTCACTATGAGTTAATGTTATTACTTTAATTTCTTTATTGATATCTTGTGCAAGTCTTTCTTTTAATATTTGGGGATCAATAGTTTGTCCAAAATTAACTTGCATTCTCTCTACGTTTGCACCTCTTGTTGTTGAAATTTTAGCTAGCCTTTCTCCAAAATTACCAATTATTAAAGACAAAACTTTGTCACCAGGATTAAGAATGTTAGCTAAAGCGGCTTCCATAGCTCCTGTTCCACTTGATGTATATATGAAAACATGATTTTTGGTCTGAAATAACCACTTTAAATTTTCGTACGTTTCTTTCAAAATTGTGGAAAATTCAGAACTCCTATGTCCCAATGGTGCTTTGCCTAATTCAATTAATGCTGTCTGTGGAACAGGAGTTGGACCAGGTATCATTAAAAATTGTTTATCTTTCATATCTACTCTCCTTCATATAAAAAGCTATTTGCACAATTATTTTCGCACAAAAACGTAGAAAAAAGCTATTATATTAATATTTTTAACATAAAATACTTATTTCATGCCTAGTATTTCTAGATATATTAATTTATGTTGCCAAAATTTGGTTTAATCATCTTCTTTTACTGTTGGAAACAAATCCCCAATGAATTGAGTTCCTTCAGCTCTTCTTCTTACTATGTCTTCAGCATTCGTATCAAATTGAGCGTACTCTATGCTGTATGCAGCCAGTGTGCAAATCTTTGCAGCAAACTTTTCTCCTTTAATTTCACAAATTTTACTAATTTTTTTGAATGTCTCTGCTATAGGTATTAAATAATCAAGTGTAAATTGGTAATATTTTTTATCTTCAGGGTATGGACCTTCTGGTTTGGGCGGTTTTCCCCCCATTAAAAATTTCATAATAAATGATGATGAATTATATAATTCCATGTCTTTTTTGTATTCTTTATGTGCTTCCTCTGCTGCAATATAATATTCACCATGAGTCTTTGCACTGTCCAAACTTCTGTGTTCTGCATCTAAACGTTTAATTGTTGCTTTTGATAATATGTCAATAGCTTTGTTGTAACATCCAAGTGCATAATCGTATTTGCCATTTTTGAAATGTAAATCTCCTAACAAAATAAATGGCTTTGCTGTTAATTCTCTGTTTGGATCACGTAAAGAAAGAGCTTTGTCTACGTCTATAGCATGATTTAATTCACCTTCAGCATTATCTAATAACCCCATTTGCAAAGATTTTTCGGCAGAATTAATAATTTTTGAAACTTCTTCTATTGGATAAATAAAACTATTTTCTAATCTTATGTCTCTTGAAATTGCGTTAAATACTGAAAAACAACTTCCCCACATAGATAAAACACTAGGCTTTCCGCTCCCTTCACAATCACATTTTGGAAATATTATTTTGTTATCTTTGTTTTTTCTGAAAAATAATTTTAATGAACTGTCTACATAATCTCCTTTTAGTGCCATTTTTTCTCTGATTATTTCATTTTTTGAAAAAATTTCATTTACCGGATATAATTTGTTTGCATAATTATCAGTGTCTTCATTATTTTCTAATGCAATCAAAAAATCTAAAGTTTCATCTTCTGACGCAATTACTTTCTCTGCATCTTTACCTACAAATTTTACAAGATTAGCTACTTCATCATTTGCAGGAAATTTCTCAAATGGATATTCAGCATAAAGTGTATTTGTGTAACTATAACCTTCTAATTTGTCATTTTCTTCATTCCTTATAGGTGAAAAATTATATACACCTCTTGCTCCATCAGTTATGCATGAATCATATGCAGCAAAAAAATAATCTTTTTCTCCCGATACATCTTTTAAACCTACTACATTTGCATTAGATAATGCAAGAAGATTAAAATCGTACCAGTTTTTGCTTTTGATATCATTTGACATATCTTGAATTAAATGATCTTTGTCTTCCCCTGTTGCAATAAAATGATACAACTCAGGCTTTAAGCCTCTTTGTGCAGCCATCCACTTTAATGTTGTATCATGTGGATGCCCTGCAGGTATATAAACTTTTGCACCTTTGTCTATTAATTTATTTATTTCTTGTATAACACCATATGTATATTCTTTTCCTTGACCAATATCATCCATATATTTTATTGATTTACTATAAATTTCGGGGTTTTTGTATATCTTTTCTAAAAATTCTATTAATGACGTTTTGTTAGCTTTTATGTTTTGAGGCGTTAATGTTTTGTTTGTCCCCATAACTCTATTGTATTGGTCTTGTAAATTTAATAAAGCCACAGATGCTACTGCAGGAATCGCTATATATTCTCCTTTTAAGTTTGGATTCCCATTTAAATTTTTTAGTTGTTCTTCTAAACTTTTTAGTTGTTTTGTGTTGGAATCTTTTGGATTAGTTTCAACATCATGCATTTTGACTGAGATATTAAAATTTATTGCACTCGCAAAATGCTTCATGTTATCAGCATGGGCTCCTCCATCTACAATGTGTACAGTTTTTCCCATAAAAGAAACAGTCTTAATTTTGTTTGTCGAGGGTGACAAACTACTTGAAGACAATTTATGTGATTTTATATTAGAGAAAAAAATATCTTTGTTATAAATATTCCTAAAACTAAGATTAGAATTTAATCGATTAACCACTGTAGTATAGTTTTGACTCTTGTTAGTCCTTGTTTTGTTTTCAAAATAATTAATGCTATTTATTCTCATTTTCTATTCTTCTCATTCCCTTGTTTCCAAATGTTACGTTGAAAAATCCCTTCTCAACTTCTGAACAAATATGGTTTATTTGTTGTAAATATTATATACAACTTTATTTATATAATTAATTGACTAAATTGTAAAGTTTTTTACAATTTAGTCAATTGACAATTCTTTACATATTAACTATTTGTGTATTATCATGCTTAAAAAGGTTATTGTTATGAATCCTGAAATAGCTTTAAAAACTTTGTTGAACGGCAATTTGAGATTTATCGAAAATAAATGCATTCATCCTAATAGAACGCAAGAAATTAAAATGTCTCTTTTAAATAAACAACGTCCTTTTGCCGCAATTTTATCCTGTTCCGATTCACGAGTACCTATTGAACTTATTTTTGATGTCGGAATTGGAGATTTGTTTGTTGTGCGAACTGCTGGACACGTTTTATCACCTGAAGTTATAGGAAGCATTGAATATGCTGTAAAGTCTTTAGAAGTATCTCTTGTAATGGTTTTAGGACATGAAAATTGTGGGGCTGTCAAAGCAGCTATTGAATGCTTTAAATCTAATTCTCTACAAACATTATCTCCTAATCTTTCCAAAATTATGGAACATTTTTTTCCAGTTTTGGAAAATCTTTCATTTGATAATGAATGTAATTACCTGTATGATGCAATTACAAAAAATGTTAAATATCAAGTAAAATCCCTAATATCAAATGATGAATTTATTGCTAATAAAATAAAAAAACGAGAGGTTATTCTTTTGGGGGCTATTTACAATTTAAAAACTTGCCAGGTGGAAATTCTTTGCAACGGGTATAACTACATTGCTTAATAAAAAAAGAGCAAATACGCTCTCTTATTAATGGTGG
>CASDUJ010000022.1 GCA_949283935.1 uncultured bacterium
TAGTTGTTATGAATGGCTCTCTTATGATGGCATCAGGGACAATAACCATTGAAGATAACACTATGCTTGCAGCAAATGTCCAGCTTATATCAAATAACCATGACTTAGACAAAAGAGCAATAATTACCTGTAAACCCATTCGCATTAAGAAAAACTGCTGGATAGGCGCAGGAGCAACAATTTTACGCGGGGTAACAATAGGTGAAAATTCGGTAGTCGGAGCAGGCTCTGTTGTAACAAAAGATGTGCCGGATAATGCAATTGTTGCGGGAAATCCTGCCAAGGTTATAAAATATATTTAAAATACCAAACAGCGCAAGTCCCTTGTGGACATAATTTATCCGTCATTTTAAAACAAAAAATTTGCCGCGTCTTAAGGAATCGACTATGAAATAACAGTTGGTTTAAGAATTTTAACAGACAGGTTTAAGCCTTTTGCTAACTCATGCTAACTTAACTTTTATTTATAGTATGATATAGGAGTAAATTATATATAAACAAAAAAAGAATGGTAGTAATTTAATGGATTTTTATGAAGTAATCGAAAAACGCAGAACAGTGCGTGATTTTGAAGACAAACCTATCCCTATAGATATTGTAAAAAGAATTCTTTCAGCAGGGTTAAAGGCACCAACTAATAATCATCTTCGAGAATGGGAATTTGTAATTATCAACGACAAAAAAGAACGATTAAGCATTCTTAACTTGGAAGATATGACAAGCTATGATGAATGCGAAAAGATGATGGACGGATTTGGGATGACAGATTCGGATCAAAGAGGAATGTATCACATTGCTATGCCAAAACAATTTTCTATGCTTTACAACTCGGGGTGTTTAATTTTACCATTTTTTAAATTGAGGGAACCTTTAATGAACCCTACATGTTTAAGTTCTCTAAACGAATTTGCTTCAATTTGGTGTTGTGTTGAAAATATATTATTGGCAGCCACTGCCGAAGGTATCTTTGGCGTAACACGTATTCCCATGACAGAAGAATTGGAGCATATAAAAAACACTCTTAAACATTCTGATAACTACACAATGCCTTGTTATATTGCATTGGGATATCCTAAAAAAGATGCAAAATTGCCTGTGCAAAAAATGATTAATATTGATGACAGATTGCATATTAATCACTGGTAAGCATTGATAAAATTTTTTATTATTTTTACTGCTAACTTCAAAAATGAAATTTCCAACTTGGAAATGAAAAATAACATTGCCCGAAATTCTCAAACTAGTTGTTTTCTCAAACTAAACATAAAAATATATCGACTGTACGGGACGCAAAGAGCGTGCAAGTCCCTTGTGGACAAAATTGTCCTTGATTTAAAACAAAAAATTGCCGCGTCTTAGAAATTGATTGCATATGATGCGAGAAATACACAAGCCCCTTACAAATACAATTCCATCTGTAATATATCATTTAATAGTTCCAGCAACATTATCAATTATATTATCCAATGCAGCGTATATATATTTTTGATTAATACCTTCTAAGTCTTGATTCACTCTTAAATCTACATTTTCTACAGGTTTGTAATTTTCATCCA
>CASDUJ010000023.1 GCA_949283935.1 uncultured bacterium
CAACAACAAGCTCCAAATCTAATTAACTTTGCGGAATGTTTCAACAAACTAAAAGCAGAAACATTAAGCAGGTTACAAGAAATTGAAAAAACTTTGAAAGAAAAAAATCAAGCATATGATAAAGCCAAAACTGAGAAAAACTCAGAGCAAAGAAAAGCTCTCGCAAAGGAAATAAGCGCTTTACAAGAAGAATACAAAACATTAGAAAAAAGCTTCTCCCCAAGCGCACAACCATCCAAAACTTATGGAAAAGAATTTAATTTCTATTCAAATTTAGCAAAATCAGAGCTGGATACAATAGAAGAAAAGAATACAGAAATACAAAACATGCAAGAACAACTAAAACGTCTTGAACAAGAAGTTATGAACAAAAAAAGTGCTATTGCTCAAAGAATGCAGCAACTACAAACATTTGGCATAAATCCTTACTCAGTAAACACACAAATTTCAGTAGAAGAACAAGAGGCTATAAGAGCCCAAGAAAAGGAAATGAGCGATTTAGCAAACAGCATAGTTGCAAAAAATCAAGATTTGAGAAATTATATAAAAAAAGCTGGCCAAAGCACAGACGAAGTTGACTTTTATGTATCAAAACTTGAAACTGGAAGAGAAACGGCAAAAACAGCTAAAACTGAAGCAGAAACAAAAGCTGAACAAGAAGTTCAAGTTGCAGGATTCGATGCAAATGGTAAAGCATTAAACGCAGATGCTGCCAAAGCAGCAATTCAAGATGCTTTAAAGAAGATACCTGATTCAGGATTATCGGAAGATGCTATTAAAGAAACAGCAACATTTATAGCACAAAAGATACAAGGTAAAACATATGAAGAATTGAAAAAATACTTAGCTTCTAGTGAATTTTATCAAGACATTAAAGATAAAGATAACTGTATATCAGCCCTTGAAAGATATACTGATGCTGTCCTTGGGGAAAAAGGATCTTTCAAAACACACGCAATAAATGCAATTGCATCTGATATAGGAACTTTGGGCTCCTTACAAGCAAAAATATCAAAATCTGATGCATACAACACTTATAGTTTAGACCAAACTATAGCCATATATAAAGCCAACAATAACAATGCAATTGCAAAGGGTTTAACAGAAGGTTCATTAAAAGAGCTAAAAAATGCTATTGAAAGAGCAACGGGCAAAGATCAAGAATATTGGCAAAATCTTAAAACAAGAATGAATAACTATAAAGAAACTCTAGGAAATGACACTGAAATTAAAAAAGCATACGATGCATTAATGGAAACTATCAACAATAAAATAAATAATGTCAATAATGGTTCCAGCACAGTTACAGACAGTAATAAATCAAGCACAAGCCAAACTCCAACTAAAGACGAGAAAGCTAAATTGGAAGAATTTATTAAACAAAATACAAAGAACGGAAATTTAGACTTCAACAGTTTACTAAATCAAATAAACAACGATACTGATTTGTCAGTTGCTTCAAAAATAAAAATGCTAAATGAAGTTAGAAAGAAAACCAACGACACAAAAGTACAACAAAACATTGAAAAACAATTGTTAGGACTTGAGATGAAACAAATAAGTGACAATGATTTAGTAAATACCGCAGTAGGCTTATATGGTAGTCTCGGTAACGCCGACTACATAAATAACTTGTCAGACGCGATGCTTGTAAAATTGCTAAGTGATGAAACCTATAGTGCCCAAATCAGTAATGCTTTATTTGCTGGTACAAATTCAGAGCACAAAGAAGCATTCGCAGCATTTGTTAGAAGAATAAATAATATTTCTAGAAAAATAGGTTATGACAAAGAATTATATATCGGTTCTGTTTGGTTCGGAAAATGTTTAAAAGTTCGCTCACATCAAAACGCAGCTAAAGAAGGATTATGGAAAATTTCAGAATATACAAGTACAGACGATATATATGATTCAATTACATGCTGGTGGTGGGCTGACTGGTTCGATAAAGTACCTGAACTCGCACGAAAAATAGACAAATATACAAAAGAACCATTACCAATAAATCAATAAATATAACCAGCATTTAACTTGAAATATAAACTTATCATATTATTTATAAAAGTCATGTAGTGTAATAGAAACAAGTTAGAAGTAACATTTCATGTTGACGAAGTTATTAATCTGGAGCCTTCAAGTAACAGTATCTGTCAGATTGGAAATAAGAAGGATCTTCGTGTAGAATCTGTTTCACTAATAAAACAATCAACTCAAAAATGTTACAATGTTAAAATTTGTATCACAAGTAAAGTAAAAGTCGTTTTACATTAAAAATTTAATCTGCAAAACAAATACAATATTTTTTATAAAGTCTCCACGTATTTTGCATTTAACCTTTCTACAACTTTTCGGAAAGATAAATTTTCATTACAAATTTTTAATAAAAAGTTTGATAATTATCTCTTATGTACAATATTATTTATAATTTCGTAAGTTTATTGCATTGTGCGAATAAAAATAATTGTATACAATAATTTATATAAAAATGCAATAGATGGAGATTTTTATAATGGCTCAATATAAAAAGTTTGGACAAATTAAAATTGATGATGCAAGAATTAATGAAGCTTGTAATGCATATTTTAAATGGAAAGATTTAAACACCTATATATCAAATACTAGTCATCGTGGTATGAATATGCCGGATGCTATAAGTGAGCCTATGGGTTGTTACTGCTTAGGTTTATTGTGGAATAGAGGAGCTGAAAGTGGCGACGCAACGGATCCTGTAACCAAACAAAAAATAGAATTCAAAGCAACTTCAAGATTTGATGGAGATTTATCATCTTTTGGGCCTAAATGTAAATTCGACAATCTGATTTATTTAAGATTTAAGCTGGATGATAATTTACTATATATATACGATTTAAAAATTAATTCTGAAGAATTTAGTAAATATTCTGCCAATAAAAAACAATCGATTCAAGAGCAAAAAGATGAAGGACGTCGACCTCATGTAAGTCTTCAAAAATTATTTGTTAATGCTAAAAATCTTTCTCCTGATATCATTTTTGATATAAGACGCTGTATAATTATAGAAGACAATCGCAAAAAGTCAGTTGTTTAAAATTGTAAATTAATTGCAACGCGCCGCGATTTTTGATATAGAATGACATTAGAAGGAGGTAGTCGTATGCTTAAATGTGCATCATTTTTTGCTGGCGTTGGAGGAATTGATTTAGGTTTTGAAGAAACTGGTTTCTTTAAAACTATATATGCTAATGAATTTGATCCTTATCCTGTTAAGACATATGAAGAAAACTTTGAATTAAAAGTAGATTGCCGTGATATTAGAGAAGTAAAAACATCTGATATTCCAGATTTTGACGTAATGTTAGCAGGTTTTCCGTGTCAAGCTTTTAGTATTGCAGGGAAACGTCAGGGGTTTGATGATGAAAAAGGACGCGGGGCTTTATTTTTTGAATTAGTACGTATCATAAAAGATAAAAAACCAAAAATTATATTTTTGGAAAATGTTAAAAATCTAGTTAGCCACGATAATGGAAATACTTTTTTAGTAATTATCAATGAATTAAAAAAACAAGGATATTATGTTAAATATGCGGTTATGAATGCAATGGAATATGGTAATATCCCGCAAAATAGAGAGCGTATTTATATAGTTGCTTTCAGAAATAAGGAACAGTGGAAAAATTTTGAATTTCCATTACCGGTTAAATTAACTACAAAATTAAGTGATGTAATTAATTTTCAAGGGAAATATGAAGAAAAATATTACTATACTAAAGATAAGTATAAAGGAAATTTATACGAAAAACTTGTAGAAGCAATGGATGATAATTTTGCAATATATCAATGGAGAAGAAAATACGTTAGAAAAAATAAAAGTGGAGTTATTCCTACTTTAACAGCAAATCAAGGTGAAGGCGGACATAATGTTTGCATCGTAAGTACAAAATATGGAATACGTAAAATGACACCTCATGAATGTTTTAATGCTCAAGGTTTTAGTAAAGATTTTAAATTGCCTAAGAATATGAGTGATGCAAAGCTATATAAACAAGCAGGAAATTCTGTTTGTGTTTCTGTTATTAAAAGAATTGCAGAAGAAATTGAAAAAAGTTACCAAGAGAATACAATAACTAATATACCAAGTAATAAAAAATCCGTTGCTGTATAAAATACTTATTTTTTGTTGTTATCTATAAAATTTGTAATTTTTTCAATTGTATTTGCGAAATTAGATTTCTTAATTTCATGTTCCCAAATCCTCATTATATGCCAATTGTTGTCTTTATAATATTGGTTAATTTCAGCATCTCTTTCTATATTTCTTTTTATTTTGGGTTCCCAATATTCTAAATTAGATTTTGGTTTTTTAAAATGTTCAGGGCATTTATGCCAAAAACAAGAATCCAAAAATATAACAATTTTATACTTTTGGATTGCAATATCAGGTTTGCCTGGTAGAGATGTTACATTTTTACGAAATCGGTAACCTAAATTCCATAATGCTTTTGTAACGGCTTTTTCAATTTTTGTATTAGTGCTTTTAATATTTGTCATATTTTTACGACGTTGTTCTTTTGTTAAATTGTCAGTCATAAATATATTCTAATATTAAAATAATAAATGTAAAACTTGATTATATAAATGTTTTAAGTGATTAATACGACACCTAAAAAGGAGGTCGTATGAGTAAAAGCAAGAAATACAAGATTAAACAAAAAGATTTCTATGAAGAAAAAATTAGAAATTTTGCACAAAATAAAGAAAACAGGAATTTCTTCCCATGGAAACTGTTTTTGCAGATGCGTTTGAACAAGGAGGTTTTGATTTAGTAATCGGGAATCCTCCATATTTAGGAGAAGCAAAAAATGGCGATAATTTAAAACAACTTGCTGGAATGAAATACTATCAAGGGAAAATGAATATCTGGTATTATTTTACTTGCTTTGGTTTAGATATTTTAAAACAAAATGGGATATTAAACTTTATTGCTCCTAATAATTGGAATACAGCAGCTGGCTCTTCTATTATGAGGAATAAAATATTAGAAGAAACTAAAATTATTGATTATAAAGATTTTGGAAATTATCACGCTTTTGAAAGTGCAGATCAACAAACAATGATTATGTTATTGTGGAAAAATACAATCTGCAATGAGCATTATGAGCTAAGATATTCTAGAGTGCTAGATGATAATATTACCCTCCCTCAATTAGAATTATTTCTTGAATCTAATTTAGAAGAACCATACGCGATTATATATAATACAATAATAATTAAAAAGGACTTAATTAATAAGTTTATTACTTTTAATAATTGTGAAGATGAAAAAATATTTTCAAAAATTGCAGACTCTAAAATGTTTTTACATGAGAACGAAATTGCACAAGGAATAGTTGCTCCACAAGATTTCATTAATAATAAATGTGCTAAAAATTCTGAAAATAAATTTAAAGTTGGGGAATGTGTCTTTGCTTTAACAAACGAGTATTTGAACAAGTTAAATATAACTGCGACTGAAAAAAATATAATTAAACCTCTTTATAATTCAAGCGAAATAGATAGATATTATACTAATAATAACAATCAAAATTGGATAATTTATACTACTTCAAAATTTAAAGATATAAACGAAATGAATAATTACCCAAACCTAAAAAAACATTTAGATCGTTATAATGAAGTTATTACTTCAGATAATAAGCCTTATGGACTACATAGAGCAAGAGATGAAAAATTTTTTAAAGGAGAAAAAATTCTCTCTTTAAGAAAATGTTCTAGACCTTCTTTTTCATTTGTTGAATTTGACTGCTATGTATTACAAACTTTTTTTATTATAAAAACAGATAGATTAAATTTAAAATACTTGACAGGAATTTTGAATTCAAAATTAGTTGCTTTTTGGTTAAAGCATAAAGGGAAAATGCAAGGTAACAATTATCAAATAGATAAAGAACCTTTAATGAATATTCCAATATATAAACCTACTAAAGCGGAATCTAAAATACTAGAGCAAATAGTTGAAAATATATTAAAAATAACAAACACAAATGACTATTTAAAAAACACTGAAAAGCAACAGGCTGTCAAAGAATACGAAAATCAAATAGATGTTTTGGTTTATAAGCTCTATGCTCTTACATATGACGAAGTCTTAGTAATAGATAAAGATTTTTCTTTATCAGAGGAAGAATATAATGATTATGAAATCAAATGAAAGTGATTTCAAAGCACAAATTAATGGAATATCAAATTCATCAGAAAATTAATATCTGCAACAGCATCTACCTTAGCATTTTTATTTAGGTATATACTTTAATTAGGTGATTGTATATTGTTTTATAAATACTACTTATCCGATAGGACAAAATAGTTAAAAGCAATATTTAATGTCGGTAGGGGGACTTGAACCCCCACAGATTACTCTGCACGCCTCTGAAACGTGTGCGTCTACCATTCCGCCATACCGACATATATGATATCTTAACTTATGTAATTTCAAAAACTTTACGATATAAATTTTTCAATTAGTTTATTGGTAAAATTTCAAACATTAAAGTCAATAGCCATTTTTATTTAAATAAAAATTGTCGGTGGGGGGACTTGAACCCCCACAGATTACTCCACACGCCCCTCAAACGTGCGCGTCTACCATTCCGCCACACCGACACGCAATATAGTTAAACAAAACAATTACATCAAATTTTGTTATATTTTTACTTTTATTTAGTTGTCAAATCCAAAAAAATTATATCAAAGACTAATTTTCTAATCAACAAAAAGCGACAATTGTGAAGTATTAGCTCGCATATTTTTTTGATTTTGAACTTTTATTTGAGCTTGGTTATCTTTTTGAATGTGATTAATTAATGTCAAAGCTCTTGAAACAACAGAATTTGGCAATCCCGCCATCTTTGCAACTTGAATACCATAACTTCTAGATGTTGATCCTTCTACAACTTTTCTTAGAAATTCTATTTCATTATTTTCTTCATTTACAGTAACTTTATAATTTTTAATTTGGTCAAAACTATTTGCCATAATATTTAGTTCATGATAATGCGTAGCGAATATTGCTCTGGCACGAATTTTATTTGCAATAAATTCGCAGACACTCCAAGCAATAGCTACTCCATCATATGTGCTTGTTCCTCGTCCAATTTCATCAAGTAAAATAAGACTTTTATCCGTAGCAAAATTTAAAATATTAGCAGTTTCGAGCATTTCTACCATAAAAGTAGATTGTCCCATAGCTAAATCATCAGATGCACCTATTCTAGTAAAAATTTTGTCAATAATACCAATTTTAGCCTCAGATGCTGGAACAAAAGCGCCAATTTGAGCCATAATAGCAATCAATGCATTTTGTCTCATATAAGTAGATTTCCCTGCCATATTTGGTCCTGTTAAAATCATAAATTGTGCTATGTTTTTATTCTTTTGATTTGCACAAAGACGCACATCATTAGGAACATATGAACCCAAAGGTAATATCTGTTCAATCACAGGATGTCTTCCGTCTTTAATTATTAAATCATCAGAATTATCTACCAAAGGTCTAGTATAATTATATTCAGCTGCACAATTAGCAAAAGACAAAAGCACATCTAAAACTGCAATTTCATAAGCTAACAGTCTTAATTCACTTACAAATTCTTTAGTATATTCTCTAAAATTACAAAAAATATTATATTCAATTCCTACAGATTTATTTTGAGCATTCAAAACCTCATTTTCATGATCTTTAAGTTCTTCTGTAATATATCTTTCCGCATTTGTTAATGTTTGTTTTCTTATATAGTTTGAAGGAACCAAAGATGTATTAGCGTGAGTTACTTCTATAAAATATCCAAAAGTTTTACTATAGCCAACTTTCAAAACTTTTATACCTGTTTTTTCTTTTTCACGTAATTCGAAATCTTTCAGCCAATTTTCGCCATTTGTAAGTAAATTTCTTTGGTAATCTAATTCTTCACTTACTCCTGTTTTTATTATTCCACCTTCTTTGATTGTAGTTGGTGGTTCATCAGCAATTGTTTGCTCAATAATTTGGGCTAGTTTTTGTAATTCTTTTCTTTCATTTTTGAATACATTCAAAAATGAAGTCTGAGAATCTTTTAAAATTTGGTTTATTTCTGGAATATTGTACAAAGATTCTTTTAAAGCCAAATAATCTCTGGCATTTACGCTATTATTTGTAATTTTTGTAGTAAGTCTTTCTATATCATAAACTTTGTTTAGTAAAACAGTTAAAGACATTCTTGTTTTTGGGTTTTTCAAAAGTTCTTCTACACTATCTTGACGCAAAGAAATTTCTTTTGTATCCAGCAGAGGTTGTCTTAGCCAATTTCGTAAAAGTCTTGCTCCCATAGGGGTATTAGTTTTATTAATAGAACTTAAAAGACTCCCTTTGTAAGAGTTATCTCTAATAGTTGCTGTTAATTCTAACCCTCTTTGAGCATTAGCATCGATAGACATAAATTTTTCCAAACTATAAGGTTTTATGGTTTCAAATTTTGACATATTTTCCTTTTGCGAATTTTCTATATATGCCAAAAGCGCACCTGCCGCACATAAACCTAATTTGTAATTTGGATATCCAAATCCTTCCAAACTATCTACTTTGAAAATTTTTTTTATAATATTTTGCGCAGTAATAAAATCAAAATCTTTGTTATCAATTATTGTGCAATTAAAATTTTCTCTTATAGCTTTAGGAACTTCTGCCAACATTTCGGGAACAATTTGAAAAGCTTTTATTTCTTGTTTTTTCGCTTTACACAATAATTCTACAGGTTCTATTCTAATAAGTTCTTTTTCGAGATTTGTCAGATCAGATTGGGTAATTTTAAATTCACCTGTAGTAATATCAGTGTATGCCAAGCCAAATTTATTTTTAACTTCATCAATAATTACGGAAGAAATATAATTATTTTTATTTGCATCTAAATATTCTTGTTCAACAATAGTTCCTGCGCTTATTGTTCTTGTAACTTCTCTTTTCACAAGTCCCTTAGCTGTTGCAGGATCTTCCATTTGTTCGCAAATAGCAACTTTGTAGCCTTTTGAGAGAAGTTTTTGCATGTAATTATGAATTGCTTTAACCGGAATACCTGCCATCGCAATTTTTCCATTTTCTCCTGCATCTCTACTTGTCAAAGTTATTTCTAAAGCTTTTGAAGTGATAATTGCATCTTCTAAAAATGTTTCGTAAAAATCGCCAAGTCTATAAAACAAAATTATGTCTTGATGTTTATCTTTAACATCCATGTATTGTTTTAGCATGGGTGTTAATTTACTTCTGTCTATATTTTTACTCGTTAGTTCATATACATTTGACATTTCGACCTCTCACAATATATACAATATAACAAAAATTCTGTTATAATTAACTTAATTGTTACAATTGTTTTTTGGAGATTATTATGGGTTGTATCAAAAATTTAGTTGGACTTATTGTGATAATTCTTGCAGCTATTGGTTTTGTAGCCATCGGAGGAATTGATTTTGTTATGAATGGTTTGAACGGAATTATTAAGTAAAATGAAAATTGAACTTCTTGCTCCTGCAAAAGATAAAGGATGTGCTATTTGTGCAATAAACTATGGAGCTGATGCTATTTACATTGGAGCAAATGCTTTTGGTGCAAGAAAAAATGCTTCTAATTCTTTAGAAGATATCAAAGAAATTATTGACTATGCTCACAAATTTTACGTGAAAGTTTACGTAACAATAAACACCATTTTAGATGACAAAGAAATTTTAGAAGCACAAAAATTAATTTTTCAACTTTATGAAATAGGGATTGACGCAATTATTATTCAGGACATGGGATTATTAGAACTCCCTTTACCTCCAATTGCGATAAATGCAAGTACTCAATGCCATAACAAAGATTTAAGCAAAATAAAATTTTTGGAAAAAACAGGATTAAACCGAATAATATTAGCAAGAGAACTTTCCATAAAACAAATTGAAGAAATTTGTAAAAACACAAAAGTAGAAATTGAAACTTTTATTCATGGAGCTCTTTGTGTTTCATACAGTGGTCAATGTTATCTTAGTAGAAGCATAGGAAATCGTTCAGCAAACAGAGGAGATTGCGCACAACCTTGCAGAAAAAAATACTCTCTTTTAGATGCAAAAGGTAATTATTTAATAAAAGACAAATATCTTTTAAATCTTAAAGATTTTAATGCCTCAAAAGAAATTCCTGAATTAATAAAAGCAGGAGTAAATTCTTTTAAAATTGAAGGCAGATTAAAAGACAAAAACTACGTAAAAAATGTAGTAGGATTTTATCGCAAATTAATAGATAAATACGCCCAAAAAACATCTTCTGGCAAAATATTTTTTGATTTTACTCCTAATTTAAACAAAACTTTTAATAGAGGTTACACAAATTATTTTTTAAAAGAAAGAAATGAAATTTTTAATTTTAATACGCCCAAAGCCATAGGAGAAAAAATAGGAAAAATAAAAAAACTTCACGGAAATTATTTTATATACGAAGGAGAAAAACTTTCTGTTCAAGATGGTTTATGTTTTTTAGACGAGAAAGGAATAAATGGTTTTTTAGTTAATAAAATTGAAGACAATAAAATTTACCCTAACAAAATTGATAATTTAAAAGAAAATGTAGTATTATACCGAAATATAGATTTTGAATTTAACAAAAAACTCAATAATTCAAAAACAGTAAGAAAAATAAAAGTTAATTTTGTTTTTGATGACAAATATTTAACAGCAATAGACGAAGACAACAACAAAGTTTTTATAGAAACAAAAAACTATGAACCTGCTCAAAACTCACAAAAAGCAAAAACCAATATAATAACAGGTTTAGAAAAAACAGGTGAATCGGATTTTTATGTAGAAGATATAGAACTAAAATTTAGCAAAATACCATTCATCCCAATATCAAAAATAAATAAACTACGCAGAAGAATTCTTGAATTACTAATGCAAGAACGCATTAGAAATTACAAAAGACCAAAAGCAAATGAAATCAAGAAAATTCCATATTACGAAAAAGAAGTAAACTACAAAGCAAACATCCACAATTCTTACGCCAAAAAATTTTACGAAAACAGAGGAGCAAAGATTACAGAATTTTCATACGAAACGAACAGATTTGTCGAAGCTGAATTAATGAGAACAAAACATTGTTTAAAGTATGCCATTAACAAATGCCAAAGCAATGATACATTATATTTGGAAGATGAAACAGGAAAAAAATACAACCTAGAATTTGATTGTAAAAACTGTGAAATGATTATAAAAAGCCCAAAATAAAAGTATTAACAAATGGTTACATATTTGCTTTTTGATACTGAAATTATATACTGTTAGCTGAAAGTAATTTAGGGAGTAGAAAATGAATTTAAAGAAAAATTTATACACATTAATAATTGCATCAGCAGCACTTTTTGCATATAACAATATAGATTCAGTAAAAGCGGAAACAGTTCCTGTAAAAATTAACAACGAAACACCAGCTTCAATATCAGCTGAAAAATCTACGGCAGAAAATCAAATTGAAGAAACAAAAGAAACTTCTCCTTTTGATAATAAAATTGAAACTATTTCAGAAGAAACAACTACCAAAACACAAATTAATATAGAAGACATAGAGCCGGCAGTTTTAATGGAATTAAAACCTGAAGTTAAAGAAATTATACAAGAAAGAACTACAATAAAAGAAACTGTAACAGAAAGTGGAGAAACTGTAGAAATTCAAGAGAAAAGAATTGACAATGTAAAGGTAGAAGAGAACAAAGTTACTGACACAATAACAGAAGAAGTCAAAGTACAAGAAGTAAAAAAAGAAGAAGAACTTCCTGTTTTAGAAGAAATTGAGCTGCCAACATTAAACAAAAAGCCAATAAACAATGAACCTGTAAAAATAGAAGTTTCCTCGCAAAGAATTCCTGCAGGAACTGTCATTCCACTTAGACTAGAATCTTCAATTAATTCTATTGCCTCTGATATGGGAGATCAATTTAATGCTACATTAACTTCAGACATAATGGTAGGAGACAATATAGTTTTACCGGCAGGAACAGTTGTTAGAGGAACTGTAGGAAAAATGCAAAAAGCAGGAATGTTTGTAAAAGAAGCTAAAATTCTTTTAGTATTTGACCATATAGTTACTCCCGTAGGGAAACAAATACCTGTTTTTGCATACATGACAGGTAGTCCCAAAATTAATTACGAAGGCTACATAACAGGAGGAACCTCTTATGGAAAAGCTTTTAAAGAAGATGCAAGCAAAAGTAAGGATATTATAGTAAATTCAACTACTTTTGGAGTAGACAAAGGTTTAGCATATTTAGGAGGAGTTCCTGTTGTAATTACAGCTCCTTTGTGCGCAATTGGAGGCACAATAGGTGGCGGAGGTTATTTAATAGGAAAAAGTATATACAATATTTTCAACAAAGGGGGAGAAGTTTTACTTGAACCCGGAACATTAATGAATGTTACTTTATCAAAAGCAATGGATGTTCCTGTAAATTAGTAACTAATTCTCTTGATGATTTAATTAAAAAACAAATTAATATAAGATAAAAAGATGAAAATTATAGTTTGCTTAAAACAAGTTCCAGACACTCAAGACATAAAATGGACCGAAAAGGGTACCATGATTAGAGAAGGGGTAGAAAGTATAATTAATCCATATGATGAATTTGCTTTGGAATATGCTTTGAAAATTAAAGATAAAATTCCTGAAACAAAAATTATTGCTTTATCAATGGGACCTCAACAAGCAAAAGATTTGCTAAAAATTGCAATTGCAAAAGGAGCAGATGAAGGGATATTAATTTGTGACAAAAAATTTGCGGGCTCAGATACTTTTGCAACAAGTATGACTATTGCAAGTACAATAAAACAATACATCCCTGATTTTAATTTAATTATATGCGGACAATTTGCAATAGATGGAGATACAGCCCAAACTGCTCCTTCTTTAGCAGAACATTTAGGTATAGAACAAGTAACTTTTGTAAACAAATTAATTGATTCAGATCAAGAAAAAATAATAATAGCAAAAGAAACAGATGAAGGCTTTATTGAAATTGAAGCAAAATATCCAATAGTAATGTGTGTAATAAAAAATGAAGAAGAACCGAGAAATTATTCGATAAAAGGATATATTCGTTCATACAATATTCCAATAGAAATATTAAACAAAGAAAAAATAGAAATTGATGAAAATTTTATAGGATTTAAAGGTTCTCCAACTTATGTAGCCAAATCTTTTCCTCCAAAATTTGACAGGAAAGGTGAAATTTTAGAAGGAACAACAAAAGAAATTGCACAAAATTTACTGACAATAATTGAGCAGAAAAAATTGGAGGGCAAATGACACTAAGCATAATAGCCTTAAGAAGCAGAAATAATAAGCTAGAAAAAGTAGCCCTTGAATTATTGGGAAAAGCCAAAAGATTTTATAATGAAGAAATAAACGTAATAGTACCAATTGGAAGTTCAGATTCAAATGAAATAATAGCGGAATTAGAGCAAGCTGGCGCAGACAAAATATTTTTTCTCAAAAATGAACATCTTGAAAAATATTCAACAAATTTGTACCGAGAAGCCATTTTACAAGCACTAAGAAAAATACAACCAGATATTATACTAACAGGAGCAACAACAAATGGCAGAGATTTAGCCCCAAGAATTGCTTCTGCTTTACAAACAGGACTTACAGCAGACTGCACAGAACTTAGTTTAAACGAAGAAAATAAATTAGCTGCAACCAGACCAACTTTTGGAGGTTCATTAATGGCAACTATTTTATCCAGAAAAATTCCTCAAATGGCAACAGTTAGACCCAAAGTTTTTCAGCAACCTACTCCAAACAAAGACAACAAAGCAATAGTAGAAATTATAGATATAAATTTGCCAGAAACAAGTTCTAACGTTAAAGAAATAAATTTTAGACCCAAAACATTAGAAAACAGTTCTCTTGAAGAAGCAGATATAATTGTTGCTGCTGGCAGAGGTATAAAAACAGCAGAAAATTTTAAACTTTTAAGCAAATTTGCAGAAAAACTTGGCGGCAAGATTGCTGCTTCGCGAGGATTAGTTGACATGAAAATGTGTAATAGTAATATTCAAATAGGTCAAACAGGAAAAACTGTAACACCTAAAATTTATATTGCTTGCGGAATTTCAGGAGCAACACAACATATTGAAGGAATGAAAGGCTCACAAACAATTATAGCAATCAACAATGATCCCCAAGCTCCTATTTTTCAAATTGCAGATTACAAAATTATAGGAGATTTATCAGAAATTTTGCCTATGTTAATTGAAGAAGTAAAGAGGAATTAAAATGCAAGGAAAATTTATAACTTTTGAAGGCGCAGATGGTTCAGGCAAAACCACACAAATTGAAAAGATAAAAAAATATTTAGAAGAAAAAGGACACAAATGTCTTTTAACAAGAGAACCTGGGGGAAGTAAACTTGGAAATAAAATCAGAGAAATTTTGTTACATTATGATGGAGAAGTAGATTATTTGAGCGAATTACTTTTGTATATGGCAGATCGAGCTCAACACGTAAAAACCATTATACTCCCTGCACTAAAAGAAGGAATGATTGTTTTATGCGATCGTTACATTGATTCAAGTGTAGCATATCAAGGTTATGCTAGAGGCTTAGATGTTGAACAAATTATGGAATTAAATAAAATAGCAACTTTTGGAATAGAACCTGACTTGACAATAGTTTTTGATGTAGAAACTCAAACAGCCATAAAAAGGCTGGGAGAAACAAAGGATCGTCTTGAACAAGAAGGTATAGAATTTCATCAAAAATTAAGGTACGGATATTTAGAATTAGCAAAAAAATTTCCTCAACGAATTTCTGTTGTTAATTCAAATTTAACAATTGAAGAAGTTTTTAGTGAAGTAAAAAAAATATTAAAAGATTTTTAATATTTTTTGAGCTTTATTGCATTCATTTCTTCTTGATTTCTAATTTCATTGTCCACGTTTTTATGTATTTTTTGTATATAGTCTTGTCTTTCAGGAAAATCTTTTGTTAGGGTAAAAAGTTTTCTTCTCAAATTTCCTTCAATAAAAGCATTTAAAATTACTTCATCAAAAAATTTATTTTCGGCTTTTTTGATATTAGCAGCAACAGGTTCTCCTGGAGTAATATTAACCAGATAAACAGAAGCAGAATATTTTTGGGGAAATCTTATTGCAGCGATGTCATTTTTTTCTCCTTTACAAAAAAAATCAGAAACAGTAGTATTTTTAGAACCAGAATTTTTTATAATAGAACAAATCTCTTCAGCAACTTTTACTCCATGTTTTTCAGAAATTTTTTTGTACAAATCTCCAGAGATCTTTGCCATACCAAAGTTTTGAGTTGCAAGTGAATTTATTTTCATAGAATTACCTTTTTATTAAATAATTGTCTGTATTAAATCTTGTGAAAAAATTTTTTGCTGTTTTGTGCAAAGAAATATTATTATTGTATAATTATTTTGTATTAATACAAACAGAAAGTGAAATATATGTTATCTATAAATGATTTAAAAAAAGAACCAGAAAAAGAAAAAATCTTTTTAGACATTAATTGTGATTTAGCCCAAAGTTTTGGTGTATATCGAAATGATACAGAATATGATCTTTTACCATATGTAAGTTCGGTAAATATTTCTTGCGGATTACATTCAGGAGATCCAATGACAATTAACAAAGCTTTACTATCTGCAGCTGAAAATAATCTTTCAGTAGGAGCACATATTGGATATCCTGATTTACAAGGTTTTGGATATAGAGAAATGAATTTATCCGAAAATGAAATTGAAGCTATAGTTTTGTACCAAATTGGAGCTTTACAAGCCATGGCAAAATCACATGGCTTAAAAATATCACACGTACGTTTACACGGAGCTTTATACAAAAAAGCTTTAAATGATTTTCAAACAATGTTAGCTATTACAAAAGCTATTAAAAAAATTGACAATTGGATGATATTACTTTGCGCCCCTTGTACAAATTTGGAAAAAGCTTGTCAAATGGTTGAAATAAAATATGCTACTGAAATTTTCTTAGATAAAAAATACACAGTAGAAGGATTACCAAATTTTGAGGCAAATGACGTAGTAGATATAGCATACAGCACTAAACAACTTGAAAATATACTTTCAGGAGAAGGTATTATCAATAGTAATGGAGGAACAACTTTATTAAAAATTAATTCTGTACATTTAAATATGAGAAATGAATTATCTCTAGAGGTTGCTAAAATGGTAAAAAGCAAAATAGAAGAACCTGCTCCATTATCTGTTAGTATTTTAGAAGATAAAAGTTGGATTTAATTTGGAGAAAAGATTTTGAAAAAATACAGTGTTTCAAAATATGCAGCTTGGTTATTACCTGGTTTACAAGTAAAAAGATGGTTTATTTTAACATTTTTAGGCACCATTTTTTTAATATTAGGAATATTATTTGTTTTTAATTTAGATCCTATTTATGTAATTGTAAGTTTTTTAAAAAGCATTGTTTCCCACATAAATTCACAAATAGCTGGAATTATATTTCTTACAATTGGAGCTGTAGCTTTATATTTAGGTTCTAAAAAAATGAATGTTTCCATTTTGGATGCAATAAGTCCTAAAGACAGAGACTACATATTAGAAAATTTGTATAAGAGAAGACGTTTAAACAAAGGGCCTAAGATTGTAGTTATTGGAGGTGGAACAGGTTTATCCACTATTTTAAAGGGTCTAAAAACAATTACCAATAATCTTACAGCCATTGTAACTGTAGGAGATGATGGAGGGAGCTCAGGCAGATTACGCGATGAATTTGGAGTATTACCTCCAGGGGATATAAGAAATTGCATAGCAGCTTTAGGAGATGAAGATGCATTAATAAATGAATTATTTCAATACAGATTCAAAAAAGGCACAGGTTTAGAAGGACATAGTTTTGGTAATCTTTTTTTATCAGTACTTTGCGAAATAACAGGAGATATGTTTAGTGCAGTAAAAGAATCTTCCAAAGTTTTAGCAATTAGAGGCAGAGTTCTTCCCTCTACTTTAGATGATATGCGTTTAGTAGCACAAATGGAAGATGGCAGAATAATTCAAGGAGAAAGCAACATTCCTGAAGCAGGAGGAAGGATAAAAAGATTGTTTTGCGAACCTGAAACTCCTAAAGCAATGAAAGAAGTTATAGATGCTTTAAAAAATGCAGACATAATTTTAATGGGCCCTGGAAGTTTATACACAAGTGTAATCCCCAATTTACTTATAGATGAAATCTCCAAAACGATTTCAAAATCTAAAGCTCATAAAGCATATATTTGCAATGTTATGACACAACCTGGAGAAACTGACGGATACACTGTTTCAGACCATATTAAAGCCATATTAAAACATGCGAAATATGACAATATAATAGACACAGTATTTATAAACAATGAACTTCCTGAAAATTTAGCAGAAAAATACGAATTAGCAGGTTCTTTTCCTGTAAAATATGACAGAGAAGAAATAAAAAAATTAAAATTAAAAGTTATAGGCAGAAAACTTATTGAAGAAGACAAAGAAGGTTTTGTAAGACATAGTTATATAAGATTAGCCAGACTTGTTTATATGTGGTACAAATATCATTACGATACTAAAAAAGTTAACTCCAAAGTAAAACGAGGCAAAAATGCATAATAAAATTACACCTGATATTGTGAAAAAAATGAAAATTGAAAAACAAAAAATTACTGCCTTAACTGCATATGATTATTCAACAGCACAAATAATAGACGAAGCAGGAATAGAAATTATATTAGTTGGAGATTCGGCTGCAATGGTTGTTTTAGGATATCCAACAACACATGAAATAACAATGACTGAAATGTCTATTTTTACAAAAGCTGTTGCAAAAGGAACTAAAAGGGCTTTAGTTGTTGCGGATATGCCTTTTGGTTCTTATCAAACTTCTATTAAAAATGGAACAAAAAATGCTTGTAAATTTATTCAATATGGAGCCAATGCTGTAAAAATTGAAGGTGGAAGCAATTATATAATAGAATTAACATCTCATTTAACAACACAAGGTATACCTGTTATGTCTCATTTGGGCTTTACTCCTCAGTTTTTAAATTCCATTGGAGGATATAAAGTTCAAGCAAAAGAATCAGAGCAAGCAGAATTAATACTTAACCAAGCATTAAAATTAGAACAAGCAGGTGCTTTTGCCTTAGTTTTAGAAATGGTAAGCGAATATGCAGCTGAATATATTTCGGAGCATTTATCTATACCGGTTATTGGAATAGGTGCGGGAAGATATTGTGATGGGCAAATATTAGTCATAGATGATGTTTTGGGTAAATACAAAGATTTTACTCCCAAATTTGCAAAAAAATATATAAATTTGAATGAAATGATTGGCACAGCTGTAAAAAATTATATTTATGAAGTAAAAACAAGAGCTTTCCCAGAAAAAACACATATATTTGAAATGCAAGAAATAGAAAAGGAAAAATTAACATATGCAAATAATAAAGAAAGCTAATGAATTAACTGAAATTATAAATGAATTAAAAAAAGAGGGGAAAAAAATTGGCTTAGTTCCAACTATGGGAGCCTTGCACAGAGGTCATAAAAGTTTAATTGATGCAGCAAGAAAAGACTGTGATATTGTAGTAGTAAGTATTTTTGTAAATCCTATTCAATTTGGAGAAAATGAAGATTTTGATAAATATCCAAGAAATTTTGAAAAAGATAAGCTTGTGTGCAAGGAAGCTGGATGCGACATAATCTTTAATCCTGAGCCTCAGGAAATGTATGCAGATTACAAAAAAGAAGCCTCTTTAAAAGAAAACTTAAAAATAAAAGAAGAATTTTACACAATAAAAGTTCCAACCAAATACACAAATAAACTTTGCGGAAAATCACGTCCTGACCATTTTAACGGAGTTTGCACAATAGTACTTAAACTTTTCAATATAATTAAACCAAATGTAGCATATTTTGGTCAAAAAGATATTCAACAATTAATAATAATAAAAAACATGGTAAAAAGTTTAAATATTAACACAAAAATTCAAGGTTGCCCTATTGTAAGAGAAGAATCAGGACTTGCTTTAAGTTCCAGAAATTCTTATTTAACAGAAAGTCAAAAAGAAAAAGCTTCCACAATTTTTAAAGTCCTCTCTAATATTGAATTAATGTTTAATGAAGGATTTACAAATAAAAATGAAATTTTTGAACAAAGCAAAAAGTTATTACACAAAGATATAGAAATAGAATATCTAGAAGTTTGTGACATTAATACACTTGATTATTCTGAAAAAATCCTTCATAATAGTTTTGTAGCAATAGCTGCAAAGATTGATAATATAAGATTAATAGATAATGTGGTTTTAAGTTAAGATGTATTTTTTTACAAATTTGTTAAAACTTTTTCAAATTATATCTGTAATAATGATTCCAATTGCTGTAATTAAATATTATTGGGAAGATGTTCATTTTTGCAATTTTATAGGGGGCTTTAACCAAATTTTTATATCTTTTTTCTCAAATTTTACCTCAATGACAATAGGTGGCAACGATTTTACTTTAGTTTTTCTTGTTTTACCTTGGGTAATATTTGTAATTATAACAGGTAGTTTAATAAATTTTATAGATAGTTTAAGTTATAAAGTAGGTGAAGTTTATTCAAATATAAAGACTCAGAAAGTAACCGCTTTAACAGAACAAAAGAAAAAAATTCATTTAGAAGAACTTCAAAAAAAACATGCCGTATATTTGGTAATAGAATTAGTCTTTTCAAAATTTACCATTTCCAATTTAACTGATTCAGAAATAGAAGAAAAAAAAGAAGAAGTAAAAGAAAGTTTATTTAAAGATGTTATTTCTTTCAGGGGTAATTTAATTGAAGATGATGAATTTGAAAATGAAAATACAGTAGCTTTATTGTTTTTTTCTCAAGATGACGCTTTAAATTTTATATTTAAATTTAAAGAAGTAATAAGTATTGTAGATGATGATATTCAAAATTTTGGATACAGTATCAATTTTAAAGCAATTTTAGATTCTCAAACAACAGAAGCTATTAGATTTTACATTTTACAATTTTTAGAAAAAGCACTTAAAACAGTAGAAATAAATGAAATTTCGACAACCAATGATTTTGCCGAAAGATACAAAGCATATGGAGGAATGAAACATATTGATTTTCATTCTAAAGGCACTTACAGTATTAATAAATCAAGAGTCGAATTAAATAGTCTCATCTATTAAATCTAAAGATTGATTATTTCTTAATCTTTTGGCGGATGGATGTTCAATAAAAATATTGCATCATTAATAACATAAAGTTCAAATAACTTTATGCGAGGATGGGAATATGATACAAAATCTCCAATTAGTAGACAAGAAAAACAACTATAAAATAACAAGAATAAAAAGAAACACATTTGCCCAAGAAATTATTTCAAAAAGTAACGAAAATATATTAAAAAATTATATTTATATTGAAAAAAGAAGAATTATAGCTTAAGGGAAGAGGTTTTAGGTAAGATTAGAGAGAGGGAAAGCACTAAAAAACCGCTAAATAGCGGTTTTTTAATTTGGCAAATCTGATTTACGCGTAATTTTAATATTATCTTCGTTACCTTTAATTATTGCAATTTGAGCAAGATGAAAATATAAAACCATCCCACAATCATCTGTAACAAATAATTCAGGATTATCTTTTGCAAGTTTATGAGCTTTTTTTATGATAGAAGCCTTAAAAGCTTGAGGAGTTTGCATCCGCCGCAAAAAAGAACGGTTAGGAATTTCAGCAACAAATCCTTTTTCGTCTATTTTTACAATAGTGTCATTAGATTCTATAGCCACACCTACAGCTTCAAATTTATCTAGAGCTAAAATACAATCATTAATAATTTCTTGCTTAACAAAAGGTCTTGCAGCATCGTGTATAAGAACTTTTGCATTATTTTCCTTAACAAAAGATACTCCAATATATGAACTTTCTTGCCGAGTATTTCCTCCCTCTGTGATAATTTTAATTTTATTAAATTTTTCTTTTGTTAATAAATTTTTAGCAAATTCTAAATAATTAGGATGACAAACAACAATTATATCCGTAATTAATTTATTATTATCAAAAGCTTCAACAGTATGTTCCAAAATTGTTTTGTTTTGAATTTTGACAAATTGTTTTGGCACTTTTTCGCCAAAACGCTTAGAAGATCCTGAAGCCAAAATTATTGCATAAACTTTCAAAATTATACCCTCAATAATTTTTCTTGTATTATTACTTGCGCCATATATTCAAGTACTTCATATTTGTAAAAAGCTTCTTTTATTGAAGAAGCAACAACTATAGCACCGTGATTTTGTAAAATTGCAGCATCATAATTTTGCAATATTTCTGCTGTAGCATTTGCTAATTCCATAGATCCCGGAGAATAATAAGGAACCAAAGGAACTTTATTTTTGAATAAATATTGAAGTTCTACAATAGAATTATTTTCTATTGTTTTCGCATTAAGCGCAAAAGTTGACAAAAAAGGGGAATGCGTATGCAAAATAGCATTAACATCTTTTCTTCTTTTGTAAATTTCTATGTGCATAAATTTTTCTGTAGATGCTTTCCCTTTGTTCAAAGAATTTCCTTCAAAATCAATTTCTACAATATTGTCAGAATTTACATCATTTAAAGAAACTCCTGAAGGACTAATTGCTATATGAGCAAATTTTCTTATGCTTGCATTACCGGAACATCCGGGAGCTAAACCTTTTTCATAAGCTTTTTGGCAATATTGACTAAGTTCTAAATATCCATTCATTAATAATAGCTTTCAACATCATGCTCGTGCAAATATGTTCTTACGGTATTCAAAGCAGCCTGAACTATTCTTGTAACTCTTGATGAAGACAAACCTACAACAGTTGCTATCTCTTTAACTTGCATATTTCTGTAAAAACGATATTCCACTATAGTTCTTTCTTTTTGAGGAAGTTTAGCTATAGCTTCTTTAATCATTCTACTAAGTTCAGTTAGTTCATATTGTTCATCAGGCAGTGCACCTGAATCTTTCAAAAAGTCAAAAGGCGAATCATTGTCTGAAGAATCTGCCGCAATTGAATCTATTGACAAAATTGTTTCATAAATTGCTTCTCTAACTTTATCTGGAGAGACATCTACTCCTGAAGCATCTCCTTCACTTTCCGAATCAGAATTTACCTTTTGTTTATATGAATACCATTTATATCTGTTTCGTAATTCATTTCTTATTGCCCACCTTACAGCAGTTGCCATGTAAGAAATATTATACTTTTTAAGTTGCTCTGCTGTTTTATTTTTTATCAAAGCTTGAATACCAATAATTCCTATGCTTATTAACTCTTCAAGATCCACCATATGCGAAGGAATTCGCCTATATTCAACTTTGGCAACTTTTTCTATAAGTTCTATGTAATTTTTTATGTCAATTTTTTCTTGCACTGTCAAAAAATTATTCCTCTACTACTTTATTTTATCTATTTTTTTATTTTTACGCAAATTGTATACAAATAATAATATTTCTGCAACAGCTTTATACAGTTCTGGAGGGATTTCTCGGTTAAGTTCAACTAATCTAAAAAGTGCTCTTGCTACCGGTGGATTTTCAATAACAGGTATGCCATGCTCTTTTGCTATTTCTATAATTTTTTTGGCAATAAGTTCCGTTCCTTTTGCAATTAATTTTGGTGCACTCATTTCTGCTTGCTCATATTTTAAAGCAACAGCTACATGAGTAGGATTCGTTACAACAAAATCTGCTGTTTGAACAGCATCCATCATACTTCTTTGTAGTACTTGTTGTCTTCTTTGTCTTAAAGCCGCTTTGACGTGAGGATCACCTTCAGAGTTTTTGTATTCATCTTTGATTTCTTTGTAAGACATTTTTTGATCTTTCAAAAATTTCATTCTTACAACCATATAATCAGCAGCCGATATTGCCAAAAAAATGATACAAGCTTTCGTTACAAAATCTACAACCAATTTACCAAATTCAAACAAAACAGCAAATTTATTATCAACTGCACTTAAGCCAAGAATTACAGGAAAATGAGCTTTGTATACGCTCCAACCTACAAAACCTAAAATTGCTACTTTGAAAATATTTTTTACTAATTCAAATGCAGTTTTAATTGAAAATAAATTTTTAAAATATTTTGTGGGATTTAATTTATCAAATTTAGGCTCAATAGTTTTTGTAGTAAAAATAGGACCTATTTGAATAAAATCTCCCATTATTCCCATCAACATAGCCATAAAAAGTATAGGAGCTAAAATTAAAAAAACTGCAATTATTGAAATAGTCAAAATATAGGTAATTCCCACATTTTCTATAGTTGCATTCGGAATTTGTTCGTAAAGAAGAACAAATAATTTAGAAATTTGTTCCCAAATAAAAGGAGAAAGATAATAAACTAGCAAAAACATAACCAGCATAGCTATTGCCATAGAAAAATCTTTGCTTTTTATAACTTGTCCTTCTTTTTTTACCCGAGCAAGCTTTTGAGGCGTTGCCTCAAATTGTTTATCTTCATCAGCCATAAATTAGCCTAACTAAACCTTTCAAATATATTATACGAAACTATTGCCAAAATTCAAATCTTTAATGTAAATATGCTGTTCTCCATCAGCAGCTTCTTTAAGATACATTAATTTCTTCTAAAATTTTTTATATTCAATTTGAAACAACAAAAATAACTTCTTCAGCAAAAAGATTCGGCAAAAATCTTGTTAAGGGAAATTTTTTTACTTGAGCCCTTGTTGTGTATATACTTTTCAATATTTTTATATTTCGTTTTTTGGCAAATTCAAAAAAATCACTAATTGTTAGTAAATGAATATTAGGTGTATCGTACCATTCAAAAGGCAAAATTCTTGATTTGGGCATTTGACCTTTGAAAAACAAATGGCATCTAACTCTCCAATAGGCAAAATTTGGAAAACTTACCACACATTTCTTCCCCACCCTAAGCATTTCTTGCATAACATATTCCGGATTGTGAGTAGATTGAAGAGTTTGATTTAAAATTACGTAATCATATGATTTATCGGCAAATTCTTTTAGCCCAACATCTATATCTCCTTGAATTGCAGAAAGTCCTTTTTTTAAACAAGCAATAATATTATCTTGATCAATATCTACTCCTAAACCTTTTATGTCTTTTTGCTCTTTGAGCATTTGTAATAGCTCACCACTCCCGCATCCTAAATCTAAAATACGTGAATTGCCCTCAACCATTTTACTAATAAGTGAATAATTTAAATGTAATCCTTTTGATTTTAAATAATGTTCATTCATTATCTACATCCTTCAAAAAACTTTTGATAATATTTGTTTGAGTTTCAAATTCAAGTAAAAATGCATCATGCCCGCAAGGTGATTCAATTTCGCAAAAAGAAACATCTTTGTTTGCATGAACAAGAGCATTAACCATTTCTTTAGATTGAGAAGTAGGAAACAACCAATCAGATGTAAACGACATAATTAAAAATTTTGCATTTGTATGTTTAAATGCTTCTTCTAAAGAACCATATTTCCCGCTTAAATCAAAATAATCTACAGCTTTTGTGATATACAAATAACTGTTAGCATCAAATCTATCTACAAAAACTTCTCCTTGATGTTGCAAATAACTTTCAACTTGAAAATCAATGTCCATAGTAAAATCTGGTTTTGTTTTATTTTGTAATTTTCTACCAAATTTTTTATGCATTGCTTCTTCACACAAATAAGTAATATGTCCTACCATTCTAGCAATTGATAAACCTCTGTCAGGTTTGTTTTCTTTATCATAATAATTACCATTTTGCCAATCAGGATCAGAAATAATAGCATTTCTACCTACGGCATTAAAAGCTATTCCCTGAGCAGATAATTTACTCGTTGTTGCTATCAAAATTGCAGATTCTACCATTTCCGGGTAAGAAATTGCCCACATCAAAGCTTGCATTCCTCCCATAGAACCACCTGCTACACTTAATAATTTTTTTACGCCTAAATAATTTATTAATTCTTTTTGAACTTTTACAGTATCTTCTATAGTTATAACAGGGAATTCAATTCCATAAGCTTTTCCAGTCAAAGGATTAATGGAAGAAGGTCCCGTTGTACCTTTACATCCACCTAACATATTAGAAGAAATAATAAAATATTTATCAGTATCAAAAGCCTTGCCTGGGCCAATCATATCATTCCACCAACCTGGTTTAATATCTTTTTCACTATGATAACCAGCTGCGTGAGCATCTCCTGTTAAAGCATGTAAAACTAAAATTGCATTATCTTTTTTCCCATTTAATCTACCATATGTTTCGTATGCAACTGTAATTGGCCCAAATTCTTCTCCTGATTCAAGCTTAATATTTTTATCAATTGTATAATATTTAGTTTCTACTATTCCAACGCTTTGTTTTATCATCTTTTTACCATATAAAGTGATTTGATTTTAGCATTGAAAAAATAAATAAACAAGTTAAAAAAATTCTCAAATATAAAATAAAATATTATATAAACCTACTTTGTATTTTAATTATACAAAAATTTAACATCCGAATTGTTTGTAAACTTCTTTGGCTTCTTTTTCTATGTTAGGAGTATTTATTTCAAAAACATGAAACCTTGCAGGACCCAAATTCACATTTAATACGCCCTCTGCGACCGAAAATCCGCTTTTTTCTCCATAAGGCATTGTTAAATCTTTCAATACTTGATTTGCTTTCAAGCCAGGTATTTTAATTTCGCCAACAACATTACCATTTACATCCCTGTTCGCTACTATTAATAAAGTTTTTCCGTTTTTATGGCGAATATATGATATTATTCTATCACGTGCATCACCTGTTTCTCTTAAAGGAATAAAAGAACCCTTAGTAATAACTTCTTTATATTTTTCCCTTAATTTAGACATACTAGTCATAAAAGTACCAATTTCAGGATGTTTACCTCCAGGTTTTCTTGACAAATTAAAGATATCTATATGTTCATTATTAGGTATAGCGTAAGTAAAATCATCCGTAAAACTTTTATCTGCAATTTTACCTGCATAAGAATAGTTATATGTGTCTCCACTTTCAAAACCTGTAACATAATAAGGATTAGTCATTGGAAGAGTATTTCCTAAACCTGTTGTTAAATTACAATAATCTACACCACCAGATGACATAGGGCTTTTGTCATCGTGAGTAGCAAAAGATGCAATCAAAGATTTACCTGCAGGAAGTCTGTGAGACATATCTAGATTTTCTATAACATAATCAAATAATTCGCCAGCTTTAAACCAAGATGGGAAAATATGATATTGTCCATAATATGCATCAAAACCAACAGCTAAAAGATCTTCTGGTCTATCATGTGGCATATTCAAAATAGGAGATGCATCTTCATATGTGTATGATTCTGCTAAAAATGCGAATTCAGGATCTTTACTTCTTGCATAAGAAATTATTTCATCCCAAAATTCAACAGGTTTAGCTCTGGCAACATCTGCTCTTATTCCATCTACTTTACATTCAAGCATTAAATCTACAAATTTTTTATGATAATCTATTAATTTTTGATTTAAAATTTTGTTGTCTTTGTCTGAATAAGGCGCAAACATTCTAATATCTTCCCAACCTTGTGGAACTTCAGGAAGATTTCTTTCATCTACTGCCATTAAATCAGGTCTTGCATTATATAAATCAACTGATGCACAACTTGGAAGATCTATCATTACACTTATACCTCTCTTATGGCATTCATCGACAAAATATTTAAAATCTTCTTTTGTTCCTAACATTTTATCAAATGAAAGATAATCTTCTGGAGCATAAACAGAACCAGCTGTTCCTTTAGCCGCAATTTTACCTATAGGAGTTATGGGAAGTACGTGAAATGTATTAATTCCAAGTCTTTTTATTTCATCTAATCTTTCCACTGCATTTCTGAATGTACCTATTTCTTCGTTTTCATCAATTAATTCGTTACCATTTTTATCTTTTGCATTAAATGTTCTCATTATCATGGCATATAAAGAAACTTCATTATTTAAAAATTTAGTACGTAAATTATTTTTCCATTCAACATTTTGTTTGTTTGCATCTTTAATATTTTCAATAGCTTCGGGCTTTGTTCTATTTATTAAAATTTGTGCATAATTTTTAATAAAATCATTACTCGAAACAACATTACTAGCTTTTTGAGAATTTACAGGCATTTTGTTTGTTTTGTCTTCTGAAATTTTCCCAACATTTAATTGCATATTACTATTTCCAAAAGAAAGAAAATTAATCTTCATTAAGCTTTCCTCCTTTCTCTATATATATCAGGATTAAATTCATTTCTTTTTCCTATCATTGCTATAGAAATTGCAGTGACTCCACACAAAGCTGCAAAAGCTATTCCAACTTTTTTGAACCAACCTTGATATGTAAAGATTTTCTTTGCACTATCTTTCATAAATGAACTAAAAGTCTTACCCTCAATACTAGCAACTCTTCCAACTTTTGATTTGGAAATAGTAAATTCTCCTAATTCATCAATGTTATTAGTTCCGAAGAAATGTAAAAGATGTTTAAATCTAAATCTTCCGTTGTCTAAATAACCTTTACCTATTTCCTTAGAACCTTTTAATGCTGCATAAATAGAACTTGTATCTCCTAGTTTAATATTTTCTACATCCTGAGCTGTTAATTTCAAAATACCTCTAAGTTCATCTAATTTTTGATTATTATTTTTTGCTAGTTCTACTATTTTATCTGCTAGTCCATCTTTGTTAGAGAAAAATAGTTCAAAGTATTCATCAATATAACTTTCAAATTTTGTTCCTTTTAATGCATTTTTAACTTCATTTCCGGATGGAATAGGAAACTTAGTATTTACATCATCAGAAAGAGCAGGAAGCATAACTCGCATAATCTGCGTATTTACATTTATTTTTTTCGCCAAACTTTCCGGAAGCATCTCACTTATTTCAGGAGAAAGCTTACCTAACAAAATATCTACGTATTTATAATAATCATCTGTATTTTTAATAACATCTTTGTAATTATCCAGTTTGTTTATAAATGTTTCCGCATTTTCTGAATTAAAAATAATTTTTTTCAACGTTTCGTAATCAATATTCTGATTATCTTTGGCAGCATTTAATATACTTAAAGCTTTTATTGGAGCAAATAATGTATTGTTGGTACTCATATATTTCGCCAAAATTTCTTTTCTGCGGATTCCAAGCAACATATTTAATTTTTCACTAATTTCTGCTAATTCGCCAGTTTTGTCATATGCATTTAACATACTTTGCAAAGTATCAACATATGACAATGCAAAATCAAGAGCTCTTTCATTTTTTGTGCTTAATTTTGTGGCAATACCTGCCAAATTTTTAATGGTACTCTTTAATCGATCTGGGTTATTTACTATACCATCCATAACTTCTCCCAAAATTTTGTTGCTTTGATCAAGAGAAGTACAATTTGCAAGAGCTTTTATAGTTTTTCTGTCCAATTTCAAAGCTTTTGCAATATCATTTGATGCTTTTTCCCAAATATAAGCATTTGTAGAACTATCTCCGTGTAAAGTATATCGAAAATATTTATCCAAATCCCCAACTACTTTTAGTTTATATGTATCAATCATATTAGCTAAGTCTACAAGAATTGCTTTTGTTTTGTCTGTAGAATTTATTTGAACAACTTTTTTTGTTTGTAAAAATTCTTGCATATCATCCAAAATTTTGTCCATTTTTCGCGGATTTTTTATCCACCGGTTTGCCTTTATTAAATTATTTAATGAACCAGTTACATAACTATTTACTTCTGCAGTAGAATTCAAAGCAATTTCAGTTTTTCCACGCAGAGTTGCAAATTTTTTAGCTTTTTCTGCAAATTTTTCCAAAATTTCAGCAGAAGGTTCTTGCCCCAAAACCATTTTTGCCAAATCTTTATTAATTTTTTCATCAAGTACAATTTTAAAATCATTTGAATTTGAATTTTCCAAAATATTGTCTATTGTTTCAGCCAAAAGTGCTCTTAAATTTACATCGTCTGTTTTTTTCATAAATAATTCTTTCAACTCATTTTGAGTTGTTGCTGAGATATTTGGGGTAACTTTTTTATTAATAATATCAACTAAACTTTGATCATGAACAAGATCATTCATATTTGCAAGCATTTTATTTCTTAAATTAGAAGCATCGAGTTCTTGTTTTCTTTCTAATATAGGAGTATAAATTACCTTACCTATTTTGTCTGCTGCTAATGATGCTATAAGTGGTGTAGCAAATCCAGCTGTAATAAGAGCAAGCGTATTACCTTGAATAGCTACTTGACGAGCTTTATTTTCAATAGCTTGTCTTCTATTACGAATATTTCTTGGAACACCTAATTTGTCTCCCATTTTATGAATATCTTTGTCAGATATTAAATCCCAGCACAAGAATTGAGGATCTTGGAAGAAATTTTTTCTTCTTCCTGCACTACTTTCATACTCTAACCCAAGATCAACTCCTTTTAGAGCTTTAATAGGAAGATTAATAGCAAGTTTGGGCCACAAAGACATTGCGCCAAACCAACAAGCCAATCCTATGAATTCCATCCCTCTTTTGAAAGGAGAACCACTACTAGCTGCCAAAACACCTGCAATACCTAAACTGCCAAGTTTCACAGCTACATCATTAATTCGACCTACAGAATAATCGTTACCTTTCCCTTGAATACCATTAGCAAAATATTTTAAAGATTCAATATCGGCTTGAACGGCTCTGCGCAAACTAAACGGATTACTTTTTATTAAATGTCCTTTGGGAGAATAGGCTTTTACATTTGTTCTCAAAGAATTTTGCAAATAATTTGGAGAAGCATTTTTATTACGTTCTTGCATTATGTTTATGTAAGATTGAATCATAGAAGACATTATTGTTTGCCTCCTACAACACTGTTATTTTTTTCTTTTAGGGAAGTTTTTTTCAATATCATAGCATTTGCCAAAAGAGTCATTCCTACAGCAGCAATAATTGCTCCCCTACCCATAATTTTGGAAGCAACTGAACCACCTTGCCATAATTCTTTGAAAGAATTAACAAATGGTTTAGCTATATTTTCTTTAATACCTATTCCTAATTTAGCAAATCTATGTTCTGTTGAAGGCTTAAACATATTCACAGTATCTTTGAACAAACTTCTTACATTAATATCAGCAAAACTTTTTTGATAAGCAAGTCCTAACGCTACAGTAACAAATGGAACAGAAAGCATGTACTTCCAAGAATTTGCCATAATAATAAGTTTTTTAATTTTCCCTTTAAGTTTAGAATCAGAATCTTTTTGTGGTTTAGTAACCCCAAATTTTTTGGCTAATTTATCAAAGGTTTCATTTATTTTTTTGTTTTCGTCATAATTATAAAGCAAATCCCATCTGGTAAATTCAACACTTTCGAAAACTTTTTGAGTACCTTGTTTTTTGTTATTTGGTAAATTTAAAGGATTACCTTCACGCAAAGCAGTAATTTTTCTATATGGCATATTCAAATCAATACCCCTAAACCATTTTACAGGAGCATCTATTGCCATATTTGCAGCTTCTCTACCTACATAATACATCAAAACGCCAGAAAGAATTTTCTTAAACAAATCATGATTAGCTTTTTTAGCAGAAGGACTAAAATTATTTCTTCCAGCAAGACAAACTGCAGCCAAGCCCAAACCACCTAAATAATAAGGGATTTTAGATACTTTAAGATATTCAAAAAAATTAAAATCCGGATCCCCTTTCATTCCTCTATAAACATACCCAGGAGTATTCATTATATTTTCTATATTAATTTTAGTTTTTGTAAGCAAATCAGTTTTTCTCAACTTATCTTTTTCTTTTTGTTTAAGAACAAAAAACTCAGGACGACGTTTCATTCCTCCACAACGACGTTCTATAGAATCTCTTCTTGCCTCAAAACTATTATTTTTATTTACAATTGCATCAGTTGCTACAACAGATACCATGCCTACCTCTAATAACGACAAATATAAGAAATAACCTAATTATTATAAATTGCTATTACAAGAAATCATCTTAATAATATTTTACAAAAAATATAAAAAAATAAAAAAGTTACGTTCTTAATCTTTTTGACAAAACCATGCCTGTAAGGTTTACTTAATAGTGGGAGATAATCTGAATCAGCTAGGAAAATAAAATTAATATGCATATTAGAGAATTAGAAATAGACAATTTTAAATCATGCGCAGGAAAGGTAACCATACCTTTTTGCGAAGGTTTTACGGCTATTGCAGGACCCAATGGATCAGGGAAAAGTAACATTATAGACAGCATATTGTTTTGTTTAGGATTATCTGCTTCCAGAACAACTTTTAGAGTAGAAAGTTTAAAAGATTTTATAAGCTGGCACAATGGAAGAGAAGAAGCATCTGTTAGAATTACTTTTGGAGACAAAAACAATAACGAAATTATGACTGTAAGAAGAGAAGTTAAAAAGACTTCAGCTGGTTATATCAGTTCATATCAACTAAATGGCAAAACATCATCTCTTTCAGAAATTCACGAACAATTATTAAAATACAATGTTTCTCCAGGAAGTTACAATGTAGTTATGCAGCATGAAGTTACCAAAATAACAGGTTCAAGTCCAATAAACAGGAGAAAAATTATTGACGAAATTGCAGGGGTGGCAGATTTTGACAGAAGAATAGAGCAAGCGACAAAAGAACTTGACATAGTAGAAGACAGGATTTCGAAATCTTCAATAGTTTTAGGAGAAATAGATATAAGGCTTGAAGTTTTAAAAGCCCAAAAACAAGAAGCATTAAAATACCAAAAATTAAGAGAAGAAAAGGCACAATATGAAAGTCAAAAGTCTACAGTAAAATATTTTGACATAAAAAATTCCCTTGAAAGAGTTCACGAGAACATTCTTGAAACAAACAAAAGCAAAAAGGAACAAGAAAAAGCTCTTGAAAAAGCGGATAAAGAACTAGAAGCAGCCAAATTAAAATTACAAGAATTATCCGAACTAGTTAAACAAAAAGGTGAGGACGAACAATTAAGAACAAAAGCACAAATTAACGCACTACAAGGAAACATAAATACAAAGCAGAATTCTATAGAATTTATGGAAAATCAAAAAGAAAAAAATCTTTTAGCAATTAAAAATGCAAACTTCAATATAGAAACGCTAAACGGTAAAATAGATGATGCAAAATTAAGAATAGAAAACAAAAAGGATGAAATCAAATCACTTGAAAAAAATATTGAGCACGAAAAAGAGGAGCTTGAAAAAGTTTTAAAAGATATAGAAAATGTAAGTTCTCAAAGTGATGAAAGTGTAAAAAAACGTGCTGAACTAAGAAGCGAACTAGAAAACAAAAAAGATGAAGAAAATAATATACTAAAAGAAATTTTCCCACTTGAAGAAGACATTCGCAGGTACAATAAAGACATAATAGAAGCTAATGAAATTATTAGCGAATTTGACAATGTTCAAAAAGAAAAGCTGGAAGAAAAAGATAAACTAGATGTTAAGATAGAAGAATTACAAAAAGAATTAAAAGACTACGAATTAATGCAAAAGAACACTTTAGCTAATTTGGACAATGTTAATGGAAAGCTTGACGAAGTATACAGGAATCTTAATTTAGCTGTTCAACAAGTAACAAAATTGGAAACACAAAAACAAACGATGGCAGATTTTAATTTTAATCGACCCGTTGATTTTATAATAAATTCCAAAATTCAAGGAGTTCACGCACCTTTAGCAAAACTTGGCAAAGTAGAAGACGAATATGAAACAGCTTTAGAAATTGCAATGGGTGGAAGAATGGCATCAATTGTAGTAGATAATGAAGATGTAGCAGGTATATGTATAGACACATTACAATCTGCCAGAGCAGGACGTGCAACATTTTTACCATTAAACAAAATAAGAAGAGCCCCAAACAATTTGAATCCTCCGAACATAAATGGAGTAATAGACTACGCCGTAAATCTTATTGATTTTGAAGATCAATACTATGATGCATTTTATCATGCTTTAGGCGACACTTTAATTGTTGAAGATAGAATAACTGCTCAGAAACTAATAGGCAAATACAGAATGGTAGTTTTAGACGGTTCTTTATATGAAAAATCAGCCGCAATAACTGGGGGAAGTATTTCACAAAACAGAATAAAATTTTCGAATAATGAAAATAAAGAATTAGAAAACTGCAAGAAAAAACTTAGAGAATTTCAAGACAATGCTGATAATTTAATGAAAAAGAAAACAGAACTTGAAAACAAATTAAATATAATTCGAGGAGATTATTCTCTTGCAACTTCAGAATTGGGCAAACAAAGTAACTTAAGAGATAATTTAGTTCAAACATTAACCAATGCTCAAAAAACTCTTGAATCCAAAAAAATATTACTAAAAGAAATTACCCCAAAACTTAATGAAAGCAAAGCAAAATTAGATATTCTACAAAAAAAACAAGAGGAAATAAAAACCCAAATTGAAAAACTTCAAAACGAAATAACAGAAGTAGAAAAAGCTATTCCAGAAGATGAACTATCTAAACTAGACGAACTTAGTGATGCAATAAATGCAGAAATTGCTCGTTTTCGCACAAATATTGTCAATGCCCAAAGTGAAATAAACAATATTAACAACGAAATAGGTTTTACAGAGCAATCAATTGAAATGCAAAAAAATCAAATAGACAAACTTGAAAAAGAAAACGAAGATTTTGCAAAAAACAAAGGACTCACAGAGGAACAAATAGAACAAATTAAAATTCAAGTAGAAGAATTAAAGATTAAAGTTAAAGAAATTGATGAAAAATTATATGAGCTTCAAGCTCAAAGAGACATTGTACAAAATGAAGTTTTAGAATATCAAAACCAAAAAAATAATTTAAATTTAAATTTAGAAAGAATAGCAGAAAATATAGAAGCTTTAAAAGGCAGAAGAAAAGAACTTGAACCTGAACTTGAACAAATTAGAAATGATTTACTTGAAGCAGGATACCAAATAGCCTCATTAGAACCTGTACAAATATCGACAGAAGAACTGGAAAAAGCAATAAACAAACTTGAAAAAAAGATGGCCGAAATGGGTGATGTAAACATGGTGGCAATAAAAGAATACGATGAATACAGCGAAAGGAAAGAAGAATTAAAATCTAAAATTGACACATTAAGCAATGAAAAACAAGAAATAAAAAATCGAATGCAAGGTTATGAAGAAATGAAGAAAAAATCATTTCTTGATGCATACAATAAGATCAATGAAAATTTTCAAGTTATTTGCACAAAATTATTTGATGGAACAGGTTCATTAGTTTTAGAAAATCCAACAGATCCACTTACAGGAGGTCTAACTATAACAGCACAATTTAGAGACAAAGATGAAGCTAAAAAGCTTACAGGATTAAGCGGAGGAGAAAAATCTTTGACAGCTTTAGCTTTTGTATTTGCAATTCAAAGATATATGCCTGCTCCATTTTATGCTTTAGACGAATCAGATGCATCATTAGATTCAATAAACGCAACAAAACTTGCAAAAATGATTAAAGAGCAATCAGAAAATACGCAATTTATAGTAGTTAGTCACCACAAATCTATGATAGAATCAGCAAGTCGGACTATAGGTATTACTCAAGGCAAAGGTATAACAAAAGTTACGGGGATCAAATTAAGTGATTAACATAACAGAAACTCAACAATCATCTAGAATTATAGGAACTTTAGCAATTCAACCCAAAACTGAATCTGAACTAGAAAGTAATTTTATTAACGAAACTCTTGCCAAAATGCAAACAGATTCGGATGGAATAGATATTTTGCTTGAAATGGTTAAAAAAAATAAACTAGATCCTTGGAACATTGATGTAGTAGAACTTGCTGATCAATATTTTGCCAAAACAGTTGAATTGCACATAAATAATTTACACGTAACAAGTCGAGTAATTTTATTTGCTTGCATTTTATTGAGATTAAAATCTGATATATTAGAAGGACTAGATCCATTTGCCCAAACTGAAGAAGTTGAAAATTTTGAAGCAGATTATGACAATCCTGAATTTGAAGATAATATTGTTCCATTTAATGCTCCTTCTTTAGACGAAGTAATTCAAAGAAGGACAAGTGTAAGATTAAACCGAAAAAGAAATGTTACATTAAAAGATTTAATTAAACATCTTGAATTTTACGAAGCACTTGACAAAAAGCGTGCAGTGAAAAATGCCTTCGAAAGAGCCAAACGTCGTAGTAATTCTTTTGCAGATTTTACAGCTGAAGACATTATTGAAATGGCACATTCAAGTGAAACCGATCGTGATGTAGATACTATCAGAGATGTTTTGACAAAACTTTTCACAACAGAACAAAAAATTGAGATAAAAGAACTTAGTTCAACTGGATTAGATAAAATTTCTATTTATCTTGCACTCTTGTTTTTAACTGCAGATGACAGAATAGATTTAGAGCAAAAGGAATTTTATTCAGATTTATATATAATTCCCTCCAAAAATCTTATGCCGGAGGAAATGGTACAATGAGTTTAAAATCACGCGTAGAAACAGTTTTGTTTGTTACAGCAAAAGCTATGTCTTCACAAGAAATAGCAGAAATTCTTGGAGAAAACACTGATGAAGTTGAAGAAGCCCTCCTTGAACTTATAATGGACTATTCTACTAGAGAAGGGGCACTTGAAATTGACGATGAAGACGGATATATACTTCAAGTTAGAGAAGAATACATAGACATAGTAGAAAAACTTGTTCCCGTAGAATTAACCCAAGCAGTCATGAAAACCTTGTCAGTAATTGCATTAAAAGAACCAATAAGACAATCTTATGTAAAAGAACTAAGAGGTGCCGGTGCATATGAACATATTCAAGAATTATTGCAAAAAGGTTTAATTAGCAGAAAAAAAGACACAAACGGACGTTCTTTTAATTTAAGAACTACACAAAAATTTAAAGAATATTTTAAATTAAAAGGTGACACAGAATTGTTATCAAAACTTATAGATAAAGAAGGTATAGCAGAATAAATAAAACAATTCCAATAAAACAAACTAACTAAAATTTTCAGGTAAAAGTATCGATAAAACGTAAGAATTCAAATCCAAATAATAATTTGCAGCTTCTTTTACATCTTCTAAAGTTATATTTTCCAAATCTTTTAGATAATTAGCACAATTATCTAAACTATTACAAACAGTCATGTAATAACCTATAGATTCAGCGATTTCTGAAACAGTTTCTGCACTTTCTGCAAATTTTACTTTTAATTTCTTTTTGGCTTTTAAAAGTTCTTGCTCACTAACAAAATTCTCTTGAATTTCTTTAATATTTTCTTTGATTTTTTCAATTGCTTCATTTTTAAATTTAGGATTAAAATTTGCATTAATCATAAATACATTGCCATCTTTAAATTGATATTGTCCTGAATCTACAGAATTAAAAATTGATTTTTGATTTTTTTCTATAAGATTTTGGAAAAGTCTGGAACTAATACCTTCTCCTAAAATCATACTTATAATTTCAAGAAGAATAGTTCCTTTGTTATCAGCAGCTTTCGCTCCATGAAATCCCATAATCATAAAACCTGTATCTATATGCCCTTTGTTTTCAATTAATACAGGCGCATTTAATTTTGTAACCAAAGGTAATTGCAAATCAGGAACAGTTTTTGTTTCTTTAAATTTGAATTCTTCCAAAATCATTTTTAAAACTTTTTCTTTATCAAAATCTCCGACAACAATCGTTGTCATATTTTCAGGCACATACCAACTTTTATAATAGTTCATAATTTCATCCCGGGAAATTTGCGCAATAATTTCTTTTGTTCCTATAACGTCTCTTTTGTACGGATGATTGTCATACATATTTTCATTTGCAGCATTGTATGTTTTGGTCCAAGGTTGATCATTTCGCATACCTATTTCTTCTATTACGACATATCTTTCACGTTTTTCATTAATTTGAGGATTTGAAGGATCAAATTTAGGGCCTATTTCATTTTCGGGAATAACAGGATCAACCATCATATCGGCATGAAGTTTTATAGCCAAATCTACATTTTCATTTTGAGAACCTTTGGGAATAGTTACGTAGTAAAATGTATAATCTTTCCAAGTAGCAGCATTTATTATTGCTCCGTTAGATTCTAAAATTTTGTCGAATTCACCTGCTTTATGCTTTGAAGTTCCCTTAAACATTAAATGTTCCAAAAAATGAGAAACTCCATTGTTTTTATCATTTTCGTGAATTGAACCAGTTTTAACCCAAGTACTTATATTTATTAAACCACCTTCTTTTTTTGCAAAAATAATTGTGTGACCTTTATTAGTAGTATAAATCTCAAGCGAAGCAGGTAAGAACGGATAATTTAAAGTTTTTATTTGTGTAATTGTTGACATAAAATAGTCTCCTTAATGTATTATGGTATAATTTTAGCATAAATGCGAGGTATCGTTAATATGAAAAAGAATCTTAAAATTCTTAGTTTACAATTCAAATCTTTTTTGGGAGATAAAGAAAAAAATTTCAAAAAAGTTGCAAAATTAATGAAAGAAAATATTGATTTTCAGGCAGACATAGTTATTTTACCTGAAGTTTGGAATACAGGCTTAGACTACAAAAATTTTCAAAAGACTGCAGAATATATTCCTGAACAAACTACTATGCTTTTAAGTGGTTTAGCAGAAAATTATAAAACTTACATAATAGGAGGAAGTTTTATAGAGAAAACATATGATGGCAAATTTTATAATACTTGTGTTATTTTTGACAGACAAGGAGCTGTAGTAGGGACTTATAGAAAAAATTATATTTTTTCACATTGCGGCAGTTTAGAAGGAAAATATATTGAAAACGGAAATGAAATTTGCATAGTAAATATTGAGGGAATAAAAGTAGGCATAGGTATTTGCTACGACATAAGATTCCCAGAATTATTTAGAAAAATGGCAAAAGAAGGTGCAGAAATTTTTGCAATTCCTGCAGCTTTTCCGCAAGAAAGAATAAAACACTGGAATATTCTTAATCAAGCACGTGCATTAGAAAATCTTGCATTTCTTTTGTCTTGCAATCAATTTGGCAATTCTAATTTAATTTCGCCATACGGAGAAATTATACAAAGCTCATCTCAAAAAGAAGAAGTTATAAGAAATATCATTCAAATAAATGAAATTTTCACAGCAAGAAAAGATATGCCATTTTTAAAAGATATTAGAAATATTTAAACTTCCTATTTTTAGAGGATGATATTACACACCCATATAATGTAAGCTTATGGTAGCGACTAACGTGGGATGAGGTTAATTGAAAAAATTTAAGTTTTCTTTGCAAAATCTACTTGATTTGCGAGCCAAACAATTAGAAGAAAAACAAATTGAATTTGGCAAGCTTCAGTTTGTTATGAAAACTTTAGAGACAAAACTGAACGAACTAGAAAGGGAACTTAAAACATCAAAAGAAAATTTTGAAGAATTAATATCTTCAGGCAAAAAGATTTCTGTAGATTTTGTAAATAGTAACCAACGTTACACAATTCAAAAAGAAAAAGATATTACTAAGCAAAATGAAACAATAGAAGAACACAAAATTAAACTTGAAGAAAAGCAGCAAGAAATGATTGAAGCGCTAAAAGCCAAAACTATGTTAGAGAAACTAAAAGAGAAACAATACAAGATTTTTCTCAAAACTATAGAAGAAATAGAAAGAAAAGAATTAGACGAAATAGGATTGGTGAAATACACAAGGTAGGAAAAATGCTAGACTTAAAAATAAATATTGCTATTGATACAGAAAAAATGAACAATCATATAACTCAAAAAACTTTCAACCAAGAACAAAATTCTTTTTTGAAAGTGTTCGAAGATGTGAATAAAAGTTTTGAAGCAACAAAAGAAGCAATTTCTGAAGAAAAACAAGATAATAATAAATCAGCTCAAAAAGTAAAAGAACAACCAGAAGAAAACAAAGAAAAAGAAGATACATCAAAAGAAGAATCACCAGAAACAGAATCAAACGAAAAAAGTAATGAAACAATTACATTGGAACAAATTTTATTAAATTACAAAAACTCAATAGGAGAAAAACCTTTCCAAGAAACAACCCAAACTACTCAAAACTCTCTTGAATTAAGAGAAACAAGCGAAAAACTTTTACACCAAAGAGAACAAACTCTTGAAATGACAGCAAAATTAATAAATGAATTAAGGGCATCCCAATCACAAATTGCAACGCAAAATCCTATAAAAACACACAGCTATTCGGAAAAAGATTTAACAGCAAAAATTGATGCTCAAAACTCAAAAAATGTATTGGTAAACAGCGATACTATTTTAAATTTACAAAATTTAGCAAACACAAAAACAAATGAAACTAATTCATTAGCAGATATACTTTCAGAGCTTGATATAGAAGTTACTTCAGTAAAAACAAACACAAACATTCAACAAGAATCTAAAGGGTTTGATTTTAACAGTTCTACATTTAGTAATTTGAACAGTCATATTACTAAATTAAATCTTAATAAAACTGCAGATTTCTCAAAAGTTATCAATCAAAAACTTACCCAAGAACAACAAATTTTAAACCAAATAAAAGATGGAGGAATAAATCAATTAGGGAAAGGCACCTCTAGTATTAACATCGTTTTACGACCGGAAAGTTTAGGAAGAATTAACATAAACATAATTTCAAACAATGGTATACTAAGTGCACAATTTACAGCCCAAAGCCAACAAGCAGCTGATACTTTAAACAAAAATATTGATACACTTCGCCAAAATTTAATAGACCAAGGATTAAAAGTATCTGATGTAAACATAAAAGTTCAAGAAAGTGCCCAAAGCGAAACATTCTCCGACACAAGAAATTTTGACGAAGATAAACTAGGTAATTTTAGAGAAAATCACTCGAACAAAAATTCATTCAACGCTGAAAAAGGCAACAACAATAGTAGCTCAAAGCAAACATATATTGATAACGAAGAAGAAAATAAACAAGAAGAAAACTTAGTAGCTACTAATCAAAAAAGCAAAGATTTAGGAATATACAATAATATGGGGAGAAAAATATGAGCTACGCAGACGTAACAAGCTCTATTAACACAATGAAGAGCCAAACAAACGCAACAAATTATGAAAAAAACAAAGCAAACACTGACAACGAAATAAATCAAGATATGTTTTTGCAATTAATGATTACCCAACTTCAAAATCAAGATCCTCTTGAACCAATGGACAACACAGAATTTTTATCACAACAAGCAATGTTTACTCAAGTAAATACTCTCCAAGAAATGAATCAAAATTTAGCCACATACGGAGATGCTATTTTGTCTTTAAATGCTTCAATGCTAAATTCTAATACATTAAATCAAGCAATGAATCTTGTAGGCAAAGAAGTTACAGCAATAAATCCTGACAACAAAGACGAAACAATTTCAGGAATAGTAGACTCAGTGAAAATAACAGACAACGGTCTAACATTTACTATAAACGGACAAGAAATTAGCTCCGAATACATAACAGGAGTAAACAATATAACAAACGAAACTACAGATCCAGACGCAGAACTAAAAGCAAATGCAAAAGACTTTCTTAGTGATATTTTGCAAAATCCTAAACTGAAATCTGCCGCAGATAATCTTATTAATAATTTAGCTGGAAGTTTACTATAATTAATAAAAGACAAGGGGAGAAATTTATGTCACAATCATTATTTACATCTATTACAGGTATGACAGCATCTCAATCCAAAATTGATGTTGTAGCAAATAATATTGCCAACATGAACACAACTGCATTTAAATCTTCGAATTTAACTTTCTCAGATTTATACTCCAAAACACTATCAGCTGGCTCCAGTCCTACAACAGGAGTTGGAGGTACAAACCCAATGCAAGTAGGGCTAGGAGTAGGTCTAGCAGGTATTACGACTGATTTTACAGGAGGAAGTATTCAATCAACAGGGAATAGTAATGATTTAAATATTCAAGGAAACGGCTGGTTCACAATTCTAAACACAGACGGAAGTATGGGACTTACAAGAGATGGTAGTTTCAAACTTGACGAAAACGGTAATTTGGTTACCCAAGCAGGTTTAAAGGTTTTGGGAACTAATTCAGCTTATTCTGCTACAGGAAGCACCACAAGTATTTTTGTTCCAAATAAACTAAATCTTGTAACATCAGGAAAAGATTTAACTGCAGGTGCGGCAGGAGTTTTAACAAATTTAAATAATGCTAGTATTACTCCGGGAAGTTTTTCTTTTGATGTATATAGTGACGCAGGAACATTAATTTCGACCGTTAATGTTGACGCAAATACAGCAACGAGTTTACAAGATATTGCAACAGCTATTAACACAGCTATAGGAGCAGACCCAAATTTAACAAGCGGAGGTAATTCTATAGTTACAGCGAAAGTTAATTCCGATGGAACTTTTACAATTGAAACTCAAAATGTAGGAGGATTGGGAAATGTAGGAGAAATTGATTTCAGTACAACAGGAGACACGAGTAATTTCTTGTATGAATCAGATTTAGCAACTTCTACATTTGAAAATGGTAAATACACAAGCAAAATTTTGGCATACCAAGCAGACATAGGACCTGCAACAAATAATAACAGCACTGTTTCTAAAGCTTCCTATGCAGTTACTTCAAATGGAGCAATAGAAGTTACTTACTCTAACGGAGATACAATAACTGTTGAAGAAAAAAATGGAAACATGGTTCTCAAATACATAACTTCCGACGGCAAAACCATAAGTTCTACAGATATAAATGTAAGTGGAGATGTAATATCTGCTGCTAATTTACAATTACAATTAGCTTCTGTTTTAAATGAACAAGGTTTAATGTCTCAAGGTGGAAATGTGTACACAACAGGTCCAAACAGCGGAACTTTGACTTTTTCAATAGGTAATGCAAACGGTTACGGGCAAATAGGTTCTGGCGGATTAGAATCATCTAATGTTAATTTAGCTATAGAATTTGCAAATATGATTGTTGCTCAACGCGCTATTGATGCAAATAGCAGAGTATTTACAAGTACAAGTGAAGTTTTACAACGTCTTGTAAGTTTACAATAAAATCATTTTACTTTATTTTTAGGATTGTAAAATTTTGTAAATTATATTAACAAAAACGTTTAAATTCTAAAAAAAAGGGTATATATAAACTGGGTGACAACGAAGAAAATAAACAAGTATTCTTATTAAAGAAGGGGGCTCGTGTACGAGTGGAAGGTTTAGATTTCTTTGTTGGCACCTTTTTTGATGTTTATAAATAATTATGGGAATAAATATTTTTATTTAGAAGTATTTGTGCAGTTTTATATATAGCAATTTGTTGAGAATCTTTAGCATCATATTTAATTTCTTCTAATTCTGCAAAATTTTGCATCATACAATAAAGTTGTAAATATAAATTATCATAAGATGTTTCAGGATTTTGAGTTTGAATTACTTTGTGAACTCTTAGAAGTTCTTTGTCAAAACTATCTACAATAGCACTATCTAAACCACATCCCATAGCTAAAACCATAAAAACTATATTTATAAGAGATCTATTTCCTTTTGGAGCACCATTAGATATGTTAGAAAGTCCTATAGTAGTTAACACAGGTGGTTCAAAAGATTCTTTAAACATTCTAATAGCATTTAGGGATTCCAAAACTTGTTCTTGCGCAACTGAAACGGGCAATACAAGTGGGTCAAAAAAGATTTTATTATTTTCTATTTCATATTCTGTAGTTTGTTCAATTATGTTAAATGCTATTTCCAATCTTGCATCAGCTTCTTTGGGAATTCCTGTTTCATCGCTTAAAGTTAATGCAATAAGATTAGCCTGAAATTCTTTTGCTAAAGGCAAAAAATTGTCAAGTCTTTGTTTATCTGCACTAATAGAATTAATTATGCAATCTTGGGGATTTTTTACAAATTCCAATCCGGCTCGCATTTCATCACAATTTGTAGTATCAAAAGAAATTGGAATGTCCGAAACTTCTCTAATTACTGAAGCAAGCCATTTCATAGAACCCAAAGCCTTTCTTGCTGGTCCAATGTTTAAGTCTATATAATTTACATTAGCTTCTAGCATTTTGTTTATGTAATTAAAGATATAATTTTTGTCTTTATTTTCTATAGCTGTTTTTGTATTTTTAGAAATAATATGTATATTTTCGCCAATTAATTTCAATATTTTCTCCTTAAAATTTTAACAAAACTAATTATAATATAAATTAAAATTTAAACAAATCTAGAACCTTTAGTTATACCAAATTCTTTCACCAATTCATTAGTTTGAGCAAAATAAGTTTGTTCATTAGTTCCCAATACTTTTGTTTGAATAAAACCATCATTTGCTGATATAAAAATTGAATTTTCTGTTATATCACAAATTGTTCCAGAAGGTAAAACTGCTGCCGATTTATTATAAACAAATTCAACTTCCCAAAATTTTATTTCTTTTCCATTAAAAAAGGAAACTGCACCAAAAAATGGATTCAATGCTCTTACAAATCTTTCTATATCTTTTATAGATTGATTCCAATTAATTTTGACATCATTAGTACCAGAAAAAATTTTGGGAGCTTTTTTGTAATTTTCTGTTTTGTTTTGAGGAATTCTTGGTAATATTTCCTTTTTCTCTATTCTTTCTATAGTTTCCACACATAATTGAGCAGTAGCTTCATTCATTCGATTAAAAAGCGAACCCATGGTATCGTTTTCCATTATAGGAATTTTAATTTGTTTTACTATATCTCCAGTATCAAAAGTTTCATCCATAAAATGCATAGTTATTCCCGTTTCTTTTTCATTGTTATTTAAAACATGGAAATATGGATTTGCACCACGATAATCAGGCAAAAGCGATGGATGAAAATTTAAAGTACCTAATTTAGGAATTTCATAAAGTTCTTTTGGCAAAAGAAAATTATACGAACAAACAAAAGCAATATCCGGATTTAAATCTTTAATTGTTTGCAATAATTTTTCGTCTTTAAAATTTTTATTGTTGTCTATATGAAAAAGTTTATTTTGTTTTAAAAAATCTTTCATATATTCATAAGTAGGATCATCATTTGGAGAAGTTATTACTCCTACAATTTTTTTTCGAGCCTGTTTTAATGCAAAAATACAATAAAGAACTAAATCAGGCATTCCTATTATTAAAATTCTCTTTTTATTAAAACCAAACATAGATTTTTTCCATTCATTTATGTTACCATAGTATTACAAAAATTTGTATTGGGTAAGCTGTTAATGTCAAAATCAAAAACATCAACTGTTTTTAATATTATAGGTAATGGCACAAGATTATACATACAAAATCTTTTTACTTTAAGTGCACCTGTTGTTGCACCTGTTTTGGGGATGTTTTTGGGAATTTTCTTAATGATTTTACCAGTTTATTTACTTCCTAAATTCTATCCTATGTGGACTAATATATTTCCTTGGTTAAAAGAATTTTTTGCCATTTTAACAATTGTATTTGTTTGTATTTTACCAGGTCTTATAGTTTTTAAATTAGCTTTTTGGAATTATATGCTCAAAGTAGTTTCTTTAAATGCTATGGTAGGAGATATAGTAAAAAGAAAAGTTTTAAAATCTCATCAACACTACACTCAAATAATTGCTTTAAGAACAAAAGATTACATTTTAATGTTAACTATTTGGGCATTAATAATTTTAATGGGATTGACCTTGCCTGCAAGTATATTTTTGTTTGATATCGAACCTGTGTTTTTACCATATTTATTCATTGGATTTGAATTTTTAGCTGCATTTTTGTTAATAATTCTTTCTGTATATTTAAGCTTAAGTTTCCAAGTTTTTGCTTTCGAAACTTCTTTTGGACCTATGCAAACTTTAGAAGAAAGTTTCAAATTGGTTTTAAATAATTTTTGGAGACTTGTTATGCTTATTTTAGCACTTGCTATAATTACTACTATTTTAGTTCCCCAAATTTTTGTCTTTCTTGCAGATATTTTAATGCTAAAAAATACTCTTGCTATACCTTTCAAAAATCTTTTGGAAAATATTTTTGAAAATTATAATGAATTATATAATTCATTACAAACTTTACCAATTTTTACATATGATTCTCAACAAAAATTTATACTGGAAACATCAAAATGTTTTTCTATTAGTATAATTTCAACTTTAATAAGTCTTTTAATGTTACCTTTGGGTTCTTGTTATTTTACATTGTTTTACTTTGATACAAAAAAAAGATTGATTTCTCAAAAAGAAGAAACAAAAGAAATAGAAAATACTTCTAAAAACAAAAGCAAGAAAGCTAAGAAAAATAATGTTTAAATGTACAAAGTGCAAAAAGGCAGACAAATTTGAATTAATGTTTAGCCCTGATTACAAAGGGAAAAAAATTATGGAAAAAAAGATAAATGAAAAAGGCCATATAACTATAACTGTAGATGGTTATACTTTTGTTCCAGATTTAAATTTTATGAATGGACATGCAGTTTGTAGTTATTGTGGTTCAATAAATTGTTGGGAATATTCTTTTCCAAGAAAAAAATAATTTTTACAATTTTTCTCCTCCAAATCGAGTATTTTTTAGCAAATAAATTTAAGATAACAAAAAAAAATATTAAAATATATGTAGGCTAGGTGTATCAATTATTGACATGCCAAAATTAATCATTAAAACAATGTAAGAAAGTAACTGTTAGGAGAAAATTATGGGTATAGCAGCAAGTCAAGCTAGATATTTATATCTAACTGCAAGACAAACTAACGTAGAATTTGAAGGGCAACAAATTAACCAAGCAAGAACAAATCTTGCAAATGAACAAGCTGGATTATTTCAAGATATGTTGGAAATAGAAGCACCAACAGTTCCTACTTTATATGAAATAACAAATCAAATTAATGCTTGGGCCTCTCAAAGTCCTGCAGGTCCACATGCGGAAGATTACACAGGTGGAGAAAATGATCCAAAATACAAAAGTGATATGTCATTGTGGCTAGCTTCCAACAATGGAACCGATGCAAATGCAGCTTATGATGTAGCAATGAACCAATACAATTCGGATCAATTGGCATATGAAAATGCTTTAGATGAAATAAATGCAAAATCAGAAGATATTCATCAACGAGATCAAGTATTAGAATTACAACTTAGACAACTTGACACAGAACAAGAAACTATTGTTACAGAACTTGAAAGTGTCAAGAAAGTAATTGATAAAAATATTGAAATTGTATTCAAAACATTCCAATCTTAATTAATGGAGTACCAAAATGGCATATAAAAACGACAGTTATTTAGTTATAGCAAACAAATTTGGTTCGGCTAGTTCAGATGCCAAAGCAGAATTGTTTCAATTATATGACCAAATAAGAGATATTTCTGTAAATGGATCAACTTATTCAGGCAGTGGTTTTGAAGGCGTTGCAAGTTGGTTGATTAATATGTCAAGACTTATTGCTCCAAGTGCATATGCCCCCTTGTATGGTTATTCCGTTAATGTGCCCGGCACTTCTTATTCAACTCCAATAAGTGGAGGTAATGCAGTTTATTCAAGTGGAACTTCTGCTTTTGGACTATCAAATCTTTCAAATTATGGAGGATTTTCTACCGGCTATGCAGCAGATTTAGGAAATCTTACAGGAATGGCTACTTCTATTACAGAAGGAGTTGAAACAGGATATGCTGCATCTATGGTAGATTGGCTGCCATCTACTGCTGCAGCTGCTGCTGGTATGTATTCTGGCTTTGGAGGAACTGGTACTAATCTTGTAATACCTCTTGCAGGATTTGTTTCAGGTATTGGAGGAATTGCAACTGCTTTAAGTCCTTATATGGGGGTATATGGCTTAGGTGCCACGCTTGCAGGAAATTTAATGCAAGGTTATGGAAGTGCTGTTTTAGCCGGATATCAAAATATTAGTGGACGAATCCTTGCTAATGCTGACACTATTATGACTAACAAGGTTAGAAATATTGAAACCGTTGCCAAAATGCTTGATACCCAAGGAGATATTGTAAGAAAAATGCTCAAAGATAGTATTGAAAGCGATAGCAAAGCTATTCAAGATATGGGATAGTTTTATAAATATCTCCCTCGCTCTGTGTTAGCAAGTTTAGTAATTTTTCCATTGTGTATTACGCATATTAAATCCGAATCTTCTATGATTTCTTTTAGTTTTTGTGCTTCCAATTTGTCATTTTCAAACATTTTTTTACATTGTTTTTTATGACATTTTCTTGTATGGGGACATTTTTTTTCAAAAGCATTTGCTTTAAATCCTAAATTCTTGATTAAATTTATTTTCACTTGCGGTTTCCTTAAATAATTGTAAAAATTATCTTTGATTATTTTACAAATTAACTAAACAAATATTAAATAAAAATATTTCAACCACTAATTAAAATTTCCAAGTTAGTCCGCCTTGAGGTGCAATACCTGTTCTTCCACCATTACGGAAAGAAAGTTGTAAATAACCTGTTAATCTGTCTTTGAAACGCTTAGTTACACCTATTCCATATTCCATATAACCATGTCTCATTTCTAAGTCAGGTAAATCTACATTCCCTGCACGTCCATCTATTTTACCATACAAATTATACATGTATTGAGCTCCCAAATATAGACTAAATGTATCTTTTTGCCATATTAAATTCGCCCCTGGAGCTATATTAACTCCATTTAACATCCCTGAATTCATTCCCATCATACCAAAATCAGTTTCCCAATTTTGTTTGCCAAATGCATTGTATGAAAGAAATAAATTAGGTTGAAATATAAAGTTTGCAGGAAGTTCTACATTGTATGCTGTTTTAGAAGCAGCTCCAGCGAACCAATTTCCTGTTCTATCTTTAACCCCTGCTACACCCATTTCATTGGAATATCCTCCACCATAACCTAACAATGAAGTTATAAAATTACCTTTATACAATGTACCCATTAATCCCATTTGCCCACCATTTTGGTAAGCATGTATTCCATAATTTCTTTGATTTGCTCCATTATAAGCCATAAAAAATGTTGGAATAAACTTCCATCCGTTTTCTAAATTTTTCAAAGGAAAATCTATTCCTACAATTGTTCCGTAAGAATTGTTTTGGAAACTAATATCTTCTGTCATAGCTACAGTTTCGAAGCCTCCATATATTTTGCCCCAAACTCCACCGTCTTTAGTTGAATATTGATAAGGAGCGAATAATGGATCAACAGAAGCATATTCGTTTGCATTGTTTCCATCAGCAAGCAATTGTCTTGAAACAACATCCATATGATCAAAAATCATATTACTTATAGATAATTGATTCATCCATTGAGCAGCTGTTGTCATCTGTCCTCTAAATACTTTTGGATTAAACTCGGTTAATTTCAAAGAATATAAACCATTATCACCCTTATAACCAAATCTATATTTACCTATAGGAGTATTAATCTCTGGAGCAACACTTATAAAATTGATGTTAGGATCAACAGTTCCCAAAGGATAAAAAACACGAAAATCTATTTCGCTATCAATAGGTTGCTGAGAAGGATTTACCAAATTAATATTTGTTATTGCAATGTTGGCATTAGCAGCATTTGCGATAATATCTCCTCCTATTAAAAATGCATCAGTTTCGCCACTTCTAACATCAATATCTAAACTATGTGAAGCTGTATTGTTTTCAGCTGAACCTACATAATAATTTTCAGCAACATAGTTGTATTCAAAATCATTACTTATAGTATTTATTAAACCTGCATTGGAAAGATTATCAAGCTCAAATACATCCCTTTCAATATTCAAAACAGAACCTGCACCTATATCTAAATTACCACCAGCAAATACTGAAGCATCTTTTAATGTTAATGTAGTATTGTTAAGTTCAGTCGTACCATATACTTGGTAAAAATCTGATGTGTTATTTATAGTTTTGTTTATGTCTTTTAAAGTCAAATATGCTTCATCAGAAATAACTGCAACTTGTCCTTCCCACAAATCATTGCTATCTAAAGTTACTTGGGCATCTCCATATAAATACAATTCATTCCCCGAATATAATGAAATATTTACAGGTTCATCAATAATTGCATTTAAAACACTTACTGTATTACCTTGTGAACTTAAGGAACCTATATTTAAATTTCCACCATTTAAAACAGAAATAAAATCTGGAACAACTATACTTTTGTCTAAATCCAAATGAGTTCCGCCAATTACAGATAAAGACGAACCAGGCATAATTATTGCAGCTTTGTTGTATGCCCCATTATTTAAAACCAAATCAGAATTGTTGAGATAAACAATACCTCCAGATATACTCGAACCATTTGTTAATTCCAAAGAAGAATTATTATTAAGTTTTAAAACACCCTCCTGCGGTACTCCGCCATATATCATGCCAGATTGGTAATAAGTAGCTTTTTCATCAGTGGTTTTTTGCACTCCATCTAATGTCAAAGTACCATTTAAATTATTTAATGCCCCATCCCAAATATCACTACCTTCTAAATCTACTTTTGCATCTATATTGTTAATATTTAATGTAGAACCTTCATTGAGATTCACAATTGTTTCAGCTGTAATATAGTCATTCGAACCATCGAGATTTAAAACAGTACCAGTTCCTGTAATATTAAGATTTCCAGTATTTGCATTTAGCATACCTTCTTTGAGAATTGTTTTGTTATAATTTAAGGTGCCTCCATTTAAATTGACATCACCTTGCCAAATAGTATTTTCTGCTAAATCCGTTGTGCCAGATATAATATTCAAAATACTGTTGTGGTAAATTTCTTTAGCAACAGAAGAATCTAAATCTCTTTCTACATTAAGTTTACTTATTGTAGAACTATCTCCAACAATAAATTTTCCACCATTTATAACATCGTTATTATCTGTAGTGTAATTACCCAAAATTGTTGTTTGTCCAGCTGTAGTCATTTCCAAACTTCCACCTGCATTTTTGGAAGCATTTTTTAATATTAAATTTCCTCCATTTGAAACCACAGTTGAATTCCAGCTGTCATTTTCATTAATTGTTACTTGTCCTAAATCTACAGACATTTTAGATCCTGATGCTACATTAAGAGCAACAATTTCATCTATATAATCATTGCTATTATTTAAAACCAAAGAAGTTCCATTAATAGTTAAATTCCCTTCTTGAGCATTTAAAAAACCACCGGCAGATTTTGAAGTATCATTTAAAATTAAATTAGCATTTTCATTTGTGATTACCTCTCCATCCCAAATTGTAGCATTGGACAATGTAACATTTCCATTATTTATTTGTAACTGAGCATCAGCATCAATTATTGTTCCTCTTGTTTGCGAATCTACAATTAAATCATTTGCATTGTTCAAAGTTAATCCACCAGACATAATTTGTAAATTACCATCTGTTGAATTTATGGAAGTATTTTGTGTATCAGAAGTAGAAATACCAGATAAATATAAACTTCCACCAGTTTGATTAATTTGAGAATTATTTTGGAGTGTATCATTTGAATCTAGTGTAATTGAACCATCTTTTAATGCTAAATTATTTTCAACCACAACTTGTGTGTTAGCAGTAATGTTATCTATACTATTGTTTAAAGTAACATTATCTAATTTCAGTGAACCTCCGTCAGAATTTATTGAACGACCATCTGTTGTATTAGTTTCAAATCCTACAATGTTTACAGTACCACCTGTTTGATTTATTACTGAATTATTCCACACATCACTTGCCGCATTCATATTCAATTGAGCATTATCTGAAACATCTAGATCTCCTAATAAGGTAAGATTTACATTTTCAGCAATAACATCATTATTTCCAAGCAATACATTATCCGAATTAATTATAAGATTTCCTTCTAAAGCATTCAAAATCCCTGTTTTATTTGCATCAAGAGCACCTGCCGATGCATCAGAATCTTTAATGTAATTAAGTACTAAAGTAGCATCAGAACTATTTAGATTTACAGTACCATTCCAAACTACATTAGAATAATCGCTGCCTCCATTAAAAGTAACATTCGTACTATCAAATATATTTAACACAGCATCTGAATTAATAACAACATTGACTGCACCTGAAATAGTAGTGTCTCCAGTTAAATTAGTTATACCATCATCAACAACAAATTGACCATTTGCATATGTAAAATCATTAGCTGCAGCATCTTTAGTAACATTTATTGTATTATTTCCACTAAGTTTTAAATTTCCGGAATAATTACCATTTTGAGCAGTAATTGTTATATTACTATTGGAAATTTCAGCATTATCTCCAAAATTATTTATACTATTAGCATTTAAATTAGAAGTATTTAAATTAATCCCATTTCCGCCAGATGCAACAGATAAATCTTTATTAACTGTCAAAGTTGAACCACTAAGATTTATTTCACTAAGATTAAAATTATCTGTATCATTTTTAATGGTAATATTAGAATTAGTTAAACTAAACTGCCCATCATTAATATTTACGCTTAATCCATCATCTGCAGAATTCACATTATTAAAATTAAATGCATCCGTATTGGTAGAATTAGAAGAAATTAAGGCTGCATCTGAACCAAGAATAGTTAAATTGTTAGCATTGCCTACATCTAGAGCCTTGGCAACCAATGTTCCATTCCAATTACTACCTTCACTTAAAGTTACTTTTTGTGTAGATGAAAGAATTGAAGCATTGTCTATATTTATAACACCTACAACATCTGAATTGAAACTTAAATTACTCCCAACTAGATTTACATTACCGCCTGTAATACTGGAACCTGCTCCTACAGAATTTACATCAGTAAAATTAGCTTCCCCTGAATTAATGTTAACAACTGAACCAAGATTTTTATCTACTCCAGTAGCTCCAGAAAAATTAACATTCAAAACTCCGCCATTTTGACTTATAGTAGAACCGGAAAAAACAATTGTATCAGCATTATTAGATAATATATCAGCATTTCCATTAGTTGATATGCTAACATTACCTGTAAATATATCTCCGTCATTAATTGTAATATTACCAGCACTTACATCTAAAGTTGAGCCTGCAGCTATTTGCAAATTTACATTTCCATCTATATTATCATTTGCATTATTTAATTCTAAAGTTCCATTGTTTATAATGTTAAAATTACCATTTACAGCACTGATAACTGAGCTTGTAGCTTTTTTACCGCTAAAATCTCCATTAATAGTAATATTCCCAGAATTTTGAGTTAAAATAGCATCGGATAAAATACTATCATTTGCGTCTAAAACCAGACTGCCATTATTAATGTTGAAAGTATTGCTTATATTAACAACAGCATTGTCAATAGAATCATTGAGTCCATTCATAGTAAAATTACTAAAATCAACTGAGCCACCTTGTACCCTAAAACTATTAGTAGAATTTGATGAAGTTGCTAAATTTGAAATTACAGCTGTGCCACTTGTTTGAGAATAAGTAGCATCAAAATTATTTAAACCATCAATTGTTAAATTTCCATTATTTAAATTTAACGTTCCATCTACAACATCTCCATCACCATTAAGTACCATCTGTACTTGAGAACCATTCAATTCAACTGTTCCATTTATAGTAACAATAGCATCAGAAGCTATGTTAGCGACGTTTGCAAGCGAAAAATTATTAAGGGTCAAATCTCCGCCCAAACTTTGTAAATTTCCACTAAATTCACCAAGAGAAGTTCCATCAATATTTAAATTACCTGCAGTTTGATTAATAACAGCATCATTTAATACATCGTCTGTACCTATTACAACATCCCCGCCATTAATATTTAAATAGGAACCAGTTTGTAGTGTTAAATCAATCAAATCTCCAATACTACTACCAGTATTTACAGTCAAGGCATTTGAAGTTTCATTAATAATACTTCCTGCAGTTGCTTCTAACAAACCATTTACTACACTTCCATCTACAGGATAACCTGATATGCTAAGAGAATTAGACGAATCATTTAAAATAACCTTATTTCCAGAATTAGAATCCCAAACACCTTGTGGAGCTCCTGTATCATCGTAAATTTGATAATTAGCGTCTGTATACCAACCTGCACTATTTACAGTAATATCTGCAGAAAAACCATGTCCAGCACAACAAAAAGCAGCAACACTAGCAGCAAAAACCATAGCTGATAAACTTTTCCTAAGATACATAAAACACTCCAATACTAACCTTAACTCACAAACCATAAAAATTCTAGCATAATTACCTGTGTTTGTAAAACAATATTAGACCAAAACCCAAATAAAAAGCCAAGTATAAAAACTTGGCATAAATAAGATTATAAAATTATTTAAGCTACAATATTTACATTTCCGCTATTTTCTGTGCTTTCTTCTTTTTGAGTCGAAGGTAATTTAGTGTAAGAAAAAGGATTTGAACCTTTTCTGTCTTTTTCTAAAGAAAAAGCATTTAAAACACTTGTTGGGTGAGGCAAAGCAAAAACAGTTTCAACGTCTGATTTCGGACTATTATCAACAGGAATAAAAATTTTCCCTTCATTTAATTTATGAACATTTGTTTGCTGAACTGCAGCTAAATTTTTTAATGCTTCAATGTTTTGCATGGCTTGAGGAGAAAGTTGTACATTAAAATCAACTTTGGCTTGGGCAACTTGTTGGGTTAAATTAATATCTGTATTTCTGTTATAAAGATTTATTTGAGATTGAGATGTTTGTATTGTAGGAGTCTGTTGGTTAACTTGAGAAGTTTGTCCTACTTTTTCTCCAGTTTTAATTTGAGCTCCGCCAAAAATTTCTTGAGAAACACGTTCAAGTTCAGCTCCTGTTACTATACCAGAATATGTTGTTCCTATGTTTCCGTAAAAATTAACTGACATTTCAAACCTCGTTTCGACCACATTATTTTTATCGGCACCATTTACATAAAACTTTAGTATTTTTAAAGATTATTTTACAAAGCTTTACAATCTTTTATAAAATTAGAAAACTATATATAATAAATAATATAAATTTAATTTATAAGTAATATTTTATTC
>CASDUJ010000024.1 GCA_949283935.1 uncultured bacterium
ATTCAACAATTGTTGACACAGATTTTGCATTAGAAACAGCACAATTAACAAAATCACAAATTTTACAACAAGCTACCACATCACTTTTAATGCAAGCAAATCTTAATCCTTCATTTGCCTTAAAACTTCTTTCAAATTAAATCTTCAAAAAACAATGCTTACATATAAAAATAAATAATCAAGTAACGTTTAATTCCCTGATTTCAGGGATTTTTTTTGTGTAAACAAAATATTTTTGTTTATTGTAGAATCATAATATAATATTTTTACGAGGGCATATTGATATGTTTAAAACAGCCATGGAAGCAAGAAATGCACTATATTCAAAAGAAATCAGTGCTAAAGAACTTGTTGATTTATATTATAAAAAAATTGATGAAGTCGAAAAAAATATTCAAGCTTTAAATAGTTTAACTAAAGAAATTGCATATAAAACCGCACAGTTAGTAGATAAAAAAATTGCAAACGGCGAAAATATTCCTCCCTTAGCAGGTATTCCGCTTATAATAAAAGACAACATTTGCGTTAAAGATACTTTGACAACTGCGTCTAGCAAGATGTTAGAGAATTTTATTTCTCCATATAATGCAACTGTGGCTGAAAAACTTAATGAAAATTTAATACCTATTATTGCAAAAGCAAATCTTGATGAATTTGCGATGGGGAGTTCTACTGAAAATAGTGCTTTTAAGGTTACTAAAAATCCTCATAATTTGAACAAAGTTCCTGGAGGAAGTTCTGGTGGTTCTGCTGCTAGCGTAGCGGCAGGTGAGGCTTTATTATCTTTAGGATCAGATACAGGGGGAAGTATAAGGCTGCCTGCTAGTTTTTGTGGCTTAGTTGGCATAAAACCTACATACGGAAGAGTTTCAAGATATGGTCTGATTGCTTTCGCAAGTAGTTTGGATCAAATTGGTCCTTTTGCAAATACGGTTGAAGATGCTGCTTTGTTGTTAGAAGCTATTAGTGGTTATGACACTAATGATTCAACTTCCATAAATGTTTCTGTACCTAAATATGCACAAAATTTAGATTTAAATATAAAAGGCAAAAAAATTGGAGTGATAAAAGAACTTTTGGCTGAAGGTGTTCAGTTTGAAGTAAAAGAAAGTATTGAAAAAGCTATTCAAAAATACAAAGATTTGGGGGCAGAAATTATTGAAATATCATTACCTCACGTAAAATATGCAATAGCAACTTATTATATTATTGCAACTGCTGAAGCGAGTTCAAATTTGGCAAGATATGATGGAGTACGTTACACATACAGGGCAAAAGATTGCAAAAATCTTATAGATATGTTCACAAAAACTCGTTCTGAAGCTTTTGGTGATGAAGTTAAAAGACGTATTATGCTTGGTACTTATGTTTTAAGTTCTGGATATTACGATGCGTACTACAAAAAAGCTCAACAAGTTAGAGCTTTGATAAAAGAAGACTACAACAAAGCATTTGAAAAAGTCGATATCTTGTTATCTCCTACATGTCCCACAACTGCTTTTGATATAAATTCCAAAGTTTCAGATCCTTTAAGTATGTATTTGACTGATATTGGTACAATTACTATTAATTTGGCTGGATTACCTGCAATGAGTTTACCTTACGGAGTTGACAAAGATAATATGCCAATAGGTGTGCAATTAATAGCAAATGTTTTAGAAGAGCAAAAACTTTTGAATTTTGCGTATGCTCTTGAGCAAGCAAAGTAATTTACATTCTTGCTTGTTTAATATAGATTGTTATTAAAGTTTATTTGAAGAGGTTTTTTATGCAGAATGCTTATTTAGGAATAGATGTAGGTTCAGTTACAACTAAGTGTGCCCTTGTAGATGAAAGAGGAAAATATATAGATTCTACTATGCTTAGAACAGCAGGAAAACCTGTTGTTGCAGTTCAAACAGGCATGAGAAATCTTTTGGCTCAAGCAAAAATGGAATATAACATATTGGGAGTTGGCACAACTGGAAGTGGAAGAAATTTAGCAGGAGCTTTGGTAGGAGCCGATGTTGTAAAAAACGAAATTACTGCTCATGCAGTTGCGGCTAGTGTTAATATTGAAGGTGTTCAAACAATTTTAGAAATTGGAGGGCAAGATAGTAAAATTATTATACTACGAGATGGAATTGTTACAGATTTTGCAATGAATACAGTTTGCGCAGCCGGGACGGGAAGTTTTTTGGATCAACAAGCAAGCAGGATGAATGTTCCTATACAAGATTTTGGACCTACTGCATTGAAGTCAACAAATCCAGCAAGAATTGCAGGTAGATGTGGAGTATTTGCCGAAAGTGATCTTATTCACAAACAACAATTAGGTTATCCTATAGAAGATTTGCTTTATGGTCTTTGTCAAGCTCTTGTGAGAAATTATTTAAGTAATTTAGCTTTAGGGAAAGAACTTTTACCCAAAATAGTTTTTCAAGGTGGAGTAGCTACCAATATAGGAATGGTAAAAGCTTTTGGAGAAGCATTAAATACAGAAATTGTTGTTCCTGAAAATCACCAAACAATGGGAGCTATAGGAGCTGCACTTTTAGCAATGGAAAATCACCAGTATACAGAAAACAAATCTAATTTTAAAGGTTGGGAAATAGGAGAACTTAATTTTAGCGCAATAACAAGTATGTGTTCGGATTGTTCTAATAATTGTGAAGTTGTTTCAATTATTCAAGGTGTCAATAATAATTTGCAAGGATGTTGTATTAAAGACATTCAAGGTGATATTATTGCAAGATGGGGTGGAACTTGTGGAAAATGGGATGTTACAAAATAGAAATATTCCAACTTTAATGACACTTGCAATAGTAGTTTGTTTAGATTATCATTATTTCAAATATAAAATACAGAAGGACGCATTAAAATGAACGAGATAATCAAAGAAATTGAAAAAGAATATTTAAAATCTGATTTACCTGAAATCGGTGTAGGTGACACTGTAAAAGTTAATGTAAGAATTGTTGAAGGAAATAAAGAAAGAAGTCAGGCTTTTGAAGGTGTTGTATTAAAAAAATCTGGTTCAGGTGCTAGAAAAATGATTACGGTCAGAAAAGTTTTCCAAGGGATTGGTGTAGAAAGGGTTTTCCCTGTTCATTCTCCACGTGTGGAAAGTATTAAAATTTTGCGAAAAGGTGATGTAAGACGAGCTAAGCTTTATTATTTAAGAGAAAGAACAGGAAAAGCAACTCGTATTAAAGAAAAAATTACCAACAAAAAATAATCCATGACAATTAATTGGTATCCTGGGCATATTGCAAAAGCTGAAAAAGAACTGAAACAAAAATTATCTTTAGTTGATGTAGTTGTTGAAGTTATTGATGCAAGAATACCATTGAGTAGCAAATATATTGGGGTTGAAAAGATTATTGGTTCGAAACCTCATGTTATTGTTATGAACAAATCTGATTTAGCTGATTTAAATGAAAGCCAAAAATGGAAAAGATTTTTGGAAAAAACTGCTAATGTTCTTTTGACAAGTGCAAATTCGAATAAAGACATATCAAATATTGTAAGTATCATAATTGAGGCTGGTAAAGAAACCATAGCCAAATTAACAGCAAAAGGACTTTTGCCCAGACCTGTAAGGGTTATGATTATAGGACTTCCAAATGTTGGGAAATCAAGTATTATAAACAAACTTATTGGGAAGAAAAAAACAAAAACTGGTGCAAAAGCTGGTTTGACAAGGCAGCAACAATGGGTGAGAATAAATCCAAGAGTTGAGCTTCTTGATACTCCTGGAATTATTCCAATGAAACTTGAAAATCAAGAAGCGGCATATAAACTTGCTATGGTAAATTCTATTGGCGAAGCTACCTATGATAATATTGAAGTTGCCAAAAAATTACTAAATATTTTAAAAGAAAGATATTCTAAAATCACAATGGAATATTACAAAATTGATTCGTTAGATAAATTGACAATTGAGAATATTGCAATTACGAGGAATCTTTTGGTTATTGGAGGAGAAGTTGACATTAACAGATGTGCGGCATTGATTTTATCTGATTTTAGACATGGTAAAATTGGAAAAATAACACTTGATACTTTATTTTTAAAAGAATAAATGAATACATTATTTAGTTTTGACAAAGATAATAAAAGTTTAAAGTATTTGATTGGTACAGATGAAGTTGGAAGAGGCCCTTTAGCCGGACCTGTAGTCGCTGCTGCAGTTTGTTTTGTGAATTTATCTGATGAAATAGAAGAAATGCTTCAGAATATTAATGATTCTAAAAAATTATCACATATTCAACGAACTGAATTATGTAAATTAATAAAGGAAAATGCAATATATTCAATAAAGTCTTTAGATGTGAAAGAAATTGAAAAAATCAATATTTTACAAGCAGCTTTAAAAGCAATGAGACTTGCTTGTTTAGCAGTTGCGGAAAAATTAGGTGACGAAATTGAAATTTTTGTGGACGGTAAAATTAGAATACCTAATTTACCAATTAAACAGAAAACTTTTGTTAAAGGTGATGGAAAATCGGCTAGCATTGCTGCCGCCAGCATACTGGCGAAAGTTCATAGGGATAATCTAATGTGTGAGTATGCAAAACAATATCCTAACTATGATTGGCAAAACAATAAAGGATATGGTACCAAAAAACACATTGACGCTATAAAAAAACATGGACTTACTTCGCTTCATAGAAAAAGTTTTTTAAAGAAAATTATTGATTCTGAAAAAAATTTGCAATTAAAGTTAAAAATTGAATAATTTTTTAATTAATTGTATACTTTTAATTGTGAAATTTTATGGAATTAAGTATATGAATACAAAAAAAACAGCTTTTACACTTGCTGAAGTACTAATTACTTTGATGATAATTGGTGTTGTAGCCGTCCTCACCATTCCTAATTTGTTGCAAGCTATAGAAGATAAAGATAAACAAGTGGCATTCAAAAAAAGTGTTGCTATTCTGTCTGAAGCCATTCAACAAATAACTGCTCGAGAAGTAGGTTGTAATGATATTGAAGATAATGATGATCTGGCTGAATGTTTTTCTAATGTTTATTTAACAGGAACTTTAAATAAAAATGTTCTTACGGCAAATGATGGTATGGTTTATGTTTTCTTTTGGAGAAAGGGAGAAAAAGGAGACTTCTCTGATTGTGGAGAAAAACCCCTTAACACAAAAGAAAATTGGGAAGGCTCTGATGCTAATTGTGTTGTGGTTGTTGATATTGATGGTTTTAATAAAGGTGCAATTGGGGTTAATGATTTATCTGCAAAAGCTGCTATTACAGAACCAGCAGGAACTGAGCAATTTCCTCTAGTTATTTCTTTGCATGGAGTTAGACCGGCTTTTTATGAGGGTTCTTTGGGATATAAGTATTTGTATGGAACTGATGTTGATTTAGATAATGTTCCTTGGGAAACTTCTCATTAAAATTTTTTTGTAAATACAAAATAATAGGCAAAGAATTTTCTTTGCCTATTATTTTTTTTTCAATCTTTTATACCAAATTCAAAGATTTTTCTTTGTTTTCTAAATATAAAGTTTTTGTTGTTATATCGCAAACTTCAGAAGGACCAAAATATTGAATTGCTCCTGGGAACAAATAACAATCTTCAAGTGCCCATTTGTCTCTGTTCTCTTTTAATTCTTTAAATACTGGTCCATCCAGCTTAACTAAAGCCTTTTGTATTACCGGTTTCATTTCTCCATGTCTTTTTTCCATGTTCATCATCATTGTCAGAGGAACTCCTCCTGCTATCCATTCTGCTGCAGGTTTAGATAAATTTCTAACAGATGATAAATACCCTGTTAGCCCAAATTCAATTAATGCAACTGCATTATAACCTAAATTGTAACAATAATCAGCATCAAAATTTGATGGAGCCGCACATCTTCCTTCATAGCCAAAGAAATGAGCTAGAGGCGAAAATTTACCTTTAAATCTTCCTTCTGCTTTCATTTCTTTGAGTTTTAATTCAATCATTTCAATTAACAATTTTTCTGTGTCAATTCTTGAAACTTGAACATTTCCATGTGGATCCCTGTCCATTAAAAGTTGATGTTTTATTGTAATTGGAAGTGAGTTGAATATTTGTGCATTACAAGCTTCAAGATGCTGGCTAACGTATTCAAATTTTTCCGGCATGGTAAATTCTTCAAATGCATCTGCTTCTGCTAATACATCATTCAAATTTGCAATCATAGCTTTCATTTCTGGAATAAATTCAATCAAACCTTCAGGAATTAATGCTACTCCAAAGTTTTTTCCTGCAGCTGATCTTTTGACTATTATGTCTGTCATGTAGTCCGTTATATATTTCAAAGACCAATTTTGTTCTGCAATTTCTTCTGAAATTAAGGCTATGTTTGGGCGTGTTCTTAAGGCACATTCTAAGGCAACGTGTGTAGCACTTCTACCCATTAATTTTATAAAATGCCAATATTTTTTTGCTGAATTAGCATCTCTTTGTATATTTCCTATTAATTCTGAGTATGTTTTTGTTGCTGTATCAAATCCAAATGATATTTCTATCATATCATTTTTTAAGTCTCCATCAATTGTTTTGGGACAGCCTATAACCTGAATACCTGCATTATTAGCTTTCATCCATTCGCCTAATAAAGCTGCATTAGTGTTTGAATCATCTCCTCCAATAATTACTACTGCACTAATGTTTAAAGATTTACATACATTTAATGACTTTTCAAATTGTTCTGGAGTTTCTAATTTTGTGCGACCTGAGCCTATTATATCAAATCCACCTGTGTTTCTATATTTGTCAATAATATCAGATGTAAGTTCTACGTAATTTCCTTCAATTATTCCAGAAGGACCTCCTAAAAAACCGTATAATTTATTTTCTAAATTTGCTTCTTTTAATGCATCAAATATTCCTGCTATAACATTGTGTCCTCCTGGAGCTTGTCCTCCAGATAGAATAACTCCTACATTTTTCTTAGAAGAATTATTTGTTTTTCCTTCTTGAAATGTTATTACAGGTGCTCCATAAAGATTCTTGAAAATTTCCTTTATACTTTCTTTGTCTCTGACTGATTCTGTTGCATTCCCTTTTACTATTGCAAGATTTTTGATTCCTTTTACCAAAACACCTGCTAATTTAGGTTTATACTCTTGTCTAGCTTTTTGTAAAGTTGAAATTTCATTCATATATTACCTCTCAATCTTATCTTATGTTAATAATTTTAGCACAAAAAGACACAAATTTTTTGAATTACTATACTTTTTACGACATTTTTTATATTTCTGCAAATAAATCATATTCATTAACTTCATATACTTTAGCTTGTTCAATTTCTCCGGGGATAATATTTTTCTCTGTTTTTATGTAAACTAGTCCATCTATGTCAGGAGCATCTCTGTATGAACGTGCTATAATTTGTCCATTTGAAAAAATTCCTTCTATTAATACTGGAATCTCTTTCCCTATAAATCTCTTATTAATTTCTTTTGAAATATTTGCTTGTGTTTGCATTATTATTTTTTTTCGTTCTCTTTTTTGTTTGGCGGAGATTTGAGGTTTCATTGAATATGCTGCCGTACCCTTTTCTCTTGAAAATTCAAAAACTCCCAGTCTATCAAATTTCGTTTCTTTAACAAAATTATATAAATTATCAAATTCTTCTTCAGTTTCACCTGGAAAACCTACAATAACGGATGTTCTAAGGGCTATGTTCGGTATGCTTTCTCTTATTTTTTCTATAAGTTTTCTATAATTCATTAAAGGTCTGTTCATACGTTTTAAAACATCAGGATGTGAATGTTGTAAGGGTATATCTAGATATTTAACAACTTTTTCGCATTTTTGAATTGTTTGTATAAGTTCATCAGTAATCATTGATGGGTATGTGTACATAATTCTTATCCAGCCAAGATTTTCAATAGTATTAAGTTTTTCAAGCAGTGAAGATAAAATTGGACTTCCAAACTTGTCAAAACCATAATATGAAGTATCTTGGGCTATTAAAATAATTTCACTAACTCCTTTATCAACAAGGTTTAGAGCTTCTTTGTATATATTGTCAATATTTCTAGAATGATATTTACCTCGTAATTCAGGAATAACACAATATGAACATTTGTAATTACAACCTTCTGCTATTTTTATATATGAACTTGAACCAACTGTTATTTGAAGTCTGCTAATGTCTTCTGGGTATATAATTGAAGGATTTTCCGTTACATTGTATATTGTTTTAATCTGTTTTTTTTCAAAATCTTTTACGATATCTGCAATTTTACTTATGTCTGCCGGTCCTATAAAAGCAAATATTTCTGGAATTTCTTTCATTAATTCTTTTTTGTATTTTTGTGGAAGGCATCCTGCTGCTATAATAGGTTTTTTTTCATTCACAAGTTTCAATATACTAGAAATACTTTCTCTTTGAGCATCTGCTATAAAGGCGCAAGTGTTAACTATTATAATATCTGCGTTTTTAGTGTCTAATGTCGTTTCGTATCCTACCTTGTCCAAATATCCTAACATTAATTCTGCGTCAACTAGATTCTTTGGACAACCATGATTGATTATTCCTACTTTTGTCATTATTTACCTGTAGTTTGTAAATTGTAATGGAATATCATATGATTCTTCTTTGCTTTTTAAAAGTTTTATTACTTCTTGCAAATCATCTTTGCTTTTCCCTGATACTCTTACTTGCTCACCTTGGATGGCTGCTTGTACTTTTAACTTTGATGCTTTTATGTCTGCCACAATTTTCTTGGCAAGTTCAGTTGATAGTCCTTTTTTTAAATTGAAGATTTGCCTTACATTTCCACCTAGCGCATTTTCAAGTTTTTGAGCATCTAATATCTTTATACTTAAATTTCTTTTAATCATTTTTGATTGCAGAATGTCTATAATATTTTTTAATTTTGTTTCATCATTAGTTGTAATAGTTATACTTTTTTGACCTTCCAACTCAATTTGGGAATTGGAATCTTTTAAATCAAATCTTGTAGAAATATCTCTTTTGGTCTGATCTACTGCATTAACTAATTCTTGTGCATCAAATTCTGATACAACATCAAAACTACAATCTTTTGCCATATTAACTCCATTTCTTACCTTATAACCAAGACTACCATTAAAAAAATTTACACGCAAACATGTTGCTGAAATTTTTCAGCAAATGTTAACTACCGTGAATATACAATTGGCAAACAAATAACAATTAATAAACAATAATCAACAATTAATAACGTTCAATTTTGCCTTGAGAATTTTCGGCATAATTTAATATACATAATTTCTTTATATCTTTTGTGCCGAAAATTAACTCAAGTACTTAAATTCACTCTTAACATTAGTATCTAATAATTTTTGAATAGATTCTAATTCTGTTTGAGCTGCTTTTTGTTGAGTTTCAATGTTAGTTTGATCCATTTCGAAAATTTTGTCTAATGCATTAATAGCATTTTCTTGTTGCTCAAGTACGTATTGTGCGTATTCATCTTCATTTTGCATAGCCGTACTTTTTTCTTGTGCTATGCCAATTGTTTTGTAAGACAAATATTGTCTTTTTTCCATAATTCTTTGCAGTCTAAACTCAATGTCTGCTTTGTAAGACGTCAATGTGAGCATTCTGCAATTCAATGCTGCAATAGTCATGTGTCTCTCTCCTTTACGGGTATTTGGAAGTGTAATATGTTTTCTCTCTTATATATATAAAAACAATATATTCTGAATAATTGCCTTTTAATTTTTGAAATGTTAAAAAAGATTAAGAAACTACTTAAATAACCCTTGGGAAAGCTTTTAGAAGAAAATTTGAAACTATTGATTGGAAATCAAAATAAAATATGTAATAATATTATTACCCTTTGATGGATATTTTGTTTTGATCCTACATTTTTTGATAAAGGGAGCATGATCTTAAGAACATTGAAGTATACCTGCAATATCTAGCAGGAAACGGATTTTGTTCGGGGCGGCACCCACCTGCGAGCAATTGCAGGTATCAAAACCAATATTCATCTTAGGGCTTTTTGATATTCTTCTTTTAGTGGATATGCATTTTGAATACTTTTAGATGTCTTTTTTAAATCTTTTAGTATTTTATTCATATCCGATGAAATTTGTATAGAAGTACTGTATTTGTAGTGATGATATTCAACTTTTTGGGGAAAAATATCTGCTACTTTTTTTGCGCAATATTTCAATAAACCTGTTATTTTCATTAATTTATTTTCTCTTTTTCTTGTAGTTTGAATCCAACTACTCTTTCTAGATCTGCCACACTAACATTATATTGCAACAAAGCTGCAAGATAATCAAGTCTGGCATTTCTGTATGTAACTTCTGAATCTTTTAGCTCTATAGCATCTCCAACTCCTGCTTTGTATCTGCCACTTGCCAAGTCATATTGCTCTTTGGCATGTTTTAATGACAATGCTGTTATGGGAATACTTTCTTGAGCATTTTTTAGATTTATGTAAGCTTGTTTTACTTGAAGATATACGTTTTGTTCTGCTACGTCTAAATCTGCCAAATCTTTTTGATGAGTAGCTTTGGCTTCATCTACTTGTTTTTTTAATAAAAACAAATTTGTATTTCCATAAACAAATTGAGCACCGATAGTCCAACCATAATCATCTGTAAATTTAGTTCCTCCTCCAACAGAATATGCTCCAACTGCTTCAATGTTTGGGAAAAAGGCTCTTTTGGTTGAACGGATTAAAATCTCTGAAGCTTTTGCCTTTTTACGATAAGATAATAATTCCGGTCTCGTTTCGTAAGCTTTTTCAAGTAAATCTTCAAAATTATAATCATATTCTTTCATGACTAATTTATCTAATATTTTGTAATCCTCTTCCTCGGGTAGTCCCATGGCATTGTTGAGCTGAGCAGTTGCCATTGTAACTTCATTAGATGATTTTATATAACCTAATTGTGCATTTCCTAAATTATATTGAGCCATTGTCACATCTATCTTTGGCTTTGTTCCTATAGAATAAAATGCTTCTGCTTGTTTCAATTGTAATTCATAACTTTTTATTGAATCCGAATACACATTTTGTTTTTCTAGTGCGTGAAGTAATGAATAATAAGCTTCCTTTACATCATATATGATTGTGTTTATTGTTTCATCCAAATTTGCTATTGTTGATTCGTAAGTTTTTTTTGACATATCTGCAGCTGCTTTGGTTTTTCCAAAATCAAAAAGAAGTTGTGAAGCACTTAAATCCATTGCATTATAAAAATTGTAAACTTGATCTGGAACGGGAAAATTTACTGTCAGAAATCGGTTTCTAGTTACTCCATTTGTCATATTAAAAGTTGGAAAGTAATTTGACCAAGCTTGTCCTATTTTTGTCTTGTAAATTTCAGAATTACTAAAAGCAGAACGAATCTGTGGATTATTTTGCAATGCTTTCCTTATACAATCATCCAGTGATAATATCACTGTTTCATGTACATATCCTTCTACTTTTTGCGGGGTTGTTTCTGATATATTTGGTTCTTCTTTTTGTATTGCACCTTCTACTAAATTATCAGTGGTGTCTGATTGCTTTTTTTCCTCAAAATACTCTCCTGTTAAAGAAGAATTAGCATCTTGTATTGCTTTTTGTTTTTCTGCCCATAAATTGTCTTGTTCTTTTTCTTTGCTTGGAACAATTGTTTCTTGTAATTCATTTGCAGAATCTTCTGTTGGTAGCATTTTTTCTACAATTTTGTCAGAAACTTCCTTTGTTTCTTTATTTTTACTATCTTTTTTAGAAAATTTCCAAAAAGCTTTCTTTTCAGTATTTTTTACATTTTCTGTTTTTTCTGTTGATTCTTCCAAAACATTATTTGGGTCATTTGGGCTTGTGTTGATGACTATTTTTTCTTTCGGTTCCATTTTGTTCAAAAATGGAGTAGAGGTCTTAATCTTATTAACAAAAGAGCTTATTTTTGATTGTTTATTTATTGTGGTATGTGTTGTTTCATTTGCCGATGAAAATCCTTCTCCCAACATTAAAGAAATTAAAATATAAACTAATATCTTTTTTTTCATTATTCTACCTCTTTTTGTGATGTTTTATTATTACCAGTAAAGTAATCGGTAATGGATTGAATTATTACGTAAAAAGACGGAACAAGTAATGTACCAAATACGCATGCTGCAGTCATTCCTCCAAAAACAGTAATTCCGACGGAAATACGACTTTCTGCTCCTGCTCCTGTTGCTACAAGTAAAGGAACAATACCTAAAATAAAAGCTACTGATGTCATAATTACCGCTCTAAATCTTAAACTAGCCGCTTTCATTGCTGCATATTGTATACTGTATCCATCTTTTTCATGGTATTCTTTCGCAAATTCTACAATCAAAATAGCTTGTTTTGTGGCTAATCCTATTAGCATTATCATTCCAACTTGAGAATATAGATTAAATGATTGCCCTGTTATGTATTGCAAAGCTAAAGCACCAACAGCTGCTACTGGAGAAATTAATATTACTGCAATTGGTATAGTCCAACTTTCATATAAAGCAACCAAAAACAAATATACAAACAACAATGCAAGACTTATGATAATGTTAGTCATTCCTGCAGATTCAAGTTCTTGAAGTGATTGACCTGACCAAGCATATCCAATATCATCTGGTAGTGTTTCTTCTAAAACATCAACCATTGCATCCATAGCTTGTCCTGAACTATATCCTGTGTTAGGTAAACCATTAAATGTAACAGAACGATATAAGTTGAATCTGTATATAGCAGGAGTTCCTATTGTTGGGATTAGTTTTGCCATGGTCTGAATAGGTACCATTTTCCCATCATTACTTTTTACATATATATCTTGTAGACTTTGAGGATTTTTTCTATAATGGTCTTCTGCTTGTATATAAACTCTAAAAACTCTATCATACAAATTAAAATCATTTATGTAAGAACTTCCAAATTGAGCTGCAAGAACTGCATATAAGTTTTGCAAAGATACTCCTTGAGCCATTGCTTTTTGTTCGTCTACCTCAACAATGTATTGAGGTAAATTGGCTTGATAAGTTGTGTAAACTTGTGTTAAACGAGGATCTTTATTTGCTGCTGCGGCTAATTTTGTTGCATATTCTGCTAATTTTTGCGGAGTATTTTCTCCTTTGTTTAACATTTGAAATTCAAAACCTCCTGTCATGCTCATTCCGCTAATAGCAGGAGGAGACATTGTAAATATTTTTGCTTCCGGTATGGTTGTGTAAAATAATCCATTAAATTCCTTAACCAATGCAACTGAACTTGCATCTGTTGGTGTTTTTCCAAATAAACCATAAAAGAATTTTTTTATTGCCCCAGGTCTTGGTCTGTCTTTATAATCTTTAAGTTCAATTACACCAAAAGCTGTGTTTGACCCTGACATGCCAACAAAAAATATTGTTTTATTTACATAGGGATTGTTTAATAGCATTTTTTCCATTTTTTCAACAACGTTTGTTGTCCTTGAAAAAGAAGCTCCGTCAGGTAATATAATTTGCGCAAATAAAACTCCTTGATCTTCGTCAGGCAAAAATCCTTTAGGTATGGATGCTAGCAAAAATATGGCTGAAGCACAAATTGCCAAAAAAACTATAATTGTAGCTTTTGAATTATACACAAAGAATTTTGTCATTTTCATATAAAAAGCTGTTAGTTCTCTAAATTTGGCATCAAACCATTCAATTGCCGGAATTTTTTTGACGTGTTCTTTTAGTATAACTGCACTCATTGCCGGAGAAAGTGTTAAAGCTACTACAGCAGAAATAGCTACAGAAGTAGCAATACATACAGCAAATTGTTTGTACATCATTCCACTAAGTCCGGGTATAAAAGCTACAGGAACAAAAACTGCCATAAGAACCATTGCTATTGCTACTAAAGCTCCTCCAACTTCTCTCATGGACACTATTGCTGCTTGTTTTTTGTCTATTCCTGAAGATATATGCCTTTCAATATTTTCAATTACAACAATAGCATCATCAACAACTGTTCCTACCGCAAGAACCATTGCAAACAATATCAAAGTATTAATAGACATTCCTAATGCAGGTAAAATTGCAAGAGAACCTACCAAAGAAATAGGTATAGCAATAATTGGTATAACAGTTGCTCTAAAAGAACCAAGGAATATATAAGTTAAAAATACAACAATAATAGATGCTTCAAAAATTGTTTTTACAACTTCTGTCATTGATTCTTTTATGTATTCTGTTTCGTCATGTACAACTGCTAAAACCATGTCATTAGGCAAGTCTTTTTGAAGTTCTTTCATGACTTCAGCGCAACCTTCAGCTACTTCAATAACATTTGCATCTGGTAATTGAATAACTTGTATTAAAGCAGTTGGCGCTCCACTTAAGCGTCCTGTCCTGTTATATGTTTGAGAACCTAATTCTACTCTTGCAACATCTTTGATTTTTATGTTAGATCCGTCTGGATTAGATTTTATTATTATCTCTTCAAATTGCTCAGGAGTAGTTAATCTTCCTTTTGTTCTTAAAGTAAATTGCATTTTTTGCGGGTCACTCATTGGCTCAACCCCCAAAGAACCTGCCGGAACTTGTACATTTTGTGCTTGTATGGCTGCAGAAATATCTGAAGTTGATACTCCAAGATTTGCCATTTTTCTTGGATCCATCCATATACGCATACCATAATCACCTGCACCAAAAACATTAACTTCTCCTACTCCAGGGACTCTTAATAATTCATCTTTTATGTAAATTGATGCGTAATTACTTAAATATAATGGACTAAATGTTCCTTTTGGTGAAGATAAACTACCAATTAAAGCTCCTGAACCGCTAACTCTATTTTTGGCAACAAGACCCTGCCTTGTTACATCTTCAGGTAATCTTGCCATTACTTGTTGAATACGATTTTGAACATTTACCAAAGCCATATCTTTATCGGTTCCAACTTTAAAGTATATGGTAAGCGAATAACTTCCATCGGAACTTGTTGAACTCATATATGACATAGATTCAACACCATTTATTTGTTGTTCCAAAACAGTTGCTACAGTTGATTCAACTACATCAGCACTGGCTCCAGGATAAGTTGCTGAAACTGTTACTTGGGTAGGTGTTACCTGTGGGTATTTTTCCAATTTTAGGTATGTCATCGACAATAAACCTAAAAGAGTTATAAAAACCGAAAGTACAATAGCAAATCTAGGTCTGTTAATAAAAAAATCACTATTCATTATTTCTACCCCATGATACCGCTAATGAGTTTTTTAATTTTTTTCATCATTTTTTTGAAAAAAGAAGGTTGCCCTACCTCTTTTATTTCTGCTTGGGCTGCTTTTTGTGCCCTTAATTCACTTGCTAAAATGACTTCGCCTCCTGGCTGAATATATTGTAATCCTGTAGTTGCTACTTTATCTCCTATTTCAATTCCTTTAGTTACGATCCAATTACCTTTGTATTCTTCATTGGTTTCTATGTATTTTATTGAGGCTTTTTTTGCATCATCTATTACATATACATATTTACCTTTTTCACTTTCCAAAACGGATTCTTGAGGAACCATTAATACTGTCTTGGGTGTGTCTAAAGTTACATGCACTGAAACAAAATCACCAGGAACTAATAAATTTTCTGAGTTCTCGAATATAGATCTAACTTGTACTGTTCCGGAGGTTTCGTCAATTGTATTATCTATAAATTTTATTTTACCCTTTTTGCCATACTTTGTGTCATCGGCTAATGTTATTTCTACACTTATATCTGATAAATCATTGACTTTTGATGCTTTTTTTAATGTTAAATAACTGCTACTCTTTAAAGAAAAATCTACTTGGATTGGATCTAAACTTACCACAGTTGCCAAAGTTCCACTGGATGGAGTTACATAGTTGCCTTCTGTAATGAAAATTTTACCTATCTTGCCAGAAATTGGAGAATAAATTTTAGTGTAACCATAATTTATTTGAGCTTGAGTAAGAGCCGCTTTTGCAGAATCAACGCTGGCTTTGTTTTGATCTCTTATAGCTAGTTTGTTATCATAATCAGATTTGCTTATGTAGTCATCTTTTACTAATTGTTCTGCTCTTACAAGATTTTTTTGTGAATCTTTTAGGGCAGCTTGTGCATTTCTTAAATTAGCCGAAGCTTCATTAACTTTAGCAGAATAAGTATAAGGTTCAATTTGAAAAAGTAAGTCTCCTTTCTTTACCATTGAACCTTCTTTAAAGAATTTTTTTTGTAAGTAACCATCAATTCTAGCAACAACATTAACATCAAATTCTGCATTTATTCTTCCAGTTGATTCTATGGATTCAATTATTTTTTCTTCTTTTATTTCTTTTGTATCAACAATTGCTTGGGGCATGGATGTTTGCTTTTTGCCGCAACCTGCCAAAAATATTAGAGTTATTACTATAAGATTAAAAACTAACAAACGTTTCATTATGGTCTCTCTCCCTATAATCACATTTTACATTTTTTTTTAATGTAGCACACACAAAAAAACCTGTCTAATATGTAAAATTTACTTGACTTGAACTATTTACTCAAAATTGCTATATTATAAGGGTAATTTTTATAGGAGGCTATATTGTGAAAAAAATATTAATGACTTCTGCTTTAATTTTGGGGTTAGTTTCTGCTCAAATGGCTTTTAGTGCAACTACTTATATGCCAAATACACAAAAGGCCATTCAAAATACTCAAAATGCTATAAAAACTGACCTTGAAAATCAAAAAAAACAAGCTGAACTAGATGCACAAAAAAGACAACAGCAAAGAGAAGCTGAACTAAAGAAAAAAGCTGAACCTGCAGCAAAAGCCAAAAGTGATTATGAAGCTACAAAAAAAGATTTAAATAATATTATAAAAAGATATTCTAAATAATTATCTTTCTGTTTAATGCTTTCATCTAATGAAAAAAAACGTTGAAAATTTTATAATTTTCAAAGATATAATTTCAAGGTGAAGTAAATGTACAAAAAGATTTATTTATTTTTATTTTTACCTCTTGCAATGTTTACGCAAGAGGTATTTGCTGCGGAATTTTCTCATAATTCCTATTACGTACAATCTCCATCAACTAGTTTAATGTCTGAAACTATACCAAATCTTCAACAAAACGTAATAAATTATAATTCTAATCTAAAAAATATTCTGAAAAATATCCAAAGAAATCCTTATGATTCAGTAATATTTAATGAGAATTTATATGATTCTCAAAATGTTTTACGTAATTCAAAAAACAATTTAAATAACCAAAATTTCATGAATCAATCTAATATTTTCTCGCAAGATTTGAATAGGGCTAATAATTTAAATTTTTCTCAGCAAAAAACTCAAATTTCTCCAAAGGAAACAATTCAGCCCCAATGGTGGAGACAAGAAAATACATTTGAAGGTTGGGGATTTGACTAAATAAATTTTAAGACAGTTGTGCTATTAAATTTAAACCATTAAATAAAGCTACAATGTTTGCTTGAGCTGTACTTGTATGAAGTCCTCTACAAGTAATGATTGAACCATTAGGAGCTTCTAGCTTTATTACAGTCATTGCATCAGCACTTACTCCCTTTATTTCTCCATCGATTGCAACTTGTTCGTAGTGAACAAGTTTTTGCGGAAAACCAGCTTTTTCTAATGCGGCCAAACAGGCTGAAAGAGGTCCATTACCTTCCCCTGTGGTACTGTATCGTTTTTCTTTGTATTTGAATTCAATTTTAAATTTGTCTTCTCCTATTTTTGTGAATTTTTCAAGAACAAATGGACCTTTTACCTTAAATACTTCTTTGAAATAAATATCTGTAATATATCTGGTTGGTAATTCTCCAACTTTTTCTGCTGCTTCTTTGATTATTGGAGTAATTCTTATGGCTTCTTCCATAGTAATCGGGTATCCTGCATTAGTTACTATTTCATATATAGCTGTTTTGCCTGATTGACTTGTAAAACCTACTTTTTCATCATCTCTGCCTATTAATGAAGGGTGTATGGGTCTATATGCTCCTTTTTCCATATCTTTGGTTTTAAATGCTCCGTCTTGGTGTATTCCGCTTCTGTGTGCGAGGGCATCAGTGCCTATTAAAGGAGCTTTTTCGTATATAGGTATTCCTGATTTTTCAGCTATTATAAGTGCAGTTTCATATATTTCTTTTAAATTTAGAGGGACTTCTATTCCGCAATTATACAAAGATACAGCGACTTCATAAATATTTGTGTTGCCGGCTCTTTCTCCAAGACCATTTAAACAAACTTCAAGCTGATTTGCTCCAGCAAAAAAACTTTCTACTGTTGTAGCTGTTGCCATTCCCAAATCGTTATGACAGTGTACTGCAACGGTGATGTTTTTTGGTAGTTCATTTACAACTTTCTCTACACGTTTTACAAAATCAAAGGGTCTGGTTCTTTCTACTGTGTTCGGTAAATTTATTGTTGTTGCGCCTGCTTCCACAACTTCATTTAGTGTGTCAATTACAAAAGGCATATTATCTACGCAGTCTCCGAAATGTTCAACAGAAAATTGTACATCTCCTTTGTTTCCTATCAAATATTTGGCATGCTTAACTGCTTCTATTGCAATTTCTCTCACATCTTTGGGATCTTTTTGTAGTACATATTTCATATTGAATGGAGAAAGTGTTACAAAAGTATGAATTCTGGGGCGGTGAGCATTCTTTATAGCTTCGTAAGCTAAATTTATATCTTTTTCTACTGTTCTTGCTAAAGAACAAACTATTGTATTTTCGTTAGCAATAGAACTTAAATAATTG
>CASDUJ010000025.1 GCA_949283935.1 uncultured bacterium
TTTTAATTCTTTTTTCAATTCTTGCCCCAATTTTTTGTCTATTGCAATTGAAAAATGTTCGTATTTTTCTTTTGATTTTTCATGTTCTTTTTTATAGTTCCTCATTATTTATCACCTCTATCCAACCTAATTTTTCAAATAATCGATCTGCTTCAGTCATCTCATCATCTCCTAACTTCCTACCACACATAGGGCAAAAATTTATATAAAATGTATATCTCATATATTGTTTTCTTTCTCCATTTTCATATTCTACTGGACTTACCAATAATATTTCTTGGTTAAAAATTTTATCAATCCAAACTCTAACCATATAATCACTAAATTTTGAACCATCTTCAAAAGTTTTATTTGATATATCTTCTTTTCCCTCACAAAATTTACACATTGTTTACACCTCCTTGAAATACTCATAATCGTAATCTAAATTGTCTGGTAAATTATTTAAAATTTGTATAAATTCTTCTTCTGTAAGATAAGTTTTGTCCATATCTAGCCAACCATGTTCAATATTATCAGAATATGTGTAATAATGAATTCCTTCTTCGTCTCTAACCATTCCAAGTCTTGTACAACCGTCTGCGTACTCGTCATAAAAGTGAATAAATACATCACGATTTCCTTTGTTTATTAATCCTTCAAGTGTTTTTTTAATTAAATTTGCTTTTTTCATAAATACCTCCATATTTAAGGTGCGTTCCTTGTGGTAACGTCTTACCCTTAGTGTAATTATAGTATAGCATACTTGTACAAGAATGTCAATAGTTTTTTAAAAATTTTTTAAATTTTTTCAAAAATTGTAAATTTTATTGACAAAAAATTCGATAATTGATATAATATAGTTATCAACATTTTTAAATTATGACGTTCCGTAAACAGAGGGGCTTTTTGACAATTTATTTATGTAAAATGAATAATTTTGTTAAATTTTGGAAATACTTGTAATATAGGTGGTAAAATGAATAAAGAACAACTTATTAAAGAATTAAATCAAATGATTAAAGAAGGAAAATATAATGCCGAAGAATTTGAAAAAACACATGATTTTGATTATATTTCACAATATAATATATATTCAGTTATTGAATTTATTGAAGATATTTTAAAAGCAATTCAAGAAATGGAGTAATTAATATGGCTTTAATTTTACGACAAGGTCTTTTTGGTAATTATTGGGGAAATACATTTGATAGTTCAAATACAATGGACTTAGAAAAAATGCAAGTAAACGCAACGTATTTGTACGGGTATCTTACACACCAAGGGTGGACAGTTAACGCAATTTGCGGTATGCTTGGAAATATGCAAAGTGAGAGTGCAATAAACCCGCGGACGTTGGCAAAGTGACGACGTCGGAAACTTAGAGCGGTGGATATAGCCTAGTTCAATGGACACCTGCGACCAAATATATTGATTGGCTTCCGTCTGGTTCTGACGCGTCAGAAATGGACAACGCAATTTTGCGTATTCTTTGGGAAGTTCAAAACAATGCTCAATGGATTGCAACTGCAGGTTACAATTATTCATTTGAAGAATTTACAAAAAGTCAAGATACTCCATACAATTTAGCTATGGCTTTTCTATACAATTATGAAAGACCAAAAGAACAATATCAGCCAAACCGTGGAATACAAGCCAATTACTGGTACGAATATTTAACAGGTATTACTCCACCTATGCCACTTTCAAGGAAAAAACACAAGTTTAAATGGGTTTTGTACGCAAGAAAACTTAGAAAAAATAGTCATAATTTTAAAAAATAATGAATATAATATAATGGAGGTAATAAAATGGATACAACAGCTTTTCAAAATAAAATGAATGAAATACAAGAAAAAATCGGACAAGACGCCTCAAGTCTAATTATGGACGATATTGGTCTTTTACTTACTGACAACAAACAAATGAATGAAACAATATCAGAAAAAAATACAGAAAATGAAAATTTAAAAAAGACAAACGATACTCTGCAAATGGTTAATGGAAATCTTTTGAAACAAGTCGGAATGGTAGAAGATACAAAATTGAATGACAATAAATCAGAAGAAAAGCCAAAAGAATTTGACTTTAAAACAGTTTTTGACGAAAAAGGAAATTTTAAAAAATAACTTGACATTTTGTAAAATTTAATATATACTTAAATAAAAAGAGAGGAGATAAAAATATGCCAGGAATTTCAGAAGGACTAAGAACAAGCTTAAATGAAATTAGACAAACTATGATTAGTAATAATGTATTATATGCTAGTGAAATTGACGAAATAACTCCAAATACTGATATTGGAGCTTTATCAGTTCCACTTTTTGACAATCAAGAATTAATGAATTCATTTATGAATGTTCTTGTAAAAAGAATAATTTATACACAATTAGTTAATTACAAAATTTATAACAACCCATTAAAATTTTTAGAAGGCGATAATATGCCACTCGGAGCAATAGGACAAGAAATCTTTATAAACCCAGCAAAGGGTAGAAGATTTGATGTTAACGACTTTGCAGGACTTCTTGCAAAATATGAAAGTGATGTCAAAGTTCAATATATGCATTTAAACAGTGATATTCAATATCCAAAAACTATTACAAGAGATAAACTTAGAACTGCATTTACTTCATGGTCAGAACTAGAAAATTTAATAAACGGTATCACACAAAGTCTATACAATGGTTGCTACATTGACAGATATAATTTTACAAAAGGATTAGTAGCACAAGCTTATAGGGATAACACAGTTCAAATAAAAGTAATGCAAAACCCAAATACAGAAGCATTAGCAAAACAATTTTTAACGGAAGCTAGAACTTTATATTTAAACTTCCAAGAGCCAACATCAGACTATAATGCATGGCGAAAAGTTGGAGGATATGGAAAAGACGTTTTAACATTTACACAACCAGAAGATATTGTCTTTTTGATAAGAAATGATATAGGAGCTTATTTAGACGTAAACGTACTCGCAAGTGCTTTTAATATTGATAAAGCAAGCTTACTTGGTCGTATAAAATATGTAAAAGATTTTTCAGAACGTGACAAAGACGGAAATATCGTAGTAGACGGTTCAAAAATCTTAGGTATTATGTGCGATAAAGCGTGGTTTAGAATAAAGAATCAAGAATTGACTGTAGATGATTTTTATAACCCAAATAATAAAACAACACAAGTGTATTTAAACGACGTTAATATGTACCAATATAGCTTATTTGCCAATTCTGTAATTTTTGCAACAGAACAGCCACAAGTTACTATAACATCTATGGAATTTGCTAAAAAACAAGTTTCAGTAAAAGAAGGCGAAAAAGTACAAGTTTCTCTTTCAACTATGCCAGCACAAGCAAATACGCCTAGTATTTCATATTCAAGCATTGCAACAGGAACAGCAACAGCAACAAAAATTGACGAAAGAACAGTTGAAATTCAAGGTGTAGCAGAAGGAAACACAACTGTAAAGGCAACAGCAGGAAACGTTACAGCAGAAATTACTGTAAACGTTACCGCAGCTGATTAACATAAATAACCTCCAGGAAGGAAGAATAAAAACTTCCTTCCTATTTTAAAATTCAAGGAAAGGAAAATTGTCAAAATGGTTATAACTCCACAAACAGAAATAAGACTTCTAAAAGTTCCATTCACAATTGATAATAAAAATCAATTAACATTTGCAAGTAAAACTGCTCAAACGTCATATTTTACTAGCCTTTCGTATGTATCAGAAGATAACGCAACATATCAAAGAAAAGATAATGTAATTAGATTTCCTGCACACATTGACGATATTATTTTATATAATTATGTAATGTATAAAAACGAAGCATATACAGATAAGTGGTTTTATGCATATATTACAAATATGACTTATGTAAATGACAATTTGACAAATATTGAAATTGAAACTGATGTATTTCAAACTTGGCAATTTGACATATCATTAAATCAAAGTTTTGTAGAGCGTGAACATACAAACGACGACACAATAGGAGCAAATACCATTGACGAAAATTTGAACGTAGGCGAAGTTTTGACAGAATATACTGACGAATACGACGGAATAACAAATAATAACTATTTTTGGTTTGTTATAGCATGTAATTATCAACCCGCAACAGATACAGAAGAAGAAAAAATGTTTTCTGGGGTAAATATGTATGGTGGGTATCCTCAAGGTTCTACTTGGTTTGCATGGGCTATCAATTATTTAAATTTTGCATCTGAAATAAACGAAATTTCGGAATGGATAATGAATGTAACAAAGGCTCGGTCATGCAGAAGATATACAAGCAATTTTTGCACTTCCTTATGGTTCATTTGACATTTTGTCATCAGACCCCGATGTTGACCTCACAACACACCGCGTAAAGTCTGGAAAAGGACAAAAAATAAATGAAACAAAATCTTTTCAAAAAAGCAATTTATATACATTTAATGACTATACTCCAAAAAATAATAAATTATTTATTTATCCTTATAATTTTATACGTGCAACTAACAACATGGGTAGTTTCAATGATTATAGAATAGAGGAATTTACAAAACTTGACCATGATACAGAAGAAACAGTTAATTTTCAACTTCGCGGTGTTCCTTGTATGAATTTTAGCGGAAAAGTAACTCCATTAAATTACAAACGGTGTATACTCAAATGAGGACGAAGCATTACAATTTGGCAAATTTCCAATGCTCTCTTGGTCATCTGATGCATTTACAAATTGGCTTACACAAAATGCTGTAAACCTTACAGTGAATGCAATTAACACTGCAATTACTTCAACTGCTCAAATTGCATCTGGCAATGTCGGACAAGGTGTTGGCAATTTAGCAAGTAGTATAGGACAAACAATTGGAACAATTAATCAAGCAAGCCTTATGCCAAACACAGCAGAAGGAAACGCAAATTCAGGAGATGTTTCATTCGCTTTTAATTTACTTAACATAAAATTTATGAGAATTCGTGCAAAAACAGAGTACTTAAAATCAATAGATAATTACTTTTCAATGTATGGCTATAAGACAAATTTATTAAAAGTTCCAAACATCACAGGACGTCAAAATTGGAATTATGTCAAAACTATTGGAGCAAATATAATAGGAAATATACCTCAAGAAGATTTACAAACTATAAAAAATATGTTCGATAGTGGAGTAACATTTTGGCATAATTCTAGTACTTTTCTTGATTATTCACAAACAAATAATATAGTAGGAGATTAAATATGGGAAAAAGAAAAAACTATATGA
>CASDUJ010000026.1 GCA_949283935.1 uncultured bacterium
TAGATAAATTTTCAAACAAAATAAACTCATACATTCAAATTGAAGATATAAACTTAATAAAAAATTTAGAAGATGCGGACATATTGGTAAATGCTACTCCACTTGGAACAAAAGGAGAAAATCAAAACAAAATTCCTATTAATTCTGAAATATTAAAAACTGCTCCAAGTAGTATTTTAGTATACGATTTAGTTTATAACCCTCAGCAAACTTTATTCATAAAATCCGCTAAAAATCTTGGACTAAAAACAATAAATGGGTTAGAAATGCTTATATTGCAAGGAGCTAAAGCCTTTGAAATATGGACAAGCCAAAAGCCTTCTTTGGATAAAATGAAAGCAGAAGCAATTAAATTTTTAAATTCACATTAACAAGCAAAGGGAAAAATAATTTTCCCTTTGCTTGTTTTTAACAATTATTTTACACACAACCAGAAAAATCTTTATATGAACCTTTCTTTTTGTCACTATATGTTGTGTGAAGAAGTTGATGTGCTAAATGAGAACCAGGTTTATCCAAATGTTCTTTATACAATCTTTGTATATCTGGATTTTTATGAGAACATCTAACTTGTAGGTTAGCATCTTCTAAATATAAACCTTCGGCTCTTTCTTCTTTAATAGAAGAATCATTGCAACTTGTAGGTTGCCCGCCTCCATTTACGCAACCACCAGGACAAGCCATAACTTCTAAAATCTGAAATTCCGCCGTACCTTTTTTAATTTCTTGAATACATTTTTCTGCTTCTTTTAAAGTTGAAACTACTCTAACAGTTACAGGAATTCCTTTAATATCCAAAGTAGCTTGTTTAGAACGAGAATTTTTGTCAACACCTCTCATTGGTTTAATATCCAATGAAGTCAACTCTTCATCCGTTACCATATTATATGCCGTTCTTACAGCAGCTTCGGCGACTCCGCCAGAAGCGCCGAAAATTGTTCCCGCACCTGAATAGCCACCGAAAGGAGAATCAGCTTTTTGAGGTTCAAGAGCTGCAAAATCAATTCCAGCAGATTTAATCATTCTGCCAAATTCTTTTGTTGTTAGCACTATATCAGTCTCAAATTTTCCATCTTTCATTAATTCAACACGTTTAGCTTCAACTTTTTTAGCCGTGCAAGGCATAATCGAAAGAACTACTATATTGTCTTTTGTATACCCAGGAAAAGTTTTAGGTAAAAGTTCTTTTAAAACAGGAGACAACATTCCCTGTGGAGATTTACAAGAAGACAAATGATTAAGCATATCAGGATGTTGTGTTTCCAAATATCTTACCCAAGCAGGACAACAAGAAGTAAACAAAGGAAGATTTTCGCCTTTTGTTAACCTCTGCACAAATTCATTAGCCTCCTCCATAATTGTCAAATCCGCAGAAAAATTTGTGTCAAATACAAGGTCTACACCAATTTCTCGAAGAGCTGCATATATTTTTCCTATTACATTTTCACCAGGTTTTAATCCAAAAACTTCCCCCAAGGCAACTCTTACGGATGGAGCCATTTGAACAACAACTTTTTTATCAGGATTATTTATCATTTTCCAAGCTTTTTCTACTTCTGAATTAATAGTTAAAGCCCCTGTAGGACAAACAGCTTGGCATTGTCCGCAGAATACACAATCAACATCACTTAAATGTTTCCCCGCCATAGGCTGAACCAGTGTTTTTGAACCTCTATTAGCAAAACCTAAAACAGCATGACCTTGAAACTCCGCACAAGCTCTTACACAAGCTCCGCAAAGAATACATTTATTGGGATCTCTAATTAAAACGGGATTTGTATCATCAATTGGCAAATAATCTTTTTCTGCTTTTTGGGCATATTTTAAATTTTTTATTCCATATTCTTCTGCATATTGTTGTAATTCACAACTCCCGGACTTTTCACATGTAGTACATTCTCTATCATGATTAGCCAAAAGTAATTCTAAAACTGTTTTTCTTATTCTTCTTACACGTGCAGTATTTGTATGAACAATAAGACCAGCCTCAGGAGGCATAGTACAAGAAGATTGAATGCCTCTTCCTTCAATTTCTACCACGCACATTCGGCAAGCACCATATTGAGTTAAATCTGGTCGGTAGCAAAATGTAGGAACAGAAAATCCAGCCTTTTTTATTACTTCTAATAAATTTGGTTCATTGGTAAATTCAACTTCTTTACCATTAACAGTAAGTTTTTTTGTATTTACATCATTCATTTGTAATTACCTTTCGTGTTAACTTTGTTTAATTGCTTTGAATGGACAAGAATTCATGCAAGCACCACATTTTATACATTTATTTTGATCAATTTTATGCGGATTTTTAATAGTCCCTTCAATTGCCCCAACAGGACAGGTTCTTGCACACTTTGTACATCCTTTACATAATTCCGGATCAATTGTAATAGTTTTCATAGCAGTACATACACCTGCCGGACATTTCTTATCTTTAATATGAGCAATATACTCATTTTTGAAGTATTTTAATGTTGAAAGAACCGGATTAGGAGCAGTTTTTCCAAGTCCGCAAAGTGAACCATCTTTTACAGCTAAGGCAAGTTCTTCTATTGTATCTAAATCTTCCATTTTACCTTCGCCTCTGACTATTCTCTCAAGAATCTTCAACATATTTTTGGTACCTTCTCTGCATGGAACACATTTTCCACAAGATTCATTTTGGGTAAAATTCATGAAAAATCTTGCCACTTCTACAATACAAGTATCTTCGTTCATAACCACAAGACCACCTGAACCTACCATTGCTCCCGCTGCAATAAGATTATCGTAATCCATAGGTAAATCCAAATGTTCTTCTGTTAAACATCCGCCAGAAGGACCTCCAATTTGAACAGCTTTGAATTTTTTACCATTTCTTATACCACCACCTATGTCAAAAACTATTTCTCTCAAAGTAGTTCCCATAGGAACTTCTATAAGACCAGTGTTGTTTACTTCACCTGTAAGAGCGAAAGTTTTTGTACCTTTTGAACGCTCAGTTCCCATTGAACTAAACCATTCAGCACCTTTTAGAATAATTGTAGAAACATTAGCTAAAGTTTCCACATTATTAATTAAGGTAGGTCTGCCAAATAAACCTTTGTTAGCAGGGAAAGGAGGCTTTGGTCTTGGCATTCCCCTTTCTCCTTCTATTGAAGCAATAAGAGCCGTTTCTTCGCCACAAACAAATGCTCCTGCACCTTCTTTTATGTGAATTGTAAAACTAAAATCAGATCCCATAATATTTTGGCCAAGATAACCTCTTTGTTCTGCTTCTGCTATCGCTACTTTCAAACGATGAATTGCTAAAGGATATTCGGCTCTAACATAAATATATGCTTCATCAGCACCTATAGCAAATCCTGCAATTGCCATTCCTTCAAGAAGTTTATGAGGATCACCTTCCATAACACTTCTATCCATAAAAGCCCCAGGATCGCCTTCATCTCCATTACAAACAACGTAACTTTTTCCGCCTCTATTTGCTGCAGTAAAACGCCATTTTTTACCTGTAGGAAAACCTCCGCCTCCTCTGCCTCTTAAACCTGATTTTTCTATTTCTTCTATAACTGCTTCAGGATTATTTTGTTCAAGAACCTTGTGCAAAGCTTCATATGCTCTAACAGCCAAAGCTTCGTCCAAAGATTCTGCATTAATTTCTCCGCAATTTGCCAGAGTTGTTCTTGTTTGTTTGGCATAAAAATTAATTTCTTCGTTTCTAAATACATGTTTATGTGTTTTTGGATCAACGTATAGAAGTCTCTCTACAGGCTTTCCATTTTTTATGTGAGATTCAACAATTTCTTCCACATCTTCTACGTGAACTTTAACATATGTCACATCAAGTTCTGGAATTACAACCAATACACCTTGTTCACAAAAACCGTGACATCCTGTAGGAACAATAGTAACCTTATCTTGTTGTGTCATAGGTCGAACATTTACACCTAATTCTTTAAATTTTTCAATAACTTTTAAAGAACCATTAGCTACACAGCCTGTTCCTGCACAAACTAATACTCGTAAACCTTGGGCTTTTATAGCTTCTTTTACTTTTTCCTGTTCGGATTTTATATTAATTAATGCTGTTGTCATTTCTATTTACCCTCTTTTTCTTCTTTAATGATGGTTTCAATAACAATTTTAATTGCATCAGCAGTCATTTTGGGATAAACTGTTCCATTTATAACCACTACAGGAGCCAAACCACAAGCTCCTAGACAACTAACTGTTTCCACAGAAAATAAACCATCATCAGATGTATACGAACCATCTTGTAGTTTTAAACACTGATGCACTGCATTTAACACAGGCATAGAACCTCTGACGTGACAAGCTGTACCATCACAAACTTTTATTTCGTATTTGCCTTTTGGTTGCAAACTAAATTGAGCGTAAAAAGTTGCTACTCCATAAACTGTAGCAGGGGAAACATCTTCAACTTTTGTACCTATATAGGTCAGAGCTTCTATGGGCAAATATCTAAATTCTTCTTGAACTTTTTGCAACATTGCTATCAAATAAGATTTTTTTGCGCCATAAGAATTAATAATTTCATCGACTTTTGTTAAGTCAATTTTACATTCACATGTCGACATAATGGTTCTTCTCCTTGTTGAGCCATAGCTATTCTAATTTGCAGAAGGCTATTTTAATGTATTATAAAATAACATTTTGCTACTTATTAAGATTATCCTTCTTAAATAAAAAAAATCAAGCTTTAATCGTTCGAAATATCCGTCAATCGTGATATTACGGAACGATTTATTAGTATGGTTGCAATAATTTTTAAAACGATGTTAAAATAAAATATCTTAAAGAAAAAAGGAGCTATTATGCCTTTAATAAAAAAAGGATTTACTTTATCTGAAACCTTAACTGTATTAATGATTATAGGTGTTATTGCAGCAATTACAATACCTTTGCTAAATTCCAATGTTGAAAAACAGAAAAAACTTACTATGTTAAAAAAATTATACTCTAGTTTTGGTGTAAATATACAAACTGTATTAAACGAAGCAAGTTGTTCATCCTTGTCTTGCCTAAGAAAATGGGGAAAATCCACAAACATAGACGGGGATGAAATTTCAAAAGGTATTCACAATGGAGTATTAGCTAACCCAACTTATTTTAACATTGATTCAAAATGTACAAATTGTTTTCAAAAAGGTTCCATTATGCCAATTGAGGAGATGTCTGCAGGAGATTTGGAAACAGAAAACAACACAGAAGACCCATCCAACAATAAAACTGACAACAATGAAGAAAATAACCAAACTGCTAATTTTAGTGCCTATGTCTTGAAAAATATGTCTTATATGGGAATTTATGATTTTGAAGACAATTGTTCGAAAAAATTGGATAATGTTCAAATAAATAATGAAGCAATTGATCTTTGCGGAATTGTTGTATTTGATGTAAATGGCTACAAAGGTCCTAATCAACCTGGAGAAGATAGATTTGCTTATTTTATAACTGACGAACCAATTGATAACAGTTATTTACTTCCTGTTGGATATAAAGCAACAGATAAAGACAATTCTTCACAATTTAACAAACAAGGAGAAATAATATCAACTGTAGGAGATGGCAATTGTACTCCATATAAACTTGAAGGTTATAACTGTACCGCAAAAATTATGCTAGATGGTTGGAAAATGGAATATTAAGAATGAAAATATTGGTTATAGGAAAATCTGCAAGAGAACATGCATTTGTGCAAAAAATTGCCAAAAGTCCATTGGCTAAAGAAATATTTTGCATACCAGGTAATCCTGCTATAGCACAATTTGCAACGTGCGTTAATATAGCCCTTGATGATTTAAATGCTATTGTTGAATTTGCTAAAGAAAAAGAAATTAATTTAACAATAGCTATGGACGAATACAGTATACAAAATGGCATTTCTAACATTTTTCATCAGCAAGGTCTTAAAATTTTTGCCCCAACTATGGAAGCTGCTCAAATTGCTACGAGCAGAGCTTTTGCAAAAAAATTTTTGTACAAGCAAAAAATTCCTACCCCAAAATACGGAGTATTTGATAAGGAAACAAGCGCAATAGAATACCTCCAAAAAGCAACATATCCTTTAATTATCAAATATGATTATTTAGCTCATCAAGATAGTTTTCTGTGCAAAAATTTTGTTCAAGCCAAAAAAATAATAGCAGAGGTCTTTCAAGAGGTACAAAAAAAGGTAATAATAGAAGAATTTATAGAAGGAGAACAAATTACATTTAGTATTTTAACTGACGGATACAATGTTTTACCTTTGCCTTATGTTAGAGAATACAAAAGAAATTCTGATGGAAATGGCGGTGCCATTACAAAAGGAGTTGGGGCATATACACCAACAAGTAAAATTACTTTAGAAATTGAAACTTTTATCGCTCAAGAAATTATTTTTCCATTAATTGATGCTTTAAAAGAAATAGGAACCGAATATGAAGGTTTCTTATCCACAAATTTATTATTACTTCCAAATGGTAATGTCAAAGCAATAGAATTTTTACCTACTTTAAGTATACCTGAAGCAACTTGCATAATACAATTAATTGAAGATGATTTGCTTGATGTGATTTATGCAGCTTCAGAAGGAGCCTTAGAAGATGGTTATCAGAATATCTACACATCAGATGATGCGATAGTAAGCGTAGGAATTCTTAGTGGCAACTATCCAACAAATCCTAAAATTGAAAGTATTGTGGAAGGAATAGAAAATTTAGATGATGATAATTTAGAACTTTATTATAACGACGTTGGAATGAACTCTTATTATGAAATTTCCACTAACGGAGGCCGAGCTTTCTTTTTGACATCAAGAGCATCAACAATAAATAAAGCTAGAGAAAATTTATACGAAAATATAGATTTTATAAACTTTGCAGGAAAAAATTACCGCAAAGACATTGCAAAATTTAATATATCAAAAGAATATTAAA
>CASDUJ010000027.1 GCA_949283935.1 uncultured bacterium
GGAAGAAGCTACAAAAACATTAGAAAGAATAGATAATTTCAAAGACACATTAGTAGAAGCGAGATCAAAAATAGGTGCCACAAGAAATCGTCTTGATTCAATTTTAGAGTCACAAAATATAAGAGTAGAAAATTTATCATCTTCCCATTCAACAATTGTTGACACAGATTTTGCATTAGAAGCAGCACAACTAACCAAATCACAAATTTTACAACAAGCTACCACATCACTTTTGATGCAAGCAAATCTTAATCCTTCATTTGCTTTAAAACTTCTTTCAAATTAAACAAACAGAATTATTCAAGATATCGAAAACAAACAATGCTCAAAAATAAATAATCAAGTAACGTTTAATTCCCTGATTTCAGGGATTTTTTTATCAATAAATTTCAATAAAGCTTTTACATATTTTTTATTTTTCTTATATAATGTATAATATCGTTAGAGCTTGGAATATTTTGAAATTCTATGCCACAATGTTGTGAGAAAAAAGCACCTAGGAATTAGCAGTTGAAAGCAAAACAGATTATAATATCTACACTTATTATAATGTTATGTGCCCAAAATTCAGCAAAAGCTGGTTGGGGAGGTTTTCATGTTCCTTGGGAATTATTTAAAAGAAAGCAAAAACCTCAAATAGAAGAACAGAATTCTGTTCAAGAAAATATTGAAGCACCTGTTTTAAGAGAACCACGTTTTGACGAAGCTGATGAAGTAGTAGAAGAATCTCCAATCATAAAACCTGATAAAAATGCTGTTTACATAAAAGATATTCAAATTACAGGGAATACTTTAGTAAAAACAGAAGCAATACTTGAGGCTATGTCTGCAAAATCAGGAATGATATACGACAAAGAATTGGTTAAAGTAAATCTTCGAGAAATTTATAATATGGGATACTTTTCGGACAAAATAAAAGCAGTTCCCACTATTACTAAAGACGGAGTTATTTTAAATATTCAAGTGGAAGAAAATGTTCCAATAACAGGATTTGTAATAAAAGGTAATGAAGTTGTTTCAACAAAAGAAATTCAAAAAATTTTGGATGAACAAGTTGGTATGCCGCAAAACATTGTAGTAATAAACAAAGCTATTAATGCTATAGAAGAATATTATGCCCAAAGAGGTTATATATTGGCAAGAGTGATGAATATATATGATGAACCGGATGGAACAATTTTTGTTGAAATTAATGAAGGTGTCATAGATGAAATTAAATATAGCGGTAACACAAAAACTAAAGATTATGTAATAGCTAATAATATATCTGTTGTTCCAAACACAGTGTATAACGATAATATAATGCAAAAAGATATTATGAGATTATATAACACCCAAGCTTTTGGTAATGTTAAACGTTCACTTTCTCCTTCAGAAAAAGATCCTTCAAAATATTGTCTTACAGTAGAAGTAGAAGAAAAAAGAACGGGAAGTATATCTGTAGGGGGAGGTCTAGATTTAACTACAGGTCTTTTTGGTACTTTAGGTTATGCTGACAAAAATTTCTTAGGAAGAGGTCAACAAACATCTCTGTCTTTCTCAACAGGTACAGGTGCAATGATGGGAGGAGATGATGTATTAAATAGAGCTGATTTTCAAGCTGAAGCTAAGTTTATTGAGCCAAGACTTTTGGGCTCAATGACTTCAATGGAAATAGGTGCTTTTGGAACAAGTTGGGCTAGTTTTCAAATTCCTTTAGCTATGGAACAACGATTTGGTGGTAGTATTGAATTTGCAAGACCTTTGAAAAAATATCCCCATATGACAGCAGGAATAGGTTTTGGTGTTGAATACGATAAAATTAAAGAAGGAGATGAAGATCAAGCAAGAAGACTTTTCCAAGCTGTTAATGAAGATTTTTCACAAAGAGCAGATCAACTTACCAGCGGACTTTTCTTGTCAGCTTCTCCAACGTTAATTTTTGATACACGCGATAATCCTATGATGCCTCGTAGCGGAGTTTTTGCAATGGGAAAATTGAAAGGGGCTATAGATGCAACAGATTTTGATACAAAATACTTAGCAGCTACAGGTAGTGTTAAAAAGTTTTTCCCAGTTGCTAAAAAATCTACACTTGTTACGTCAGCTCGTGCTGGTGGAAAATTATATGGTGATATGCCAGAATTTGCTTCTTATAGATTGGGTGGCGCACGTGCTGTTAGAGGTTTTAAAGAAGGACATGTTGGTAGAGGTTATGGCTATGTTTCAGGTTCAGTAGAATACAGAACGCCTATTCCTTTTTTGGATAGACTTACCAGTAATCAAATTGTTAATAATACAAGAATTGCGGCATTTGTTGATGCAGGACAAATTTTGTCTCCATCTGTTACCCAAAAATTGTACGGTTGGCCAGGGTATGCTATTTCTGCTGGTTTAGGTATGAGATTTTTTGTTCCCGGTTTGGGGCCGCTTAGTATAGATTATGGTATTCCGCTTACAAATGTTGGTGATAATAATTCAAAATCAGGACAATTTACGTTCTTCTTTGGGGAAGCATATTAGTTTATATTTGTGTTAAAATTATTTTTGTAGATAAAGGAGATAAGCATGAACCTATTTAAAAAAATTTCAATTAGCTTTTCGTTTTTGGCTGTTTTGTTGTTGGTAACTCCAGCATTTGCTCTTACAGCTACTGTAGATGTTGACAGAGTTCTTTTTGAATATTCAAAAGCTAAAACTGCTGCAGAGCAATTTAAAACTCAAGAAGAAAGTTTGCAAAAAACTTTAATAGAAGCTCAAAAGAAAATAAAAGAAACTACTTCACCTGTTGAAAAGAAAAATCTTGAAAATACTTATGATAAAAAACTAAAAGAACAAGCAGAAAAAATTAAAACGGAACAACTAAAAAAACTTCAAGAAATAGAAGCAGATGTTTTTGCTGCTATTGATAAAGTAAATAATGGTAAATATGATTTGATTTTGAAAAAATCTGCAACTATATATTGTCCAAATGATATTACAGAAGAAGTATTGAAACGTTTAAATGGAAGCAAAACTGTTAAATAAGTTTTTGATGTATTTGCCAAATAGTTTTTTAAACAGTATAATTAAAAAGACTTCTGTTTTGTGACAAACAGAAGCGTTAGTTGAGCAAAAAGAAAGGGTTTTAATCGGATAAATAATGAGCGAGAGCGACATACTTGTTTTTAATTTTATATTAGTAATTTTGTTATTATTTACAAATGGTTTTTTTGTGGCATCGGAGTTTGCTCTTGTAAGCGTTAGGCATACTAGGCTTGCTCAATTATCAAATGAAGGTAATACTAATGCAAAAATAGCTTTGCAAGCTGTACATCATATAGACAGATATATTGCTGCTACGCAATTAGGAATTACAATTGCAAGTATTGGCTTAGGTTGGGTAGGTGAAGCTGCTTTGGTGAAACTTATTTTGCCAATATTTAATTTTATTCCTTGGATTGATGCTCAATTAGCTACAGCTCATACTATTTCTGTTTTTATTGCCTTTTCGGTTATTACTCTTATGCATGTGGTTATAGGAGAATTAATGCCTAAGTCAATTGCTTTGGAATTTCCTGAAAAAACTGCATTAATTGTTGCCAGACCTATGCATTTTGCTGCTGTGGTTTTTAAACCTATGATTTTTGTTTTGAATGGTTTTGGTAATTTTTTGTTAAGATTAATAAATATTCATCCTGGAGAACATCATTTAGCCCATTCTACTGAAGAATTAAATATGCTTATTGATGCAAGTTACAACGAAGGAGTAATTAATGAAACAGAAAAAGATATGTTGCAAAATGTATTCAAATTTTCTGATTTGTCTGCTAAACAAGTAATGGTTCCTCGCCCAGATATAACTTGTATTCCTGTGGATATAACCATTGATGAACTAAACAAAATTACTTGTGAATCTCAATATACCAGATATCCTGTGTATGAAAATGATTTAGATAACATAATAGGAATTTTACATATTAAAGATATTTATGCATCTTCTTTGTGTGGTGAATTTGACATAACAAAATTAATAAGAAAACCTATGATGGTCCCTGAAACTGTTAGTATTGATAGGTTAGTTTTAGATTTCAAAAAGAAACAAAGTCAAATGGCAATAGTAATTGATGAATTTGGCGGAACTGCAGGTTTAATTACTCTTGAAGATGTTTTGGAAGAAATTTTTGGCGAAGTACAAGATGAATTTGATTCTGATGAAGAAGAAGATCTCATTAAAATTTCCGAAAATTGTTATGAAGTTAATGCAATGATGAGAACAGATGAACTTTCTGAATTTTTTAATGTAAAAATAGAAGATGAAGATGTAGACACAATAGGTGGATTTGTTGTTAAACAACTTGGTAGATTAGCTGAAATAAATGATACTGTTGTGTATGAAAATTTGGAATTTGTTGTAAAAGAAATTTCAAAAACTCGAATTACAAAATTAAGAATTAACATTATTCCGAAAGCTTCTTCAGAAGAGAATGAACAAGAAGAATAAAAATTTTGTTCTTATTTTTTTGAAATTTCCATTCCTTTTATAAGTGTTTTTAATTCTTTTAAATCTTCTTCACTTTCAATGGCTTTTATTGCTGTTATAACAAATTCAAATTGATTTTTGTTTTTACAAATTTCTGTAATTTTCTCTATAATTTCTTGAAAATTTTTTTGAGGATTAGTGTGCGTTTGATATTCTATTTCCCCATTTTTATGGTAAATTTTCGTGTATGTTTCATTGCCATTACCATAATAATCAACTCTTAAGTCATTTATTAAATTTAGCGAGTGTACATTTGCAATAGTAGTAGATACTTCAGTAATTGTATTATTATTTTCGTCAATTTGCACACTAAATCCGTCAGATCCATTTTTTATCAATCTTCTTTGAGGTGTTTCAATAAACATACTGCCTATTTCGTTAATTAACCAATTTAAATTAACATTGTATGCGAAACCTATTTTAGAAAGCATATCAAATCCTGGTTTGACAATTTCATTTTCATATTTACTTATTGCTGTAAGTTTTACATTACAAGCTCTGGCAAGTTCTTCTTGCTTTATATCTAATTCTTTGCGTAATTGTTTTAAACGTTGTGCAAAACGCATATTTCCCCCTGAGCCTTACACGGCTTTAATTATATCACGAGTATGTTTTGAGGGGCAAGAAATTTTATGAAGAGTTTTATATTGCTAATAAAATGGTATAAAAAACTAATTTTAAACTTTTATTCTTTTTATAAATTCTATTGCTTCTTTTTTGTTTTTTATATTACCTATGATTTGTGCATCTTTAAGTTTTTTAATTATTTCGCCAAGTTTTTTATCCTTTTTTATATTTAAAATTTGGGCAATTTCATTTCCATCAATAAGTTTAGGAATTGGTTTGAGATTTTTTTCGTATTTTTCATACATTTTAAGATATTTGGTTAGGGCATTTAAATTATTTTCGGTTATTTCTTTAGTAATTGCAGGTCCTTGTGCTGCTAATCTATCTGCCATTGCCAGTAATAATACGTCTATTGTGTAGTTTCCCAGTTTCCTAAACATTCTTGTTATTGCTTTATCTTCTGCTTCTTTTTCTTCTTTTGCCAGTTGAGATGGGTATATATGATTTTTTACTAATGTTGTTATGTATTTAATTTGAGATTTGCTAAATTTCATCTCTTTTAAATATGGTTTTAAAAGCTCCGCACCTACTGAATCATGATTTATAAAACGATGTCTGCCCGTTTCATCTATGCTCCAAGTTAATGGTTTCCCTACATCGTGTAACAAACTTGAAAGCTTTAGTAAAGACATGTATTTTATTCCTGTTGCTTGGTAACTGTTAAGCTTATTTTGTGCAAATTTATCTAAAGTAGGTATTTGTATTTCTATTTGGTGTATTGTTTCTATTGAATGATCTATTAAATTTAAATGATGATGCGTGTTTTTAGGTATTTGTTCTTCTTTTTCTAAAAATTCAAATAATATATACAAAATTCCATTTTCTTTCATCTTTTGTATGTACTTTGCACTATTTGTGCCTTCAAATAATTTTAGTAATTCTGTTAAAATACGTTCAGGTGCAACATTTTTGATTAACTGACAGTGCTTTTGGGCTAATTTTTCAGTTTCTTCGTCTATTTCAAAATTAAGTATAGATGCAAATCTAAAAATTCTTAAAATTCTTAGTGGGTCATCTGTTAAATTCTTTTCACTTATTATTTTAATTATTTTATTTTCTAAATCTGATATGCCGTTAAAATTGTCTAATATTTTAACTTTAGGAAAAATTTGCATAGCAATTGAGTTTATTGTTAAATCTCTTCTTTGCAAATCACGTTGAATATTATCATTTTCGCATCTTGCAAAATCGAAATAATGTGTTTTGTCTTTATCAACAACTCTAGCTATTTCATGTTTTTCATCTAATAAAATAAAATATCTTCCTGTCTGTTGAGCAAAATTTTTTGCAAGATTAATTGCATTTTCTCCTTTTACTATAAAATCTATGTCAAAATTTTCTTTAGAAAAAAATTTATCTCTGATATATCCTCCAACAATATATAAAGATGATTGTTTTCTTAAGAAAGGTTTTATCTCTTCAGTAATATTTGTTTTTGATATTGTGTTTTGACTAAAATTCGTATTCATATATTACTCCTGCTAAAGCACTTATTGCCGCAGTTTCTGCTCGGTATATTAAGTTTGAAATTGTTGCTGTGTAAAATTGATTCTTTTCAAAAAATTCAATTTCTTTATCTTCAAAACCTCCTTCAGGTCCTATAATTATCAATATGCTTTGTGCTTTGAGATTTGTTCTTAATATTTCTTTCAAATTTTTTTGAGCATGCCTTTCTACACAAGCAATAATCATGTCATAATTGGGGGCATGTGATTTTAATTTTTCCCAACTATCAAGGTAATGTATGAAGGGTTTATCTGCTCTTTCACATTGTTTACAGCTTTCTTCTGCAATTTTTTCCCACTTTTTTATTTTGCTTTTGATTTCCTTTTCACTGAATTTGGGAACACTTCTGCTAGATGGCATAATGTAAAGATTTTTGGTCCCAAGTTCTGTCATTTTTTGAATAACAATATCCATTGCGTTGGCTTTTAAAGTGCATTGAAGTAAGTCAAGTCTAAAGTTTAGTTTTTTGTTAGATTGGTAAGCATGGAGAATTTTGGCTTTAATTTTATTTTTGTTTGCCTCTATTATCTTTGTCTTGTAGGCTGTTTCTGTTTCATCAATTAATAAAAGTTCATCGTTTATTTTTAGTCTTAGTACGCAAAAAATGTGCTTTATAAGATTTTTATCAGTTATAATGGCATGCTCATCTTGAATATCTTTTGACATAATTGAAAATTGTGGCATTTCTACTCCTGACTTGCTTTTTCCTTTGTTTTGTAAACAGTTTTTTGTTTGATCTTTATACTACTTTTGTATGATATTAGAAAAAAATTTTAATTAGCTAAAAGCCTTATCATACTTTAGTATAAGACAAATTTTAAAAAAAAACAGAAGAAATTATAGCTAAAGATTTATTTCAAATTGCCGTTATAAATGGTGAGAGTTACAAATGGAAATTTATTTAGAGTTATTAATACAGGAGAGTAAAAAATGGCACTTTACATCAACTCAAACGTTTCCTCTATGATTTCTCAAAGGTATTTGACCAAAAATACAAATGGTTTGGCTCAATCTTTAGAGAGATTATCTTCAGGCTACAAAATTAACCATGCTGGTGATGATGCAGCAGGTTTGGCTTTGTCTGAAAGTTTAAGGTCCCAAATTAGAGGTACAGACCAAGCAATTGATAACATCCAAGATGGTGTTAACATGTTACAAATCGCCGAAGGTGGTTTGGAAATTATTGGAGAAAGTCTCCAAAGAATTAGAGAATTGACAGTTCAATCTGCAAATGCTACTTATGCAACAGCTGAACGTCAATCTATGTTAAATGAAATTCAAGAAAGAATTAAAGAAATTTCAAGAATTTCAAAAACAGCTACTTACAACGGAATTTCTCTATTGGATTCTACTGCGTCAAGTATAGTATTGCAAATTGGTGCAAGCTCTGATCCTACTTCAACTTTAGATATTAGAGATGCTTTTGGCGTAATTAATGCAACAACTTTAGGAATTACTTTGGAAGGTGTTACAGGCGCAAATTGGACACCTGAACAAATGAGAGACTATATGGATATTCTTGACCAAGCAATTTCAGATGTTGTTAGTGCACGTTCTATGATAGGGGCATACCAAAATAGGGTTGAATGTGCTCAAGACAATCTTTTGATTATGCAAGAAAATTTACAAGCATCTGAATCAAGAATTAGAGATACAGATATAGCTGAAGAAACTTCTACTTTGGCAAAATACCAAATTCTTCAACAAGCTTCAGCTAGTGTACTTTCTCAAGCTAACCAATTAACCGCAGTTGCCTTATCAATCTTACAAGGGTAATTAGTATCTAAAATACTAATCCCCTGAAAAATGAATATACTCTCCCTGTATAGCCAGCTTTGTGCTGGCTTTTTTATTTATTTGGTTAATTTTACATTTGTTTAGTTTCTTTTAAAATCCATTCTAAGTAAGATTTACTTCCATTTATTATGGGAATTTCAATAATTTCAGGAATTTCGTATGAATGTATTTCTGCAATTTTTTCTTTTATTTGCTCAAATAAAATTGAACGGCTTTTTATTAAAAGAGTGTATTCTTCGTCTTCTGTTATTTTATTGTTCCACAAATAAATTGATTTTATTTTGGGAATAATATTTACACAGGCAGCAAGTTTGTTTTTAACTAAAATTTTAGATATTTCATAAGCTGTTTCATTATTATTTACATTACACAAAATAATAGAGTACATAAATTTTCCCTTTAATTTTTCTTGAGCATAACATTTGTTTTTGTAAATAGTCAAATATCATAAATACTTGCTTAAAAATATTGATTGTTATATTATTTTATTATCAAATTGCTCGGAGGAGTGCCTGAGTGGTTTAAAGGAGCGGTCTTGAAAACCGTCGTACGTGACGAGCGTACCGTGGGTTCGAATCCCACCTCCTCCTTAGCTTTTTGTAAATTGAAATTTTCATAAGGGCGTGTGGCGAAATTGGTAGACGCACTAGACTTAGGATCTAGCGGGTTACCCCCGTGGGAGTTCGACTCTCTTCACGCCCACCATAAAAAAGACTTTCATTTGAAGGTCTTTTTTTGTGTTTTCTTTGTTTGAAAATTGAAATTTATTTTATTTGAAATTTGGTTTTTAAATGATTTAACATACCTATAAATTCTTCTTCTGTTAGACTTGTTTGGGATTTATCGTGTTTTCCTATAGAATGAGTTAGTTTAAAATCTTTGCTGTCTTGTAAAGCACTTCTATATTCTGGGTCTGACATATACCTTGCTTCGAAAATTCGTTTCAAAAATTTTTGGTATTCTTTTGAATTTCTGTTTAAAGAAATACCTCTCCAATTTAATTCGTGTTTTGGGTTAAATAAATTTAAAAAACTTCCTTGCCTTTTAGCTTTATTGTTTGCGTATGAACATATTTTCTTTTGTAAGTCCATTCTTTCTTGCCAGAGTTTTGGATTTTGTTGCTTGGGTGGGATTAGAACTTTTAAAGATTGTAAAATTCCTTCAATAGACGCACATTCTATTCCGTCGATTGTAAATGAACAACGTCTGAAATTGCTTAAAGTACCTGAAGGATACGGATTTTTGGAGTAGATATCTAGTACTTTCTTTTCGAAAATGTCTTTTTTTTCTTCTAAAAATATTTTTCTTCTCGAATGATTTACTAAAACATTTAATAAATCTATTCTTGTCTGTTTCAGTGCCGGTATTATTTTTTCTGTGTTCATATTGCACCTGCACTTTCTGTAATATTATTTTGGGCAAAATATTCTGTAATTATTGGTTCTGTTTTTGTTTTTATATTTTCTGGAATATTTGCCCACCATTTTTCAAAAATTACTTTGTTTAGTTTAGATTTGTCAATTTGTGGAGTTTTGAGTATTAAGGCTAAAAGTTCAAGGGAAATTCCTTGTTTAGGGACATTATCAATAATTTCATTTAATCTTTTTAAAATATTTTTTGGTAACTTAATTGAATTATATATAGAAATTTTTAAAACATCTTCTAATATGTTGAATTTAATTAAATTATTAGGTTTTAAATTATTAATTATTTCGGTAATTCTTGCATTTACCTCTTTTATTGGGGAAAGCTGGTCAATTAATTTTAAATAGAAATGCAAAAGTACATCATCTGATACTTTAGATTTTGGATTTTGTAATTCATTTACCATCTGTGCAACAAATTTTATTGGAGGTTCTATTTCGAGATATTTGCATACATCCATTATGTTGTCTACGAGAAATATATTGTCTACTTTTCTTATATCTATGTCTGCTAGGGAATTTTTCAAATAGTTTCTTATTTTTAGGGAAATTTGTGGATTTTTTATTTTGCCGTAAGTGTTTAAAACGGTAATCAAATTAGATGTGTCATTTGGAGTAATTTCTGCAATTTTATTTATAATGCATTCAGGGATAATGGCATTTGCTTGTTTGTATATTTCAATAATTTCATTTAAATCTTTTGGGCTAAGAGAATCTAAGTTTGCAAGTTTTATGGTTTCGTCAAAAGTATTGAAAGCTGCTTTGATACCATAAGAAGAAAGAACAAATCCTGGCGCGATGTTTGCAAAAAATAAATTGTTGTTATTATTTGGAGTCATATAAAATGTTGAAAAATTGTCTAAACCTCCATTATAACCGCCAATTAATGAGTCTGCGGCTATGGATTCTAGTTTTTTCTTGTTTAATATAATTTTTTCTGTTTTGTAAGCTGCTGTTTTAGCTATATCAAATTGTGAAATTATTTGATTGCTAATTATGTTTGAAGTATGCTTTTTAATTGCGTCTAGGCCTCGTTTAGTTGTTACTAGTGACGCAATTATTATGTTTTCTTTTTTGATATTTTGTTTTTGTAAATTTTGAAAATGATTGATCATGCTTTCTCCTGAACCAATATAATCGTCAAGAATAACTACTTTTTGAGTAGGAGAAATTTTGGATAAATCTTTTACTAATTTTTCTTTTGGAATATCGTTAATTAAAAAATAACTGCCTAATATGTAATTAAAACTTTTTGGTTTGTTGGCAGTGGGAAGATAATATACTATTTCTTCATTGTTAAATTTTTCTGAAATCAATTTGTGAATATTTTTTAGACTTTGGTTTATTTTTATTGGAGTGTAAAGAATGGAATGTTTGAAAATTGCATTTCTAAAATTTTCAAATGGAGTTGGCATATCTGTTGCAAATAAATTGTATCCGGCGTTATCTTGCATCTTTCTCATTATTCTTGCCATTGGCATGAATGTTGAATCATGTTTTTCAAAAAATCTGTGTTTGTATTTTAGGCTATTTACCAAAGCATCCATTGAGTAGGGAATAATATTTCTTATATCGTGAAATTTTATTTCAACAGGTTCATTAGGAGAAAACTTTTGAATATTTTCTTTGCATAGATTTAAAAAATTTTGAATAATATTTTCGTCACATTCTGAGTATAAACTTTTCTTTATAATTTCATTTATTCCTGTTAAAGAAAAAGCATTTATTCCATTAATACTGCCATGTGGATATATAAAATTTGCGTATTTTACAATTTTGAAAAATTCTTCTGGTGAATCTTTAGCTAATTTTTCCAAACTTTGCAAGGAAAATTTGGAAATTATAATTGCAGGATTCCTTTTTTTCATTGTACTAATTTTAGTTGCAAGATTTTCTGGTTCAACATTAGAAATTTTTATATGCGAATTAGGATTTCTTTTGGTTTGCAAATAAGCTAAAGAATTGCTTATATCAATATCTTCAGCAACTAATAAATGAAAATGACCATTTCTAATATAATCCAGAACAATATCAAAATCTTTTACATTAGCGAATTCGCATTTTGTCACAATATTTTTTATGAATTCTTTTTCGTTAAAATGGGGAAATAATTTAGAAGTATTCTCTATGTGTTTTTTTAATTCCGCCGATGTAATGTCGGGAAATTTGTTTATAATAGAATTAGTTATGAGAGAAATTTGTTTGGAATTCAAAAAATCAGATTGGACTTTTCCTGAAAAGTTTAATCCTTTTGAATTGTGTAAGTTTTGGGAGGCATAATAAGTTTGGTCCTGATCTTTTTGCTTAGTTAAATCAGGCTTTTGGTGAAATATTTGGTGTTGCAAATAGTTTGTTTTTGAGGCTATACTTGGAATTTTCATATTTACACAAAGTTTGTAAATAAAAAAAATTTACTTTTTCCCAAATATAAGTTAATAAAACTTTATAAAATCAAATTTATTTTTACGTTCTTACAACAAGCAATTTAGAATCTTTTTTACCTAAAACAATATGTTTTTCGTTAGCTTTAAAGAAAAATATTTCTTCTTTTTTTATTATATATTTATTTTCTATCTTTTCAGAAATGTCATCTTTTTTAATTGAAAATTCTATTTCGCCATCTAATACGTACACAAAAGCATCTACAGGTGATGTATGTTCAGACAATACCTGTTCTTTTTTTATGGCAAGCAAAATCACCATGCTGTTTCCATTTTGTGCAAGAATTTTTGAGTTAATATTTTCGCTACTAAATTCTATTAATTCGTTTAATTTCTTAATATTATGATTAATCATAAATCCTCCATAAATTTTTCTAATAATAAAAATAAAATATTTCCCCAAAATTTTATCTGACAGCGGAGCTAGGTAATAATTACCAGCAAAATATTTCAAGATTAGCCAATTATTTTATTTTGCGTGTTTGTATTAACTTGTAAGGCTTTATGAGAGGAGTAAAAATGAAGTGTAATTGGCAATATCTCGAATTCTTTTTTAGGTTGTAGATTAGGACCTTCTTCTGAAAGTAAAAGTACCATCTCGAAAATATTTAAGTGTTAAGTTATTAACAAAAACGATAGTGCCACTAATCAATTTAGTAAACAAATTTATAATTTGTTTGCGTTTAAGCCTATAAAGAAAGATGCTTCTTTTCAAGAAAAATTAATGACTTCTTTGCATAATATGTTTGCAGTTTCAAATAATCCTTTTGCTTTTTGTGATATGTAGGGGTATATAATAAAAGAAAAAGATTTGTTTGTATAGAATTTAAATAATTTAAAGTCTGTTCTATTTTTGTTATACTTTTGGTATGGAAGATTTATTCAAAAACAGAATAGACTTTTTAAAATCAGAGATAATAAAACATAATAAGCTTTATTATGAACAAAATTCCCCGCAAATTTCTGATGGAGAATATGATGCTCTTTTTCGTGAATTGAAGGAGCTTGAGGCAAGTTTTCCACAATATTCAACTGCAGATAGTCCTACCAAGAAAGTTGGTTCTTCTGTATCACAAGAATTTAAAGAAATTACCCACAAGTACAGATTATATAGTTTAGATAATTCAAATAATTACGAAGAACTTAAAGCTTGGTATAATAGAGTTTTGAAAGATTTGGGGAAAGAAGATGTAGAATTAGTTTGCGAGCTTAAAATTGATGGGCTTGCCATGGCTTTAAGTTACATTAACGGCGATTTTACTACAGGGGCAACAAGGGGTAATGGTATTATTGGGGAAGATATTACTGTTAATTTAAAAACAATTAAAAATATTCCCCAAAGAATTAACTACAAAAATTCACTTGAAGTTAGAGGCGAAGTTTATATGCCGGTAACTTCTTTTGAAAAACTTAATCAGCAGAGGCTTGAGGAAGGGAAATCACTTTTTGCAAATCCAAGAAATGCAGCTGGTGGCTCAGTAAGACAACTTGATTCTGAGGTAACAAAAGAAAGAGATTTAGCATTTTTTGCTTATATGGGTATTCTCGAAGAATTAAAAGAGGGATTTAATACACACTATCAAGTCCTTGAATTTTTAAAAAATCAGGGTTTTGCTGTTAATGAAAATATTAGAATTTGTAAAAATATAGGAGAGGCTGTAAATTATTGTAAGGAGTGGGAAGAAAAACGTTTCAAACTTAATTATGCCACAGATGGAATAGTTATAAAAGTTAATAATATTGCTTATCAAGATGAACTTGGCTATACTTCTAGAGCCCCAAAATGGGCTACAGCCTTTAAGTTTAAGCCGGAAGAAGCAGTTACTAAATTATTAAATATAGAAATTAACGTAGGCAGAACCGGAGCAATAACGCCAGTAGCAATACTTGAGCCTGTTAAACTTGCTGGGACAGTAGTTTCAAGGGCGAGTTTACATAATGCAGATGAAATAGAAAGACTTGATATAAGAATAGGAGATTATGTTTGGGTAAAAAAAGCTGCTGAAATTATCCCAAAAGTTGTAAAAGTTGAATTGTCCAGAAGAGAAGAAAATTTATCAAAGTTTCTTTATCCAAAATTTTGTCCTATTTGCGGTGCAATTATAGAAAAAGACGAAGATGGAGTTATTCAATATTGTACTAATGAAAATAATTGCCCTGCGCAGATCAAAGGACGCTTGAAGTATTGGGCAAGTAAAGATGGAGTTGACATAGATGGTTTGGGCGAATCTATAGTAGAACAATTGTTTGATGGGGGATTAATTTTTAATTATTCTGATTTTTATTATTTAACAAAAAATGATTTTTTAAAACTTGATAAAATAGCTGATAAATCTGCTCAAAATCTGATTAATGCTATAGAAAATTCTAAAAAAACTGAATTTGCTGCTTTTATTAGTGCTCTAGGGATAAAATTTGTTGGTAAAGAAACAGCTGAATTGTTAGCAAAAGTTTTTCCGAATTTTGAGAAATTAAAAGAAGCATCTTTAGAAGAACTTGCTTCAATTGAAGGTATAGGAGAAAAAATTGCCAAAAGTATAATTAAATTTTTTAGTAAACCAGAAAATATTGATATAATAAAAAAACTTTTTGACTCTGGATTTGAAATAATTTATCCGTCAAAAATTTCTGAAAATGCTCCATTCTTAGGGTTGACATTTGTTTTTACGGGAGCTTTAAATACAATAACAAGAAATGAAGCACAAAAATTAGCAAAATCTCTTGGAGCAAATGTAACAAATTCTGTTTCAAAAAACACTTCTTATGTAGTAGTAGGTGAGGATGCAGGCTCAAAATTTGACAAAGCACAAAAATTAGGTGTTATGATAATAGATGAAAATCAATTTTTAGACATGGTAAAAAGAGGTCAAACAAAAAATTAATATGAACAAAAAGAAATTTAAAGTTATACAATTAAATGGCGCATCTGGTTTGTTGCTAATTTTACTTTTAGTTTTAGGATTACTAGGCAGTTTTTTAATTTTGCCTTTGTATGGGATAAAATTTATTTGGAATGAATTTGTAAGTGTATATTTTAATGTTCAAACGATAAGGCTTGCCCAAGCTTCGCTTTTATGGTTTGCCATAATTGCATTAATATATGGTTATTTAAGTAAAAGAATTCAATTTAAATTTGTGAATTCTTCTGAATTTCCAAATAATGATTTGAAAAGTATAGATTATGATAAATTTGTTGAAAAGATAAAAAAGGAGCAACAAAATGATGAAAAAATTAATCATTAATTGTACAGTATTATCAATGTTGTTTTTGGGTATGACAATTTTTTCGCCTAGAGTGCTTTCTGCTCCGGTTTGTGACAAAGGTACAATTACTTCTCAAGCAAGCGAATTTAAATATGTTGCACCTGATACAGCAACAATAAGTTTTGCCGTAAAAACTACTGATAAAAACAGCCAAAAAGCTGTAGAGCTAAACAACCAAAAAGTATCTAAAATTATTGAAGTTTTGAAAAAAACACTTAATGCTGATGAAGCAATAAAAACTTCTTACTACACACTAACTCAAAATTATGAATATAATAATATTACAAAGAAAAATGTACCTGATGGTTACGAAGTTATTAACACGCTAACTGTAAAATTGAAAGATACTCAAAAAACAGGTAAAATCATAGATATTGCAACTAAAAATGGTGCTACAAATGTTAATAGTTTAAGTTTTACTTTGCAAAACACTGATGGTGTATGTAAAGAATTAACAGCTAAAGCTGTTCTAAAAGCAAAAAATGAAGCACAAAGTGTTTTAGCTCCCTTGGGAAAAACTATTGATGCAATTTCAAGTATTAATTATAGTTGCACTGCAAATTCTTCTTATAGTCCATATCGTAATTTCGCTATGGCAAAAGGTTTGGCCTCTACGGCAGAAGGTTCAGATTCTGCAATAAGTATTGAACAAGGCGAAACAAGAGTAGATGCTTCTGTGACAATAGTTTTTACGATTAAATAAGGAATTAAAAATTGAAAGCTTTAGTATTCGATAAAGAATTAATTTTTGTGAAAGATTATCCCAAGCCTATGCCCCAAAATGGAGAAGCTCTTATAAAGCTTACATATGCCGGTATTTGTAATACTGATGTTGAAATAACAAAGGGTTATATGGGATTTAAGGGCATATGCGGGCATGAATTTCTTGGAATAGTTGAAGAAATTAATTCTCAAGACAAGACTTTGCTTGGGAAAAGGGTTACAGGCGAAATAAATCTCGGCTGTGGTAGTTGTTCTGATTGTTACAACAATATGCAAAGACATTGTCAAAATCGTCAAACTCTTGGAATATACAAAAAAGATGGAGCTTTTGCAGAATATTTAACTTTGCCAATAGAGAATTTATTGGAAATTCCAGAAAATGTTAAAGACGAAGAAGCAATTTTAATTGAACCACTAGCGGCTGCTTTGGAAATTTTGGAGCAAGTTCATATAAAACCTGCCGACAAAATTGCCGTACTTGGAGATGGAAAATTAGGTTTGCTTATATCGCTTGTGCTTTCTACTACTCAAGCTGATCTTACAACAATAGGTAAGCATGAAAATAAATTAAACATTTTAAATAAACAAGGAATAAAAACAAAATTTTTAAAAGAAGTTAATGAAATTAAATGCTATGACATTGTTGTAGATGCAACAGGTTCTATTGATGGATTTGAAAAAGCTGTTTCGTTGGTAAAACCAAGAGGAATTTTTGTTCTAAAAAGTACTGTAGCAGCAGAAAAACCATTGAATCTCGCACCAATTGTAATAGATGAAATTACTGTTGTAGGCTCTAGATGCGGTCAATTTAAACCGGCGCTCAGACTTTTGCAAAAGAATGTTTTAAATTTGAAACCATTGATTACTAAAATTTTTAATTTCAACCAAGCAAAAGAAGCATTTGATTTTGCTCAAGAAAAAGGGGTATTGAAAGTAATTTTAAAATTTTAGTTAGTATTTTTGTATGTAATTTTAGTGTATGATGTTCTTATGAATAATATTCAAAAAGAGCAAGATACTACTGTAAAAATATATAGAGAATTTTTTGTTCATGCTGAAGCTGAAATAAAAAAGCAGTTAAATTCTTTAAAAGATTCAAAATATTGCACAAATTGTCGAAATTGTTGCAAAATTAGATATTTAGAATTTTCTCCTCAAGAATTAAAAAAACAAGGAAAGAATGAATTTTTGCAAATTTTTTTACCTTTAGGAGCAAAAAATGAAAATGATTTGGTGGATTTAAGAACAAATCAACTTGAAGCAATTAATGTTGATAAAGAATATGTTCTTCGAGTTATTGAAAATTCCAGTCAAGATTGTTGGTTTTATACCTGTAAATATTATCAAAATGGTTCTTGTAAAAAAGCGATGGAAAAACCTTTCTATTGTTATTCTTATCCTTTAAATATTTGTAATGTTCTTCATAAAAATTGTGGTTTTATTCAATGGCAAAAAACTGCATTGAGTAAACTTGAAAATGAAATAGCTAAAGATATTTGGGAGCGAATTCAAAATATATCTAAATATAAACAAGAATTTAGTTGTTCTTGTTGTGCAACTTGCTGTAAATTAGCATGTAGTGAATTTTCATATGAAAAATTAAAAGAAAAAGCTCAAAATGGAGATAAATTTGCAAAACAATTTACGAGTATTTTTCTTCCATACAAAAATGAAAAAGATGCATACAAAATCTATGGGGAATACATAGATTATTTGCGAGAAACTTTAGGCGAAAATGAAAAAGTTTATTTTTATTATTGTCCAAAAAACAAAAATAATCTTTGTACTGATTATGAAAATCGTCCAGAAATTTGTAAAGAATTTCCTACAAATCCACTGATGATTTTGCCCAAATCTTGTGGCTATAAAGCTTGGCAAGAAGAGACACATACTGCAACATTACTTTTACATGCACTTGTTGAAATTGTAGATTTTTACATGAAAAAATTGAAAAAACAAATTAAAAATAATTAATTTGTATTAAAAATTTATACTTTTAATTTCTCTTATGGCGTGTCCTAATACTCTTGAAAAATTGTTTAGTTGTTTATTTAAATTTTCTCCTGAATATGCCCCTTTTGTTTTGTAGTGTGAAACATATGGTGCATTTTTATTAATTTGTATCCAATAGGTTTTTATTTGTTGAGTGTCGTAGTTAATGTCATCTAACAATTTGTTTGATTTTGCAAATCTTTCTTGGTGAAATTCATTCAAAATGTTTGTTGTGGTTAAGTCTAAAACATTTGCGGCTGCTACAAAATTTTTGAATGATTTGTTGTTATCTAAAATTTCTTTTATTCGTTCAAGCTGTTTTATTGCTTCACCTAAATCTTGGGTGTATTTATCTCCAATTTTATCAATAGGTTTGGTATTTTTTATTGGAATAGTTAATTTGTCAAGGGGAAGAATTTCTAATTCAGTTTTTTCTACCGGCTTTGTTTTTGAATTATCTTTTGAAATGCCTAAATCAGGTAAAGTTCCTTTGTAACCTGAACCTCCAAGCACAAAAGATATCGAGATAAACAAAATAAAAATAAATATCTTTTTCAAATTAACTCCAAGTTCTTTTTATAATATTATACATTTTTTAATAAAAAAAGAAATTTATTCTTGTAAAAAAACACCTTCTACTATAAATTTATCTTCAATTGCTTTTACTACTGCCCATCTTATAGGATCGCCATATACTTTTAGTGAAGCTTCTATTTCTTCATTAATAATACTTCTTTTTATTTCAACTTGTTTTGTAATAACTTTCATTATTCCACCGTAACAGATTTTGCTAAATTTCTTGGCTGATCAACATCTTTACCTAAAAATTCTGCTATATAATATGCTAACAACTGTAAAGGTACTGTAGTAATAACAGGAGAAAGAATTTCGTTAATTTCAGGCACATTAATAATTATCTCAAAAATAGATTTTAAATTTTCATCTGTAGAAGAAGTTAATGCAATAAGTCTTGCGTGTCTAGCTTTTGATTCTTCTGCATTTGAAAGAATTTTGTCGTATACCCTGCCTTTCATTAAAATTGCTAAAACAGGCATTGTTTCATCTAACATGGCTATGGGGCCATGTTTTAGTTCACCTGCACTGTAGCCTGTTGCGTTTATGTAACTTATTTCTTTTAATTTTAAGGCACCTTCTAATGCAACAGGAAAATTTATTCCTCTTGCAATAAATATGAAATCTTTTGAATTTGCAAAAATTCTTGCACATTCTTTAATTTTTTCTTTGTGTGACAAAACTTCTTCTAATTTTTGAGGTAATTGTAGCATTTGCTCTTTTATTTTGGCTGCTTCTTCGGTTTTAATACAACCTTTTGTTTCAGCTATGTATAACATTAATAAATAAAAAGACATTAACTGTGCAGTATAAGATTTAGTTGCCGCAACACTTACTTCAATGCCGGCATCAACACATATAAGGCTATCTGCATCTCTTGCCATAGTAGAATCAGCTCTATTGGTTATAATTAAAATGTGTGAGCCTTTAGCTTTTGCTTGTCTTATTGCTGTAATAGTATCGGCAGTTTCTCCAGATTGAGAAACTCCTATTACTAAAGTTTTTGCGTTAGTTATAGTGTTTCTGTATATGTATTCGCTTGAGGCTTCAACATCTACTGGAATACCTGTATATTCTTCAATTATGTATTTGCCTACTAATGCAGCGTGCATAGAAGTTCCGCAAGCTATTATTTGTATTCTTTCAAGATTTTTAAGGTTCTCAGGAGATAATTTTACTTCATTTAAAATTATTGGTCTATCAATTGCTACTAGTCTATTAAAAAGATTTTTTCTTATAACATCCGGCTGTTCGTGAATTTCTTTAAGCATAAAATGTTTGTAGCCATTTTTGCTTAAAGCTATTGGTTCCCAAGGTAAAATTTCAGGAGTTTTTTCAATTTTTGTCCCTGATAAAACATCATAAATTTCGTAATGGTCATTTTTAACAATAGCAAATTCATCGTCTTCAAGATAAACAGCTTTTTTGGTATGTTCAATAATTGCAGGGATGTCACTAGCTATGAAATTTTCTCCTTCTCCTATTCCAATTAGAAGGGGGGCATTTTTCCTTGCAACGATAATTTTGTCTGGCTCATCTAATGAAATTACGCACAAAGCATAAGCTCCTTGAATTTTTTTCAAGGCATTTTGTACTGCAGATTTTAAATCTTTTGCGCTTTTCTTTTCTTGTGCTATCAAATGTACAATAGTTTCTGTATCAGTTTGAGAATAAAACTTATGTCCTTGTTTTTCTAAAGAAATCTTTAATTCTTTGTAATTTTCAATAATACCATTGTGAACAATTGCTATTCTTTCACTATTACTCATATGAGGATGGGCATTTAATTCATTTGGTACACCATGTGTGGCCCATCTGATGTGGCCTATGCCTATGTGAGAAGAATTTTGTGCAGATGTATAATTTGCAAGAACTTCTACAAGGTTTTTTAGCTTTCCTTCTGCTTTTATTATTTCAATTTTTTTATCTGTTAATAGCGCAACTCCAGAACTGTCATAACCTCTATATTCAAGTTTTTTTAGCCCTTCTACAAGTATTGGGGCAGATTTTTTATTACCTATATATCCAACAATTCCGCACATTCTTTATTTTTCCTCTCCAATAATTTTAACAAAATTATAGCTGAATAAATAAACAAAAAGCAAGATTGTTTATCTATTCTTTATATTTAATAATTTGTTTTCTAAAATGTTTTTTAATGTTTCTTTGTTTTTTATGTAAATCCTCTTTAAATAGGATATAAATAAACTTTTAAATTCTTTCAAATAAAGGATTGACAAAATTTAGTCAATAATAATCTGATAAGTTTGCTTTAATAAATCCATTGGTTTAGATCTTCTTTAATCCTTTAAATACAGCATTTAAATCTTCAAGTCGATGTGAAAATACTACTAAAAGAGTACTATTTTTAGTATAGATTAGAAAATTTCTAGTAGTAAAAGAGTATTTTTTGTTTGTTACTAAAATAAGGGGAGCAGGAGATGAGAAGAGCAAAATTACATTCAGGCATTCAAGTCTTGGTAGTTGATGACAATTATGAACATGCCGCTGGTATTAGAGGTATTGCCTCATTGGATGGAGGATTTGATGTTGTTGGAACTGCATCAAATGCCGATGTATGTTTAAATATGGTCAAAAAATACCATCCTGATGTTATTTTAATGGATATTAATATGCCTGATGTTGATGGAATTACTCTTATTCAAAAAATTAAAAAAATAGATACTAATGTAAAAGTTATTGCAGTAACAGGTTATGATGATTCTGATTTAATTTATAGAGTTATGAAAGAAGGTGCCAGAGGGTACATTTTGAAAACAATGGCTTCTTCTATGCTTATTCAAGGCGTTATAGATGTATCTAATGGAAAAATATTTTTACCCTCAGTAATTGCATCAAAATTCTTTGATTATTTCCAAAAAACTCAAGAACAAGAAAAATCATATTTGCAAAATGAAGATAATTTGTTAAATTATTTGACTCAAAGAGAAGAAGAGGTTTTGGAATTATTAACAGAAGGTATATCTTACAAAGAGGTTGCAACGAGATTATTTATTAGCGACACAACTGTTAAAACTCACGTAAATAATATATTCCAAAAATTGCAAGTTTCTGACAAAACTCAAGCTGTATTATATGCAATTAATAATGGTTTACTAAATAAAGTAAAAGCTAATAGAATAAAAGTAGCGGTGTAAAAGAAGAAATAGTAAGGAGTAACAGGAGTTCAACATGAGTAATATAATTAAGAAAGCATCAATATTTCCGCTATTTGAGGAATATCCAAATATGTATGTAAAGCAAACAGTTGCAAGTTTGTTTAAAACACTTTTGGAAACAGTTATGGATGTAAGAAACGAAAGCGTTATAATTTTGAAAACCACAACGTTAGATAATATTGATGGAATTTTAACAAGGTTATCTTACTCAAATGCTAAAATTTTTAGTTACGAAAATAATAGTAAATACAATAATTTCAATATTTTAGATGATAGAAAAATTGTATTTGAAGAGGATTTTCTTCTCATATTTTCAGAAAGATTTTCAGTTGTACTTGCTTGGGCTCCTACGGACACAAAAGGATTTTTGAATGCTTGTACTTCTTTAAATTCAAGTATTATCAACAACATTTTTGAAGTCATGAAGTTGAAAGCTGACTATAAAGAAGTAGTAAATTGTGTAAATAAATTTAACTTGGATCGAAGAGGGAACATAATGTTCGATACAATTTTGAACAAACTACTTTTAAAAGTTGAAGATTATCAAAGAGATTTAATTTGCGCAAATACAGAAATTAATGAATATAATATTTTAGAAGAAAAAGATGTTAGAAATATTTTGCGAAATTATTCTCACGAACTTCGCAATCCGGTAGGAATGTTAGGAGTGTATGGAAAAATTCTTTCTTCGCATGTAGAAAAAATAAAAAATCAAAAAGAAGATCAAGATTCATTAGAAGCAATGGAAAGAGCTTCTGGAGTTATAGTTAATGCAATTGAAAATATTGAGAACACACTAAGTGAAATGTCTAATTATTCTCAAGATTTTAAGCTAAACATAAAAGAAGAAGATTTAAATGAATTGGTAACAAATACGGTGGATTTTGCGCTTCCTTCTTTTAAACAAAAAGGCGTAGGGCTTTCTTTAGAAATAAAATGTGGAGATATAAAAGCAAATATAGATAAGCACAAAATTTACCAAGTGCTTTTAAATCTTTTAAAAAATGCTTTAGAAGCAACGAATGAAGGTAAAAATGTTTATGTTGTACTGGATAAAATTGAAGATGAGGCAATCATAAAAATTAAAGATGAAGGACATGGTATTTCAGAAGACATTCTTCCTAAAATATATAGGGCATATTTTTCCACAAAAGAAGATGGAACCGGAATAGGCTTAACATTTTCAAGAAAAATTATAGAAAAACATGATGGTGAATTGACTTTAATTTCAAACAATTCAGAAGGATGTGAATTTCAAATTAATCTCAAATAATAATTTTGGGGGAAGGTAAATGGATTTTACAATTAGCAGAACAGCAAAAATAGTAGAAAAAGCTTTAGATGGACTAAGCGCTCGCCATAAAGCTTTGAGTGCAAATATTGCAAATGCTCAAACTTCAGACTACACACGTAGTGATGTTATATTTGAAGATCAATTGCAAAATATTGTTGCAATGGAAAATATTAAAGAGGATGTAAAATTACAAAATTCAAAACTTCCTTTGATGGTAAATTATTCTCAGGCAGATTTAATATTGAAATCAAATCCTTACAAAGATTATGCACCAGATACTGTTATTGATACAGATTCTCCAATTATAACAAATGGAAATAATGTCAACCTTGAGGTCGAGATGGTTGAACTTTCCAAAAATGCTTCCAAGTATAATGTTTTAGCTCAACTTGAAGGGAAGTATTTCAGTTCATTGTTAGAACAAATAAAGTCAGCGAGTAATTTATAATGAGTTTTAATTCTTTAGACATAAGCGCAACAGGTTTATATGCACAAAGACTACAAATGGATGCTATATCAAGTAATATAGCAAATGTAAACACAACAAGAGATGAAAATGGAAATATAAATCCATACGTGAGAAAATCTGTGACTTTTTCTGCAATTTACAATGAAGCAAGAAAAGGTCCTGTACTTCCATCGCAAATTGCATCTCCGCAATATAATTCTGCGACAGGAGATATAACAATGCAAGGATATATTTCCTTTGATTCTCCTTTAATTTCAGATGGTGTAAGTGTTGTAGAGATAGCTGATGACAAAACTCCATACAAAACTGTTTACGATCCATCTCATCCTGATGCAGATCAAGATGGATTTGTTAAAATGCCAAATGTTAACGTAGTAAATGAAATGGTCGACATGATGGTTGCAAGCAGAGCATATGAAGCCAATATTGCTTCAATTGAAGCAGCCAAATCAATGATTAATAATGCACTTAAAATAGGACAATGATAAATGCAAATAGGTGAATTTTCAACTTTTAATCCAATGGAAGAATTTACAAAAGCTTCGCTAAAAAACGGGATGGAAATAGGTAAATTTGGAACTATTAATGAAAACGGAATATTAAAAGGAACAATAAGTTTCGATGTTCCCAAAATTTCTGATATGAAAATGGATGCGGAGACAATTAACGATTTAAATGCACTTAATGTAAATCCTTCAGTTGGTTCAGCCAATATAGATTCGGCTGACAAACTTTATAAATCTTTTAGTGCAGCTTTAAATGATGGTATTCAAAATGTAAATAATTTGCAAAGAGCTGCAAATGATGCCACAGAATATTTTGCAGCTGGAGGGAATATAGATATTCACTCTGTTTTAATTGCTTCGCAAAAAGCTCATATGGGTTTGGAAATGGCTACACAATTAAGAAATAAAGTTATTTCCGCATACAAAGAAATTACAAGAATGTCATTTTAATTTACTTAATTTAACATTTTTGATTACGTAAAAAAACAGGTTACAATAATATTAGGAAAACAAAGGGGACTGAGGGGTTGAACAATTACATAGAACTAATATGGACAGATATAAAGAAATTATGGAGTGGTTTGGAACTACCTCAGAAGCTTATTTTCTGCATTTTGTTTATAGCTATGGTAGGAGCTTTGACCTTTTTTGTGGCAAAGTCTACAGAGCCGAATTGGTCGGTATTGTATAGTGATTTACAAGAACAAGACGTAATAGCAATAACTGAAAGTTTAAAGAAAAATGGTTACAGATACAAATTATCTGATGACAAAAAGACTATATTGGTACCATTAAATCAAAAAGAAGAACTAAGATTATTTGTTGCCGAAAATGATATGATAACCGATAGTTCTCCTGGATTTGAACTTTTAGACAAAGTTCAATTAGGTGCAACTGATTTTCAAAATAAATTAACTAAACAAAGAATTTTTCAAGGAGAACTAACAAGAACAATAGAACGAATAAATGGAGTACAAAAAGTTAGGGTTCAAATAGCTGAACCTGAAAGATCTGTATTTGCCTCAAATGATGAAGAACCTTCTGCATCTGTTATGCTTGTTTTGGCTCCTGGAGTTAAATTAAGAACAGAGCAAGTTAAAGCAATAAAAAATTTAGTAGCTTATTCTATTCCAAGATTAAAGCCGGAAAAGGTTTTTGTAAGTGATCAAAACGGCGAAGTTTTAAGCGAAGAATTAAGTAAAAATTCAAATGATATAGAACAATACAAAGCTTCTTTTGAGAAAAACACAGCTAAAAAAGTAACAAAGGTATTGGAAAGAATAGTTGGAGCAGAGAATGTATCTGTAGAAGTTAGTGTAGATATGAATTTTGATAGTGCTCGAGCTACAATAGAAAAATATATACCTTTGGAAGGTTCAACAGAAGGTATATTAGCATCTTCTCAAACAGAAAACGAAGTATATGACAAAGGGACAAATAAACCGAAGCCGGCTAATGATTCAGAAGAAGCAGAAGCAAATGTAAATGAAAAAACAATGAATTATGCAAAGACAAAAAACTACAATACATATAATGTTTCAAAAGAAATAAAACAAGTAGTATATGCTCCTGGTTCTGTTGAAAGAATGACTGTAGCCATAGCTATTAACAAAATATTGACAGAAGAAGAAACCCAAGAGCTTCAAGATTTAGCAATGTCAGCTGCCGGAGCTAATTTAGAAAGAGGAGATATTGTTAAAATTACAAGTATGCAGTTTTCTTCTTTAGATGAGGAACAAGCAGCTGCAGAAAAACTTTCAAAAGAAATAGAAACCGAAGCTACACTGGGATTTTGGATTACCAAAGTAGGACCTTTGGCAATAGTTTTAATTCTTGGACTTACAGCATTATTTATGATAAAAGGTGTATTGAAAAAACCTTACGAAGGTAGTGTAATTTCTAATTCAGATAATTCTTCTGATTACAACGATGAATATGCTCTTCAAGAAGCAGAATTGGAAAAACTGGCGCAAGAATCGCAGAAATTAGTAGAAGGTTCAAATTTACCAATGTTAGAAGCTAAACTAGCTCCTGAACTTGAAATGATGAAATCTCAGTTAAACAGTATGATTTTATCAAATCCATCGGATGCTTCAAGATTATTACTTTCTTTTATTAAGGACTAACGTATGATTAATTTCAAAACAATGACAAATATGCAAAAAGTTGCTGCCCTACTTATAGTTTTAGGCCCAAATACGGCATCTGAAATTTTAAAAAATATTTCTGACGACGAACTTATTGAGCAAATAACTATGGAAATAGCTACTTTAAACAAAGTTCCACCTGAAGCTTTAGATGAAGTATTAGAAGAATTTTATTCTTTATTCCAGGCAAGTAGTTATTTATCTTTAGGCGGAATGAATTATGCTCAAACTCTTTTGGAAAAAGTATATGGACCGGAGAGATCTCAATTTATTTTGAACAAACTTGTGTCAGCTATGCATTCTAATCCATTTGAATTTTTTAATGGAGCAGATCCTTCTCAATTAGCAACTTCTTTTCAAAATGAAAATCCACAATTAATAGCTTTAGTACTTGCTTATTTAAAACCTGACAAAGCTGCCCAAGTTATGAATGACTTACCTCCTAAAATTCAAGCAGCTGTTTCTATAAAAATTGCTGAAATGGACAGAACAAATCCTGAAATTTTAAGTGATGTAGAAAAAATTGTTGAACAAAAATTTTCATCTGTAGTTACTCAAGACTTTTCGAAAGCAGGAGGAGTAGAAGCTCTTGCTAATATTTTAAATAGAGCGGACAGATCTACCGAAAAATTAATAATTGAAACATTAGAATTTCAAAGTCCAGAATTAGCGGAACAAGTTAGAGAACTTATGTTTGTATTTGAAGACATAATACTTCTTGATGATCGTTCAATTCAGCGTATTTTAAGAGAAATAGATTCTCGTGAACTTGCACTTGCTTTAAAGGGTGCAAATAATGAAGTTAAAGATAAAATATTCAAAAACATGTCAGAAAGAGCCGGAGAAATGCTAAAAGATGATATGCAATATATGGGACCAGTAAGAACAAAAGAAGTTCAAGAAGCCCAATCTAAGATAGTATCTGTACTAAGAGCCCTTGAATCCTCTGGCGAAATTATTATAATGAGAGCAGGTGCAGAAGATGAGTTCATCGTATAAAAGAATTCAAAGTAATTCAATTCAATATGGAGAATCTTTTGTTATTTCTGCTGATACAGAAGAAGAAACGATAGGCAATCTTTCAAGCCAAAAAAAAGGACTGCAACAAGAAATAGATAAAAAAAGAGCTGAATTAGATGAATTAAAAGATTCGCTAAAAGGATTGTTTCAGCAAAAAGATCACATAATTGAAGATGCTAAAAAAGCAGGCGAAGAAATTAAAGCAAAAGCAATTTTAAAGGCAGAAGAATCTATAGCTCAAGCAAATGAGCAAAAAGATAACATAATAAACGAAGCAAAAGCACAAGGACATAAGCAAGGTTTTGAAGTTGGTTATAACGAAGGCATGGAAAAATTTAGTTTTGATTACCAAAAGCATTTGTCTGCATTAAATGCTCTTGTGAATGCATCTTTTGAGGTGAAAAACGAAATAGTTTTTTCGGCTGAAAAAGAAATTTTGGAATTAGCTTTAATGATTGCAGAAAAAGTTGTTCGAGTAAAATTTACCGAAGATATTAATTGTTTAAAAAATATGACGCAAACGGCTATTTCTTTGTTAAAAGAAAAAGAAAATGTAAAAATAGTTGTAAATCCAAAACTTGTGAAATATGCAGAAGAAATATCTCCAAAATTAGTAGAAGAAATTGAAGGATTAGAACAAATAAAAATAATAAAAGATAAAAGTGTTTCTGATGATGGAGTTGTAGTAGAATCAATTGAATCTAGAATTGATGCAAGGATATCTACGCAGTTAGAAGTTTTGGCAAGAACTCTTTTGATTGATAAAAAAATAAATGAACCTATTTCTGAAGATATTGAAGAAAAGATTAAAGTAAAAATAGATAAAGTACAGGCTAATGAATAATTTAGAAAAATATAAGAAAATAATTAATGAAACTTGTTCGATGAATGAAATAGGGAAAGTAGTAAGAATTATAGGTCTTGTAATAGAAGCAGATGGACCTCCTTCCAGCATAGGAGATTTGTGCCATATATATCATGACGAAAATTTGCCACCTGTTAAAGCTGAAGTTGTTGGATTCAAAGACAACATTATTCAACTTATGCCATTAGGTACCATGGAAGGTTTAAAACCAGGTTCTATAGTAATTAATACTGGTAGCCCAATGAAAATACAAGTTGGGCATGAACTTTTGGGGAGAATACTTGATGGACTTGGGAACCCTATTGATACAAATATTCAAATTAAATCAAATAAATATTATTCTACTAATTCACAAAACATTAATCCTTTGTTGCGCAAACGTATTAATGAACCGCTTTCTCTTGGAATAAAGTCAATAGATTCATTTGCTACAGTAGGTAAAGGCCAAAGGATGGGAATTTTTGCAGGTTCAGGGGTTGGAAAAAGTACAACTATGGCAATGATTGCAAGAAATACTACTGCAGATATGAATGTTATTGCTTTAATAGGAGAACGAGGGAGAGAAGTTAGAGAATTTATAGAAAATTCTCTTGGTGAAGAAGGATTGAAACGTTCAGTTGTAGTTGTTGCTACAAGTGAACAACCTTCTTTGGTAAAAATCAAAGCTGCTTTTGTGGCTACGGCTATTGCTGAATATTTTAGAGATTGCGGACATGATGTTTTGTTTATGTTAGATTCAATGACTCGTATTTCAATGGCACAAAGGGAGGTAGGGCTTGCTATTGGAGAACCTCCTGCTACTAGAGGTTATACTCCTTCTGTATTTGTTATGATGCCTAAATTAATGGAAAGAACTGGAGCAGGGGAAAAGGGTACTATTACTGGGTTATATACGGTTTTAGTCGAAGGAGACGATTTTAATGAGCCCATATCTGATACTGCAAGAAGTATTTTGGATGGCCATATAATGTTATCGCGAGATTTAGCCCATAAAAACCATTATCCTGCAGTAGATGTTTTACAAAGTATAAGTAGAGTAATGAATGATATTACTTCAAAAGAACACAAAGCTGCAGCTGCAAAGATTAGAAATCTTTTAGCTGTTTATCAAAAAAATGCTGATTTAATTAATATAGGGGCATATATTAAAGGTACAGACAAAAATATAGATAAAGCTTTAGATTTAAATGATATTATTAATGAATTTTTGAAGCAAAGTATTGATGATGTTTGCCCTTTTGATGAAACGATTTCCAAATTAATAGAAATATCTAATATGTAGTTTTGGTTTGCAAAAAATAAGCCGTCTTTTTAGACGGCTACTAGACTTGGGGAGGAGGTTTGGAATATGACCTTTTGGTCATCTCACATTTATTTTATCGGTATTTTTTTTATATTCTTTAATTTTTTTTGCTAATATACTCTTTTTGATGTAGAGAAATAATTTTTAAAAATTTACTAAAATTTTTAATTCGTCTATAATTTTGTTGTCACATTTATGAGTTAGAAAGATGCTAAAATATTTTAAATTATCTTTAATTATTACTATAATTGGGCTTATTACTGCCTATTTTTGGGGCGAATATCGAGTAGCTGGTTCAGGGTTTTTGGCTTTGTTTATCGTTTGTGTCTTAAGTATTTTGGAAGTTAGTTTGTCTTTTGATAATGCAGTAGTTAATGCGATGAAATTAGAGAAAATGACAAAAGAATGGCAGCATCGTTTTTTAACTTGGGGGATAATAATTGCTGTTTTTGGAATGAGATTATTGTTTCCTATTTTAATAGTTTCTGTATTTGCAAAAATTTCACTTTTGGAAACAGCAAAAATTACTCTTACAAACGTTGATAAATATACACATTATTTGCATTTAACACATGCTCCAGTTTTGTTTTTTGGGGCTTCATTTTTAATGATGTTGTTTTTTCATTATTTCTTTAATGAAAACAAAAACATTCACTGGATAAAATTTTTAGAAGATAATATGGCTAAACTTGGTAATATAGAAGGTATTGAGACTGTTTTAACTTTAGGAATAATATATGTTGTGCAAAACTTTTTACCTGAACAAACTCGTTTGGCTGTAGTTTTATCAGGTTTAAGCGGGGTTATGCTTTATATTGTAATACACGGTTTAAGTCAGTGGATGGATAAACATGCTCCACATACAAATATTAATTGTGCGAAGCAAAGTTTCAAAGCCGGCCTAGTTTCATTTTTATACCTTGAATTAATTGATGCATCCTTTTCTTTGGATGGGGTACTAGGTGCTTTTGCTTTAAGTAAAGATGTAATAATTATTACAATAGGTCTTGCTATTGGGGCAATGTTTGTTCGCTCTTTTACTATTATGTTAGTTGACAAAAAAACTCTTCAAAAATATGTTTTTCTTGAACACGGAGCACATTGGGCCATAGGTGTGTTAGCGGTTATAATGTTTTGCTCTACAATAAAAGAAGTACCAGAAGTAATAACAGGTATTGCTGGTCTTGTTTTAATAATTTGGGCATTTATATCTTCTCTTTTGTATAATAAACAAGAAATACAAACAAACAAAATTGGATAAATGTAAAATAAACAGATTGCTATATAAGCATTGAAGTTTACATATTTTCGTTAGATAATATGTTTACTCTATGTTAGTTAGGATAAAATATGAAAAAAAATAAACCAAAAGTTGCTTTTCCACACGTTGGGACTATGTATATAGTTTGGGAATCTCTTTTACGTGCACTAGGTGGAGAAGTAGTTGTTCCTCCCTATAGTAGTAAAAAAACTTTGTCTTTGGGAACAAAATATAGCCCTGAGGCAATGTGTTTGCCTTATAAATTAATTTTGGGGAATTTTATAGAAGCTATTGAACATGGAGCTGATACAGTTGTAATGATTAGTTCTCCAGGAATTTGTCGCTTGGGTGAATATGGCAAAACGATGCAAAATGCTTTAAAGGATTTAAATTTAAATGCCAGATATTATGATTTTGACCTTTATAAAGGTAAATTTAAAATTATGTATGATGGTCTTGTTGAACTTACTGGTGTTAGAAATCCTTTTAGAATAATTCATTCTCTTATTGTGGGAATAAGTAAAGTTTTTGTTTTAGATAAACTTGAGACAGTTTTTTCTTATTACAGAGCCAGAGAAATTAATCATGGTGATGCCGAAAAAACTTTTAAAAGAATGCTTAGAAAAATTGAAAATGTTTTTACAATTAAAGAACTTAAAAATGCTGAAAAAGAAGCTGTAAGCGAAATAAAAAAAGTGCAAATTGATCAAAACAAAGAAATTTTAAATGTAGATATTACAGGAGAAATTTTTATGGTTTTGGATCCTTTTTCAAATCAATTTATTGAAAGAGAATTGGGCAAATTAGGAGTTCAAACAAGGCGTACACTTACTATAAGCAGTTGGCTTAAGGATGCTATTATTCCCAAAATATTCGTAAAAGGCGAAACTCATTTACAACGTTCTATGAGATTGGCTAAGCGTTATTTAACCAGAGATATAGGTGGAGATTCTATTGAAGCAATAAGTGACATAATAAATGCTAACGACAAAGGTACTGACGGAATTATTCATATTTCTCCTTTTACTTGTATGCCAGAAATCATGTCTCAAAATATTTTTCCTACTATGAGACAAGATTGTAAAATACCTATTTTGCCTTTAATTATGGATGAGCAAACTGGCAGGGCTGGTTATATCACAAGGTTAGAAGCATTTGTTGATTTGATGAAAAGAAGAAAAAGAATGTTAGCTGATAAAAAAATAATTCAGGAGCAAATTAATGCCTGAACTTTTAATGCCTGCTGGTAATTTGGAAAAATTAGATTATGCGATAACTTATGGAGCTAATGCAGTTTATTTTGGCATGGTTGATTTGAGCTTGCGGAGTATGAAAACAGGTGAAATAATAGATGAATTTAATGTAAAATCAGCTGTAGATTTAGCTCATAAACTTGGTGCAAAAGCTTATATGACTGCTAATATTTTTGCTTTTGACGAAGATATAGATATACTAAAAAACAAAATAAATTTAATAAGAGATGCAAATCCTGATGCAATCATATTTTCTGATTTTGGTATTTTGAATGTTCTTAAAAGAGAATTACCGGATATTCCTTTACATGTAAGTACTCAAACAAATACTCTTAACACTGAAGCTGTAAAATTTTGGCAAGATTGTGGTATAACCAGAGTTATTTTAGCTCGAGAATTATCTTTGGAGCAAATAGCAAAATTGAAAAAAAATGTGCCTGACATTGAATTAGAAGTTTTTGTTCATGGAGCCCAGTGCATGTCATTTTCTGGCAGGTGTTTGTTGAGTGATTATATGACTCAAAATGAGCGTAAAGCTAATCATGGAAATTGTGCTCAACCTTGTAGGTGGAATTATAAGTTGTTGGAAGAAACTCGTCCTGGTGAATATTATGACATTACTGAATATGAGAAGGGGACAACAATATTAAGTCCAAAGGATTTGTGTTTAATAGAATATCTTCCTCAACTTATTGATGTAGGAATTGATTCGTTTAAAGTTGAAGGCAGAACAAAAAGTACTTATTACGCTTCGTGTGTTGCAAAAACTTACAGAATGGCAATAGACGAATATTTAGCTAAAGGTACTTTTAATGTGGAATTTTACAAAAAAGAACTTTTGAAGGTCAGAAATAGGGGCTATACAACAGGATTTTTTCTTGATAAATCTCAAAAAGGTAATTATACTTATGCGAAAGAACCTAGTGATATAGGCAATACTTTTTGTGTTCAAATACTTGCCAAAGATGAGAAGGGATTTAAAGCATTAATTAAAAATAATATTGATGTTTCTGAAACTTATGAATTTGTTTCTCCGAAAGAACAATTTATGACAAAAATTACCAAAATCATTGACGAATTTGGTAATGAAAATACGAAAGCTAAAACTAATGATATAGTTTATTTAACTTTTGAAAAAGAACCCAAAGTTTTTTCTCATTCTTTGTTAAGAAAATAATTTATTTGTTTTAAAATGTTTTTTTTAAGAAAGGATTATTTTCTTGGGCAAAAATGTTTTGAATATTTTCTGCTTTGGGAGAACTTTGTTGGTTGTCTTGTTTTAAAAATTGTTGTTTGTTAAAAATGTCTTGCATTTTTTGTTCTGGAGTTTCTTCTTGCAAAAATTTGTCGAAATCGGCGTCATCTACAATTTGTATTTCATCTTCTTCATCTGGACGATTTAAAATTTGTTCCATTAAAGCAGATTCTTGAGCCATAATTTTTTCGTTTTCTTCTGCTTTTTCTGTAGCTTCTTTTAAAATAGATTTTGCTTCTTCTAAAGAAATTCCATTTTTTTCTGCAAATTTTTGTGCATCTTGTTCGTTTGTACTTTGTATTCCGGCAGGGTTATAACCAATATCTTGTATAGCTGCATTTATTTTCGAAATATCCATGGTAAATCCTTTTTTAATACTTGTATTTTTGATATCGGCAGTTTATTCAAAGAACTTTAGGATTTTTGTTTTATATTTTACAAATATTTACAACGTTATTTATGTATTAAAAATTCTATCTCCGGCATCTCCCATTCCTGGCAGAATATAGCCTTTTTCATTTAAAGTTCTGTCTAAAGCTGCTGTTATAATTTCAATATCAGGGTAATTTTTGTGAATATTTAAAATTCCTTCGGGAGCTGCAATAATGGAAATTACTTTTATTTGATTTATTGGAATTCTTTTTTGTGCGTACAAATTTATAGCTTCTAACAAAGAATTTCCCGTAGCAAGCATTGGATCGGTTATGTATATGTAAAATTTTTCTGGGGCATCTATGTCCATAGGTACTTTGTTGTAATACCATATAGGTTTTAGTGTTTTTTCATCTCGATACATACCTATATGTCTTATGCGAGCTTGGGGCAATATATCTATAGCTTCGTCTGTAAATATTAATCCGGCTCTTAGAATTGGAGAAATAATAATATTTATGTTAGGATCAATTGTTTGGGTTTTGAAATTTTCTAAAGGTGTAGAAATTTCGGTTTCAATTAATGGTAAGTTTTTTGAGGCTTCATATAGTAAAACTCTTGTAATTTTTCTTGTAGCTATTCTAACTCCTTGACAATCAGTATTTTTGTCTCGCATTTTACATAAATTTTGCAAAATCACGGGGTGATTAATTATTCTTATTTTGTTATTTCCCAAAATTTGACAAGGGGTAAGTTTTTGCATATATCCTCCATTTTTTATATTATTTTAACATAAATTTTGTTGCATAAATTTTTTTTACGGAACATAATGCTATAATCTATTAAAGATATTCTGCAAATTAAAAAGTATGAAAAATTTAATTATTTTCTTTGTATTTATTCTCCTTTTAATTTCACCAGTTTTTGCTGTGGAAAATTTTTCTGATGGTCAAAACAGTAACAAAATTATTGAAGGTGAAGTTATTGAACTTGAACCGCAAAAAATAATTATAACAGATATTGATGATAATGAAGTTAACGATGGAGTCTCTATAAAAGATTTAATTATAGAAGAAGAAGTTTATAGGACTGGTATTTCAAAGTATTATACTTTTGACAAAGGTATATTAAAAATTCATCCTCACGAAAAAATAAATTTTGATTTTGGCTTAATAGGCGACATGAATTGGATTGTTAATCACAAAGATGATGATTTGCATTCCAGATTTCAAATTCCTACTGCAGATTTAATATTGTCTGGCAAACTTAATGAATATTTTGACTACAAAGCTCAAATGTTTGCTGATAGAAATATTAATGAGGAAACTATTATGGGAGATTTATGGGTAAGGGCGAAATACAAAAATTATGCTTTACAAGTCGGTAGAATGCGTAAGCCGTTTGCTTTTGAACCTACTTATTCTTTATATGATTTGGATTTTGCTTTGCGTTCTCAAGTAGGAAGGCTTTTTGGAGATCATAGAGACACTGGAGGTAAAATTATTTCTACATTTAAATATGCAGATTTAGCTTTAGGATTATATTCTAGTATGCAAGATAGACCTTTTTATTTAAGAGATCGGGGAATTGAATTTGATGGCTGGGTAGTTTTAAAACCTTTAGCTAATTGTCCGGAGATAGGGGAGCTTAAATTAGCTGGAGGAATTGCAACGGGGAAAAGAGATTATTCATACAATAATTACAGCGCTTTTGCCTCTTACAAATATAAAAAATTTGCATTAAAAACAGAATATATATACAAAGCTGCATCTTTTTACGATGAAACTGATGCAGATGGATTTTATGTTGATGGAACATATTTTTTGACAGATAAACTACAAGCAGCAGTAAGATTTGATTCTTATAATCCTGATAATAGGCAAAGTAGTATTAGAACTAACGAATATGTTGCAGGATTAAATTATTATTTGAACAACAGAAATACGATGTTTGTTTTGAATTACATATTTTCTGATGGTATTATAAATTCACATAGAGTAGCTTTACAAATGCGCTATCGTACTTGGTAATCTTGCTTTTATACTTTTTTATCGCTAAAATTAGATAAGTTAAAATTGCTTCAGAGATTTTTGTAATGTTCGATATTTATAGAGGGAAAAAAGTATTTCTAACCGGAGTTAGTGGATTTAAGGGTTCATGGCTTGCTTTGTGGCTCATTTCTCTTGGAGCCAAAGTTTGCGGATATAGTTTGAAGCCTAATACTAAACCTTCTATGTTTAAAGAGTTAAATATAGAAAAACAAATTAAAAATTGTTATGGAAATATTTTAGACACAAAAAAATTAAACAAAACAATATTAAGATTTGAGCCTGATATAATTTTTCATTTAGCGGCACAACCATTAGTAAGACTTTCTTATTTGGAACCTCATTTAACTTACGAAACTAATGTAATGGGAACCTTAAATGTTTTAGAGGCGGCAAGAAAATGTGCAAGTGTAAAGGCATTTGTGAATATTACAACAGATAAATGTTATGAAAACAAAGAGACCCAAAAAGGATACACAGAAGATGACCCAATGGGCGGATATGATATGTATTCTTCATCTAAGGGATGTGTGGAAATTTTATCATCTTCTTATAGACGTTCTTTTTTGCAAGGTAATTCTTATTTTCTTGCTACAGCAAGGGCCGGAAATGTTATTGGGGGAGGTGACTGGGCATTAGATAGGTTAATTCCTGATTGTATTCGAAGTATTAATACAAACAAAAAAATTGAAATTAGAAATCCTTACTCAATAAGGCCTTGGCAATATGTATTGGAACCTCTTTCTGGTTATTTACTTTTAGGTGAAAAACTTTTAATGGAAGGAAGCAAATTTGCAGAAGGTTTTAATTTTGGCCCGAAAGAAGAAAATTTATTGACAGTAGAACAAGTTGCGCAGTCTGTTGTTGAATTATATGGCAAAGGTGAAATTTTTGTAAACAGAAAAGACAATTTGCATGAAGCCAAATTGTTGATGCTTAACATTGACAAAGCAAAACAAATTTTGCATTGGACTCCTACTTATGATGCTAAACAAGCTATTGAAGCTACTGTTGAGTGGTATAAACGTTTTTATCAAAAAAGTAAAATGTTGGATTTTACATTTTTGCAGATAGAAGAATATTCAAAACAGTATTCTAAAAAAGAAGATATTTTGCTTTGATTTTATGTTTAATTGGAGAAAAAATGGAAAAATTACTTAGAAATTTAGTAAAACTAGCAGCGAAAGTATATTACAATATAATTTATGGCAAAAAGAAAGAATTTAAATATATTCCTGCATCAGGAAAAGTTTTGTCATATGAAGAACTAGCTAATATGATAGATGCATCCTTAGATATGTGGCTTACATCAGGAAGATTTAATGAAAAATTTGAAAAGGAATTTGCTAAATTTTTAGGAATAAAATATGCTTTGACAACTAATTCTGGCTCAAGTGCAAATTTATTGGCAATAACTGCCCTTACCTCTTCGAAATTAGGAGAAAAGAGTTTAAAGAAGGGAGATGAAGTTATAACTGTTGCGGCTGGATTTCCAACGACAATTAATCCGATTTTGCAACAAGGGCTTGTTCCTGTATTTATTGATTGTGAAATAGGAACATACAACATAGATGCCAATAAAATAGAAGAAGCTATAACAAGTAAAACGAAAGCTATTTTTTTGGCACATACACTTGGAAATACTTTTGATATTAACAAAATTTTAGAAATATGCGACAAGTATAAATTATGGCTTATAGAAGACACATGTGATGCATTAGGAGCAAAATATAATGGAAAAAATGCAGGAACATTTGGGCATATTTCTACATATAGTTTTTATCCGGCTCATCATATAACTATGGGAGAAGGAGGTGCAATTGCTACAAATGATGCGCAATTATATCGCATAATTATGTCTTGTAGAGATTGGGGGAGAGATTGTTGGTGTCCTCCAGGCAAAGATAACACTTGCCAAAAACGATTTAAAATGCAATTAGGTAATCTTCCTTTTGGTTACGATCATAAGTATACTTACTCTCATATTGGATTTAATTTGAAAATTACCGACTGGCAAGCTGCAATTGCTCTAGCTCAAATAAAAAAACTTCCTGAATTTTTGTCCAAAAGAATGGAAAATGCTAATTTTTTAACTCAAAAACTTAAAGATTTAGACCAATATTTAATTTTGCCAAAAGTAAATGAAAATTCGATACCTTCTTGGTTTGGATATTTAATTTCAGTAAAATCAAATGATAAATTTAGCAAGCAAGAGCTAGTAGAATACTTAGAATCAAATAACATAGGGACAAGACAATTATTTGCGGGTAATGTTTTAAGACAACCAATGATGACAGAAAATGATATCCTTTTAAGAATAGGTTCTTCTGAATTATTAAATTCTAAAAATCTTACAGAAGAACACTACAAAATGTTACCCAACACTGATTTTATAATGAATAATACTTTTTGGATAGGAACATTTCCTGCTCTTGGATTTGAGGAACTTGAAAAAGTTTCACATATAATTCACAAGTTTATCGAAGAGAGGATTGAGAAATGAAAAAGATTCTCTTAACAGGTGGGAATGGTTTTATAGGAAAAAATATATTAGAAAGTTTTTTGGTTCAAAAATATCAAATAATTGCTCCACGAAGTTTTGAATTGAATTTACTGGATACAAAGCAAGTTGATACTTTTTTTAGCGAAAATTTTTTTGATGTAATTTTGCATGCTGCCGCGAAACCTGGACATAGAAACGCAAAAGATCCTGTAAATCTTTTTTATTCTAATGTATTGATGTTCGAAAATTTATTAAGACACAAAAGCAAATTTGAAAAATTTATAAATTTTGGCTCAGGAGCAATTTATGATACATCAAGAGATATAACAAATATTAAAGAAGAAAATATATACCAAAAAATTCCTTCAGATGAGCATGGATTTTGCAAGTATATTCAAGCGAAAAGGCTAGAAGCTGAAAATAAAATATTGGGCAAAACAAAGTTTATTAATTTCAATATTTTTGGAATTTTTGGCAAATATGAAGACTGGGAAATTCGTTTTATTTCAAATGTTATATGTAAAATTTTGTATAATTTACCAATAACTATAAAGCAAAACAAAAGATTTAGTTATTTATACATAAATGATTTAATGCCTATAATAGAATATTTTATTGAAAATGATGCCCAACATACTAATTATAATGTTGTTTCCAATGAAACATATGAATTACTTGAAATTGCCCAAATGCTCCAGAAAACTTTTGGAAAAAAATCAGAAATAATAATTAAGCAAGAAGGATACGCAAAAGATTACACTGCTAATAATTCCAGATTAAAAGAAGAATATAAAAATCTAATTTATACAAATTTAGAAGCTTCTTTATTTTCGTTGTATAATTTTTATAAGGAAAATCTTACCCAAATAGATAAAAACTTATTATTAAATGACAAATAGAGGGCAAAATGAATAATTTAGAAAAAAAAATGGTGCAAACTCTTATTGATTTAAAAGAAAATCACCATGTAATAGCGGTAAAGGCCGAATTTGAGGCTGAAGGTACAAGACTTGAAGAAGCTTTGAGATTAAAAGAAGTTGTAACAAAAGCTGGTTTGGATTTAACTATTAAAATTGGCGGATGCGAAGCTATAAAAGACATGTTTGATGCCAGAACAATAGGAGTTAATGCAATAGTAGCTCCGATGATAGAAACTCCTTATGCAATGAAAAAATATATTCAAGCAACAAGACTTGTTTTCCCTGAAGAAGAAAGAGCAGATATATCTTTTTTAATAAATACAGAAACAATTACTGGATACAAAAATATTGACGCAATACTTTCTGAGCCTGAGGCGGAAGATTTGACGGGTATAGTACTTGGACGTGTTGATATGACAGGTTCTATGGGATTAAGCAGAGAAGACATAAATACAGATGCAATTTTTGAAATAGCTAATGAGCTTGCATTAAAAGCTATTAAGCATAACAAAAAATTTATTATTGGCGGTGGGGTAAGTGCTTATTCTTTACCTTTTTTCAAAAGATTGCCAAAAAATTCTTTGTACAAATTTGAAACCAGAAAAATTATATTTAATGCCCAAAAAGCACTTTTAGATAAAAATGCAGAAAAAGGAATTTTGAAAGCTGTAGGTTTTGAATTAATGTGGTTGAGAAACAAAAGAGAATTTTACGGAATGATTTATAGAGAAGATGAAGCAAGATTAAAAATGTTAGAAGCTAGATATAAAAAATTAATAGAAGAAGCTGGCGGAGTTTATGCTTGATACTTTTCAAAATTATGTTTTTGATTTAGATGGAACTATAATAAATTCTTCTCACGAAGTACTTTTGTGTTTCAAAAAAGCTTTTGAAAAATCAAACTATATAATTCCTCAAGATAGATTCAATTCAAATGTAATAGGACCTCCATTAAGACAAATTTTAGCTTTAATTGCACCTGAATTAAAAGATGAAAATATAATTTCTGACATAATAAAAAATTTTCGTCAAATTTACGATTACGATGAAAATGATGTCAGTGTTTTATATGAAGGTATGTTGGAAATTTTGCAATTGTTGAAGAGTAAAAGTAAAAGGCTTTTTATTGCCACATTTAAACCTGAAATTCCTACCCAAAGAATAATTAAACAATTTAAGTTAAATATGTTTGAAGATATTTATACTATTGACAAATCAGGTAAATCATACACAAAAGATGAAATGATTTTGGATATAATAAAAAAGCATAATTTGAAGAAAAAAGAAACAGTTATGATAGGAGATGCACCAAGCGATATTATTGCAGGGAAAAAGGCAGGAGTTTATACTGCAGGAGTTTTGTGGGGATATGGTTCTGACAAAAAAGAACTAATAAAAAATGCTGATATTGTTTTGGAATATGTAAAGGATTTTAAATGGAAAAAATTAAACTTACAGATTATATAGCCAAAAGGTTAAAAGAATATTATTGTGTTGACCATTTTTTTATGGTTTCTGGTGGTGGAGCTATGCATTTGAATGATAGTTTAGGCAGATTAATTGCTTATACTGCAAATCATCACGAACAAGCTTGTGCAATTGCTGCAGAAGGTTATGCTAGAATTTCTCAAAAACTTGCAGTTGTTAATGTAACAACTGGTCCTGGAGGATTGAATTGTCTTAACGGTCTTTTTGGTCAATGGACAGATAGTGTTCCGGTTTTGTATATTTCAGGTCAAGTTAAATATTCAACTACTATGTCTTCTTGCCCAAATCTTTTGCTAAGACAATTAGGAGATCAGGAAGTAGATATAATTTCTGTTGTCAAGCCTCTTACAAAATATGCCAAAATGGTTACTAATCCAAATGAAATAAAATATCATTTAGACAAAGCAATATACGAAGCTTTGGATGGAAGATTTGGCCCCGTTTGGCTTGATATTCCAATGAATGTACAAAGTGCTTTAATAGATGAAAAAAATCTTGTGGAATTTATACCTCCTCGTAAAAAAAGTTACGATTTAAAAATAAAGCAAGTGGAAGAGAAATTGAAATTTGCCAAAAAACCTTTGATTATAGCTGGACATGGAATAAGATTGGCAAATCAAATTAAGACTTTTTGCGAATTTATTGAAAATACAAATATTCCTGTTGTAACAACTTTCAATGGTTTTGATATTTTGCCTAATAATCACAAAAATTATATAGGAAGAATTGGTACTATTGGGCAAAGAGCAGGGAATTTTGCTTTGCAAAATGCTGATTTAATTTTGTGTTTGGGGACCAGAAATAACATTAGACAAATAAGTTATAATTGGGAAAATTTTGCTAAAAATGCTTACAAAATTGTTGTTGATATAGACGATTCTGAATTGTCTAAACCTACTATATCCGGGGATTTGAAAATTAATGCAAATTTAGAAGAATTTTTAACCGCATTAAAAAAGATAAAAATAAATAATAATAATGATTGGTTTAGTTTTTGCCACAAATTAAAGGACAAATTTTCTTTTGAAAATTTTAAAGAACAAAAACAATCTAATAAAGTAATTAACCCATATTATTTTACTTATCTTTTAACTTCTTTGATGAAAGAAAATGATATTTTAGTTATGGCAAATGGTTCAGCTTGTGTTTGTACATTTCAAAATGCTGTAATTAAATTTAATCAAAGATTTTTACTTAATTCTGGGAATGCTTCTATGGGGTATGCTCTTCCTGCTGCAATAGGGGCAAGTTATCAAGCTAAAAACCGAAATGTTATTTGTCTTGAAGGTGATGGATCTATTATGATGAATTTGCAAGAATTACAAACTATAGTTTATAACAAATTACCAATTAAAATCTTTGTCATAAACAATGAAGGATATTCTTCTATTAGACAAACACAGCGTAATTTTTTCGATGGGCATATGACAGGTTCGGGAATAAATAGTGGATTAAGTATGCCAGATTTTTCAAAAATTGGAAAAGCATTTGGACTAAAAACAATGAGAATTTCAAATCCTCAAACTATGGAAAAACAAATTAAAGAAATTTTAAATGAGAAAAATGCCGTATTGTGCGAAGTTATGGTTGAAAAAGAATATGCTTTCTCTCCAAAGCTTTCATCAAAAAAACTTGAAGATGGCACAATGATTTCTGCAAGCTTAGAAGACATGTATCCGTTTTTGTCAAAAGAAGAATACGAAAAATGTATTTTTTAAAATAATTAATATCTTGTTGTGTAATTGTATTTCTTTTTATTTGCAATTAATTTGTAAAAAGGATAATTATTTGGCTATGAAAGAAATACTTGAAGATTTTAAACAATTTATATTACGTGGAAATGTTTTTGATATGGCTATAGGCATTATTATTGGAGTAGCTTTTAGTAAAATTGTTGATTCTTTAGTAAAAGACATAATTATGCCTCCAATAGGTCTTATAATTGGGAAAGTAGATTTTTCAAATTTGTATTTTCAATTGTTTCCTTTGGAAAAACATTATTCTTCTTTAAGTGAAGCTCAAAATGCAGGAGCTGTTACAATTAATTATGGAATATTTATTAACACAATTATTAGTTTTTTAATTATAGCTATGACGGTATTTCTTATGGTAAAAGGAATAAATAATTTACAACAAAAAACAAACACAAAAGAAAATAATCAAACAAAAAAATGTCCATATTGTTTTAATACAATTAATATTCAAGCTGTTAAATGTCCTTTTTGTACGGCGGATTTGTAATTATTCATATCTTAAAGCATCAATGGGATTTAATTTTGAAGCTTTAAAAGCAGGATAATATCCAAAAACTACTCCTACAATTCCAGAAAATCCAAAAGAAATTAAAATAGGTGAAGTAGATATTACTATATTCATACTTGAAAAAATTCCTATAAGTTGAGCTATGATAATTCCTGCTAAAATTCCAATAATTCCTCCGGCTAATGAAAGCACTAAAGCTTCTATTAAAAATTGAATTCGAATATCCATACCTTTAGCACCTATTGCCATTCTTATGCCTATTTCTCGTGTTCTTTCCGTTACGGATACTAACATTATATTCATTATTCCTATGCCACCTACCAACAAAGAAACTGAAGCAATAGCTCCTAACAAAATTGACATTGTTTGTGAGGCTTTTTTAACAGTTTCTAACATTTGTGTAAAATTTCTTACAGTAAAATCATCTTCTTTATTTTTTCCAATATTGTGCCTTTCTCTTAAAATTTCTGTAACTTCGTTTTGAGCAATTGCTAAATTTTCTGCATCTTTAGCTTGAACAATTATTTGTTTAACTGTTCCAGGAAATTCACTGCCAAAAAGATTTCTTTGAGCTGTTGTTAATGGTACAAAAACTGTATCATCTTGATCTTGCCCCATTCCATTTTCGCCTTTAGATTTTAAAAGTCCAATTACTTTAAATGGAACTCCTCCAATTCTAATAGTTTTATTGACAGGATCCATGTCTCCAAATAAATTTTGCGAAACAGTTTCTCCAATTAAAGTAACTTTTGTATTGTTTTTTAAATCATCATTGCTAAAACTTCTTCCACTATTAATTTCCCACAATTGAACTTTTAAATATGCAGGTTCTATTCCATAAATAGTTGTAGACCAGTTTTGATTTGAGTAAACAACTTGTTTTACTTCTCTTAAAATAGCTGTTGAAATACTTACAGAATCACAATATTTTTGTATTGCTTGAGAATCTTTCATTGTAATGGTGGGCTTTGTGCCTGCTCCACCTCTAACTCCACTTGAAGTTGATGTGCCTGATGAAATCATTAATATATTTGAGCCTGTTGATTCTATATCTTTGGAAATTCTTTGTTTTGCACCTTCTCCTATAGAAAGCATTATGATTACGGCGCTTACACCTATAATTATTCCTAGACTAGTTAAAACCGAGCGCATTTTGTTTATTTTTAACGAACGAAGAGAAATTTTTAATGTTGAAGTAAAATCAATCATTTGCGAACCTCATCATTTATTATTTTACCATCTTGAAATCTGACTATTCTTTTACTATATTCTGCTATATCAGGTTCGTGTGTTACAAGTATTATTGTTTTGTGCGCTTCTTCATTAAGTTTTACAAAAAATTCCATAACTTCTATACTTGTTTTGGTATCTAAATTGCCTGTAGGTTCATCTGCTAAAATAATAGGAGCATCATTTACAATTGCACGTGCAATTGCTACTCTTTGTTGCTGACCTCCTGACATTTGGTTGGGATGATGATTTTCTCTCTTTGCCAATCCTACTATTTTCAAAGCTTCTCTAGCTTTTTTGAGTCTTTCTTCTTTTGGAATTCCTTTATAAATCATTGGAAGTTCAACATTTTCTATAGCTGATGTTCTGGAAATAAGATTAAAACCTTGAAATACAAAGCCAATTTTTATGTTTCGTATTTCTGCTAATTGATCTGAATTAAGTTTCATTACATCAACATTATCAAGAGTGTAGGTTCCTTTTGTAGGTTTGTCTAAACATCCTAAAATATTCATAAATGTTGATTTTCCTGAACCTGATGCTCCCATTATGGATACAAATTCGCCTTGTTCTACATTTAAAGATACTTTGTCTAATGCATTAAATTTTGTGTCCCCTGTTATGTAAGTTTTTACAATATTTTTGATTTCTATTAATGCCATTTAAAACATCCTCATTCGCGGCTTAAATCCTTGTTTTTCATCATCTTCTTTTCTTCCTGTGAGAACTTTCATTCCTTCTTTCAGTTGTTCTGATATGATTTCACTGTATTCTCCGTCACTAGCCCCTATTTTTATACTTATTCTTTCAGGTTTATTGTTGTTTAGTACCCATATCCCTTGATCTTTGTATTTTTTTCCTCCTGTAATTTCAGTTGGGGAAAAGCTTAAAGCTTTTATTGGAACGCTTAAAGCATTTTCTTTTTGGGATGTAATAATTGAAACGTTTGCAGTCATTCCGGGAATAAGTTTTCCATCTTCATTGTCCACTGTTACAATTACTATGTATGTTACTACGTTTGAAACTGTTGTGGGAGATATTCTTACTTGGGTTACCTTACCTTTAAAAATGGCATCAGGATATCCATCAAGGGTGTAGTTTACATTTTGACCAGATTTAATTTTTCCTATGTCTGCTTCAGATACACTTACTTCTATTTGCATTTTTGTTAAATCTTGTGCTACCATGAATAATTCTGGAGTTTGAAAACTTGCTGCAACAGTTTGCCCAACGTCTACTGCTCGTGAAACAACTACTCCGTCTACAGGTGAAACAATTTTTGTGTATCTAAGATTGGTTAAGTTGTTTGTTAATGTAGCTTGTGCTTGTGCAATTGCTGCGCTCATTGCATTTAATTGAGCTAGATTTGCGTAATAAGTTGATTCAGCTAAATCCAAATCACTTTTTGATACATAATTTTTTGTGTATAGCTTTTTGTATCTTTCGTAGTTTTTTTTGTCAAAATCAAGGGTGCTTTTTATTTTGTTGTAGTTTGCTTGGGCGGCCCACAAATCACCTTGAGCTTTGTCTACTTGTGCTTGAAAAAGGTCTGGGTCTATTTCAGCTAATAATTGTCCTTGTTTTACTTCTGAATTGTAGTCAACATAAATTTCTTTTATAATACCTGAAATTTGCGAGCCTATATTTACTGTTTTTACCGGATTAACTGTTCCTGAAGCTTCTACTGCTTGGATAATCGTACGTTTTTTAATTGGTGCACTTGTGTAAATTGAGGCTTGCCCTAGTTTCTTGCAGCCTATTGTTGTAAATATTATTCCAATTAAAATTATTCCTATTATTGCTAAAATTATCGTTTTTTTCATTTTACCCCCATTGATTTCAAAAATTGTTCTCTCGCTACATTGTATTTAAATACACTTTGAACAAATTCTAATTGTGCGTTGTTGTAATTTGTTTGAGCATCTTGTAATTCTATAAAATTACCTAACCCTACAGTGTAGCGACCGTCTGCGAGTTCAAAATTTTCCAAAGTTTGTTCAACTTTTTGGGCCATTAGCGGAATTCTCTTTTCTAATTGTTTCATATTTACATAATAATTTTGAACTTCGAAATAAATATTTTTTTTGGATAAATCTATATTTTCTTCAGCAATTTCATAATATGATTTACCTTCATCAATTCTATATTTTATGTCCATAATGTTAACTATAGGAAAATCTAAGCCTGCATATACTCGAAAACCGTTAGAGTCATTATTTTCTGCTTTTCTGAAGTTATAACCTGCACTGGCTCCAATTTCAGGATAATATGAGCGTTTTACGGCTTTTAATGATTCTTCTGAGGCTTTTAATACTAGTTCTAATGATTTCAGATCAGGCCTATTTTTGTAAGCTTCTTCTATAGCTTCCCTAACTGATATATTGTATGGTTCAAAATTAAAATCTTGTAAAATATTATGTTTTTCTATTCCTGATGTCAAAATTAATTCAGAGTTGTTATTTGATAATTCGTTTTTGTAATTTACTTGTATTTCTTTTGGGGTGTAATTTATTGGCTGAAAATTAAAATTTTCTGTGTTTAATATTGAAAAATCTGCTGTGTCTGTGTAAAACATTGCATTTGCCAGCTCTATCAATGAATTTTCATATGAATTTTGCGCTTCTAAAAGTTGAATTTGAGCATCTGTATAATATACTTCTGAATTAACTACATCAATTTTTGATTTTAAACCTTCTTCAAAAAGGGCTTTTGTTCTTTCGTAATTTAATTTGTTTATTCTAACAGTTCTTTCTAATACATCATTATATGCTTTTGCCGCTAAAACTGCGTAATATGCTGTTTTTACTTTGTATGTTGTGTTTAATATCTCATAATTTAAATCATATTGAGCACTTTGGTAATTATATTTTTGCATATTAATATTAGCTGTGGTTTTACCAAAATCCCATATTAATTGGTTAACACTTAAATCTAAATCATAATAATTGGAATTTTCTGTTCCGTTATTTGTTGTGCGATTGCTGGAAAAATTATAACCGTTACCAGCACCTAATGTTGGAAAATAATCAGATTTGGCTTGCCCCACTCTGCTTTTTTGTATCTTTACCATGTTTTTGGCTACTTTTATATTAGGATCATTTTGAATTGCGTAGTCTACGCATTCGTCTATTGTGAAAATTTTCTTTTTCTCTATTTTGGCTTCTTCTAATTTTGTTTCTTCAGGTTTTTTTTGTTTTTCCTTGTTATCTTGAAGAGCAAATGCAGCGTTGGTATTTATTACCAAAATAACTAATATCAAAAGAAATATTCTAAAATTCATGCTGTTCATCCCCGTCAACATTATACATTTATAACGACAATTCAATATCATTCGTTCAAATTATTTCAATTTCATAGTTGACGTTTAATTATTACAAAATTATTTAACCATCAAAATTAATTTTGTGAATAAGATTTTTCATAACATTGTCAGCATTGTCATTATCTATTTGACAAGTACCAGCATTTTCATGTCCGCCTCCACCGTAACTTAGCATTAATTTTCCAATATTAGTTCTTGATGTTTTATTTACAATGGATTTCCCTACTGCAAAAACTGTGTTTTGTTTTTTTAATCCCCACATACAATGCATTGAAATATTACATTCAGGATACATTGCGTAAATCATAAATCTATTCCCTGCGTATATTATTTCTTCATTTCTTAAATCTAAAACTACAAGATTTTCATGTACTTTTGCACATCTTTTTACTTGTTCTTTAAATTTTTCAGTTTGTTCAAAATACAAATCTATACGTTCTTTTACATCAGGTACATTTAAAATTTCTTCAATTGTATGTTCTTTGCAATAATCAATAAGCGCCATCATTAAAGCATAATTCGAAATCCTAAATTCTCTAAAACGACCTAACCCTGTACGGGGATCCATCAAATAATTTAGAAGAACCCATTTTTGAGGATTTAGAATTTCATCAATAGAAAATTGAGCACTATCAGCTTTGTCTACAGCTGTCATCATTTCTTCCCAATGTTTGGGAAATCTTTCACTGCCTCCATAATAATTATAGACAACTCTTGCCGCAGAAGGTGAAAGGGGGTCAATTACGTGGTTTTTGGGATGTTCATTTTCCAAACGCATAGTTTCAGAAAAATGATGGTCAAAAACTAATTTTGCCTCAGGAGCATAAGGAAGATTAGTCATTATGTCATTTGATGTAATTTCTATTAAACCATCTTGGACATCTTTTGGATGAACAAATTTTATGTCATTAATTAAATCTAATTCTTTTAGCAAAACAGCACAAACCAGTCCATCAAAATCACTTCTTGTTACTAAACGACTTTTTTCCCCCATTATGATTTCCTTTTGTTGCATTCTTAACATTTAATAATCCACATTTTCTATATTTATATATTATATGGTTTGATAAAAATTAGCAACTTTTTTGCCATATTATCTTTTTTAATTTATTATATAGTAATAGAAATTAATATAAATGGAGAGGATATATAATAATGCTAGAATTTTTTAGACGAAATCAAAAAGCAGTTATTTTATTTATTGTTTTAGTTTTTGGCTTTTGGACAATAGGTATGGCCTTATTACCACTTCTTTTTAATTAAAATTTTTACATTTAAATTTGGGGATAGCTGTTTTGATAAAGAAAAAAGACTTTGCAATATTATTTCTGTTGTTTATTTTTTTAATAATTTTTTGTAATGTTTCTTTTGCTGCTACTTATAATGATGCTGTTAGTGGTAAAGTTTCCAAAGATAAAATTACTAATGTCAAAAAAAACATAGATCTTAAAAGACAAAACGCAAGACAAAAAATAAAAGAACTAAAACTCAAGGAAACTAGAGAAATCAATAAACTTTATAAAAGTCAAGGTAATTTGGAAATAACCAAAAAAGAATTACAAATAACTACCCAAAATTTAGAAAATACCAAGCAAAAATTAGCAAAACTTCAAAACTCTTTAGATACAGCAACAATAAAATATAACCAAGATCAACAAGAAGTTGGGAAAAGACTTAGGGAAATATATAAAGGTGAAAGAATTAGTTTCTTAAATGTTATCTTTTTGGCAGAAAATATTAATACTTTGCTTGATAAAATTTACTATCAGCAATTAATTGCCAAAAAAGATACAGAGCAATTGAATAATTTAAAGAAACAAATTGCCCAATTGGCAGATTACACAAAGCAAATAGAAGAACAAAAGCAAAGTGTATTGTATTCAATGGCGCGTATTCAAAATAAAAAAGATAAAATTGCTCAGGATATTTACACAAGTCAATATTTAATTAAAAAACTTCAAACGGATAGAAGGACTTATGAACAAGCTGAAAGAGAACTTGCAAGACAATCTGACAAATTGACCCAGATGCTTCGTTCTGACGCAAAAACTGCCCAAAAATTTACAACAACTACCGATTTTATTATGCCTGTTAGAGGCCCCATCACTTCACCTTTTGGCTGGAGAACCCACCCAATTTTTAAAAGTAGAAAATTTCATTCAGGTATAGATATTGCTGTCCCTATGGGAACACCTGTTAAATGTTCCAACTCTGGAGTAGTAGTTTATTCCGGTTGGTATGGCGGATATGGAAAAGTTGTAATTGTTAGCCATGGTACCTACAAAGGTAAACCTACATCAACTTTATACGCTCACCTCTCTCGCTATAATGTAAGTAAAGGAGCAAAAGTTTCTAAAGGACAAATTATTGGACATTGTGGTTCGACAGGTTATTCTACAGGACCTCATGTGCATTTTGAAGTTCGTGTGAATGGCAGCCCAGTTAGTCCTCTTAGTTATGCAAGATAATTTAATTTGCTGCGGAACGTAAGAGCATATCAGCTAAAATATTTGCTCCATCAAAATTTTGTGCTCTTAATTTTTGAGAAGCTTTTTGTACATCAAAATTTATAAATCTGTGTTCAACAGAAAAAATATTTTCTTTGTTTTCTTCAATATCTAAAACTACATAACAAGCCTTTTGATCTCCGGTTAAAGGTCGACCTACACTTCCATCATTTACTATTGTTTGTTTTTCAATTTGATATCCGGCAGGGAAATGTGTATGTCCGCACAAAATCAAAGTTTCAGTAGTTCCTGTTAGCATTGGTCTTATTTCTTCTATGTTTTTACCCGGCATTATCCCTTCATCATTTTTGCGAGGTGAACCATGGACCATTAAAATAGATGTGCCTCCAATTTTAATTGATTTTTGTTTTGGTAAATTTTTTAAATATTCTTTGTTTTCTTTAGTTATTGTATTTTTTGAGTATTGTATTGCATTTTGTATAAAGTTGGGAAAATCAGGTATGTTTTCATCTATTATCATTAAATCTGTATTGCCTTGAATAATTTCAGTTTCATATTTTGTGGATAAATTTTTCGTAAAATTTATAGCTTCATTAGGTTCTGGCCCCATTATTGCTAAATCTCCTAATACCAAAATCTTTTTAATTTCCAATTTATCTATATCTTTAAATACACTATTTATTGCTTCCATATTTCCATGTAAATCTGAAATTACAGCAACTTTTACCATTTTTTCTTCCTTTTTTGTGCTAACATTTTAATTATAAAGGAAAAATTATGTTAAAACGAAGAATTTCTAAAAAAATTAATATAGGTAACGTCGAAATAGGCGGGAATGCTCCTATTAGTGTACAATCTATGTGCAACACGGATACACGTGATATAAAAAAAACAATTAGGCAAATTCAAGAATTAACTGATGCAGGATGTGAACTTATAAGAGTTGCTGTTTTGGATAAAGAAGCCGCATTGGCTATAGGTGCTATTAAAAAAGAAATAAAAATTCCTATTATTGCTGATATTCATTTTGATTATAGACTTGCAATTGAATCTATAAAACAAGGTGTTGATGCTTTACGTCTTAACCCAGGTAATATAGGTAGGCAAGAATTTGTTGAAAAAGTTACAAAATTAGCAAAAGAAAGATTAATTCCTATCAGAATTGGGATAAATACTGGTTCTTTAGAAAAAGAATTTCAAAAGCTTGATATTTCTTTACCGGAAAAAATGGTTTTGAGTGCTAAAAAACACATAAATATACTTGAAAATTTAGATTTTGATTTAATAAAAATATCGCTTAAATCTTCTTGTGTGACTACTATGATTGAAGCTTATGAGCTTTTAGCAAAAACAACAGATTATCCTTTACATTTAGGAGTAACGGAAGCGGGCACAATTAAGGGTGGTTTAATTAAATCAGCTGTTGGAATAGGAACTTTGTTGCATGAAGGAATAGGTGATACTATTAGAGTTTCTTTAACAGAAAATCCGGTTGAGGAAGTTTATGCAGGCTTTGAAATATTAAAGTCTTTAAATTTACGTAAAAGAGGAATTAATTTTATTAGTTGTCCTACTTGTGGCAGGTGTAAATATGATCTTATAAGTCTTGCAAAACAAGTTGAAGAGAAATTTAAAGATGTGAAAAAACCTATAACTCTTGCTATTATGGGTTGTCCTGTTAATGGTCCTGGTGAAGCAAAAAATGCAGATATTGGAGTAGCTGGAGGTGAAGGTTTTGTTTATGTTTTTCAAAAAGGCGAAATTATTTTAAAATGTTCTCAAAATGAAGTATTCGCTGTGCTTGAAAATTTAATTGAGCAATATTAACCCCTAATTTATTTGGCAAATGCCAAAATATCTTCAACTAATTCATCTGAAGTTAGTCTGTAGTAGTGCATTAATTCTCTTTGCTCTCCACTTTGGCCAAATACATCTTTTGTTCCTATCCTTTTGACTTTGCAAGGATAGTTTTCGCTTAGTATTTCGCAAACGGTTGAACCTAAGCCACCATTTATTGAATGATTTTCTACGGTTACTATTTTCTTAGTTTTTTTGGCGCTTTCTATTATTGTTTCAGTATCAATAGGCTTTACTGTGTGAGCGTTTATTATTTCTGCATTTATTCCTTTTCCTTCTAAAATTTTTTTTGCGTTAATGCATTCTATAAGTGTTTCTCCATTTGTAACTATCGTTATGTCTTTACCTTCTGAAATTATTTTGGCATTATATGGAGTAAATTGATAAGAATCTTCGTCGTGAATATTAGTTAAATTTGTTCGAGGCAATCTTATGTATACAGGACCTTTGTAATTGGCTGCAAATTTTATCATAGCTTTAGCTTCTATACTGTCGCAAGGAACCATAACCAACATATTTGGAATCCCTCTCATAAGAGAAATATCCTCTAAAGCTTGATGACTCGCTCCATCTTCTCCTACTGTTACTCCAGCATGTGTGGCCACAATTTTAACATTTAAATTTGAATAAGCAATGGTATTTCTTATTTGGTCGTATGCTCTTCCCGTTGCAAACATAGCAAAAGTACTGACAAATGCAATTTTTCCGCATGTTGCAAGCCCTGCTGCTGTACAAATTGCATCTTGTTCTGCTATTCCTGCATTAAAAAATCTTTCGGGAAATTTTTTTTCAAAATACATTGTCATAGTTGAACAAGATAAATCTGCGTCTACTACAACTATATTTTCTTGAGTTTCTCCAAGTTCTACAAGGGTTTCTCCGTATGTTTTTCTCACAGATATAATTTCTCCAGTTCTCATCCCCATTAGTTTTGCTCCTCTAATTCTTTTAATGCTGCCTCAAATTGTTCTTTGTTTGGGGCTTTTCCATGCCAAGCAGCTGTATTTTCCATAAATGAAACACCTTTGCCTTTTACTGTGTTTGCTATTATTGCAACAGGTTTTTTGTTTTCAATTGCAAGTTCTTTAGCTTTTTCATATACACTAAAAATTCTTTCTATATTGTGTCCGTCTACTTCAAGAGTTTGCCACCCAAAACTTTGAAATTTTTTGTCAATAGGATGAATTGTTTTGACACATTCTGTGTGTCCATCAATTTGATAGCAATTTCGGTCAACAATAGCTATTAAATTATCAAGTTTGTGGTGTCCTGCACTCATCATAGCTTCGTATATTTGCCCTTCTTGCATTTCTCCATCTCCTATGTAGGCATATACGAATGAATTAATTTTATCAAGTTTTAGCCCTAATGCCATTCCGCAAGCTATAGACAAACCTTGCCCTAAAGAACCTGTGGAAATTTCAATTCCACTCAAAGAATTTGAACAAGGATGTCCTTGACATTTAGATCCAAATTTTCTAAAATTCATTAAATCTTTTTTGTCAAAATATCCTTCTTCTGCTAGAACACAATATAAAACAGCTGATGCATGACCTTTTGAAAGAACAAATCTGTCACGTGTAATAAAATCTTTGCTTTTGTCCCAAGCTTTATTGTGTTTTAAAACCTTTTTGTATAATGTTAAAATTAATTCAACTGCACTGAAATTCCCTCCCAAATGCCCAGATTGGGCATTGTAAACCATTTTCAGAATTTCAATTCTTATTTCTTTGGCAATTTTTTCTAATTTTAATAATTCATTAGCTGATAATTTAGTTTGCATTCTAATACTCTCTTCTATGTAATTTGTGTTCTAGCGGAATTTTTAATAAAAATAAAGGAATTGTTGGAAACATTCTTTTTAATCTGCTCGGTTGACATAAAAGTCTGTAAAACCACTCTAAACCTAATTTTTGAAAAATTTGCGGAGCTCTTTTTAGTTTTTTTGACCAAACATCAAAACTTCCTCCAACTCCTATCATTATAGAACTTTTTGCAATTTTTTTAAAGTTTTGCAAAAATATTTCTTGTTTTGGAAACCCCAATCCTGCTAATAGTATTTCTGGCTCTGCATTTTTGAGTTCTGATAAAATTTCCTTTTCTTCACTTTCATTAAAATAACCATTGTGTGAATAAACTATTCTTAAATTTGGTAAAGTTTGAAGAAGTTCTTTTTTAGCTCTGTTAATTGTTTCTTCGTCTGCACCTACTAATGCTACTTTTAATCCTCTTTTTTCTGCTTCTTTTAAACATTCAAAGGCAAGTTCAATTCCAGGAATTCTTTTTGTATTTATTCCCAATATTTTTAATGCAATTACAATTCCTATTCCGTCAGGAATAATCCAATCTGCTGTTTTTATTAATTTCGATAACGCAGCATTTTTGTACGATTTTGTAATCATTTCAGGGTTAATTGTTATAACTTGTTGAGGAGTTTGCGAGCTTAAAAGAGAAGCTTTTACTTCTTCTTTAGTAGTAATATCAATTGGTAAGCCAAATAAACAAGTTCTCTTTCTTTTATTTTCATTCATAATTATTTATTCTATCACCTTTATGAAAAAATCTACATTTTGTTGCGATTTTTTTACTAATATATTTGTTTTTAGTGCAGTTCTTGCGGGATTAAATTCTTTTAACCATAACATTTTTGAACTTAATATTTCTGGGTCAAAATTTTCTATGTCAATATATTTTAATCCAAGTTCATTGCAAAATGCCTCTGTTTTAGGGTCGTATGAAATCATTAATATTGATTTCTCCGCATTTATTGTGCATAATCCAGCGTGAAATCGCATTGCAATCATATAATCCATATTCTGTAATAATTCTATGTTCTTTTCTATGTCTGTTTCTTCGAAAAATTCAATAAAAGCTTTAGGGGCTAATTTATGCAGTAACTTTCCAAATTCTATCATTATTTCTTTGTCAGAATTTTTTTGCAAACAAATCAATTTGTAATCAAATTCATTGTGGGGAAAATTTTTTAAAATAGCTTGGGCAAGTAAAACAAGTTTTTCGGATGTTAATGATTTCCATGTTCTTAGCTGAATTCCTAGCTTTTTCTTTTCTATGCTATTCAATATTTCACCGTATATTACTTCTTCTTTATTTGAATTTTGCCTAACATTTTGGGTAAATGCCCATAATAAATCAGCAGTATGTTCTGCTGAGATATCGTGTTTTATTAATGTGTCGTAGCTTTTTTCATCTCTTAATGTTACAAGAGATGCTTTTTTCAAAAATTTGTATGTTAGTTTTTGAGCAACAAAACTGTTTATTGGTCCTATACCTTGAGCTAAAAGTATAAATTTTTTCTTAAAAAAAATTGCCAAATATATTAAAGCTAAATAATACAAAATACTTTTTAAACTCGTTATGTCTTGTAAAACACTTCCTCCTGGAAATATTAAGTAATCGCAAGATTTTATTTCTTTTATTATTGCTCTAAAATCAAAACGGTATATTCCGTTTGCTCCAAAATTTTTCCTAATTATATGTGGACTTTGGGAAATTACACTTATTTCTGCTTCTTTATAATAAAAATGCAAAACATCAATAAAATACTTTAATATGGCTTCGTCCCCAAAATTTCCAAAACCAAAATATCCTGCTAACAAAAATTTCATAGCTGCTCTGTATTGTTGTAATAATCAATAACTTTGTCCTTTGATGGAATGGATTTTATTGCACCAATTCCTTGAACTTGATAATAATTCATTACTAATGCAAGTCTAAGAGCTTCAAATGGCGTGTATCCTTGTACTAAACCATATAAAAATGCTCCGTTAAATACATCCCCTGAACCCGTTGTGTCTACTAATTCTTCTGTTTCAATAAAAGATTTAGTAATAATTTCTCCGTTGTAACCTAATGATATAGTTCCATTTGCTTCTCTCACAATTATTGTATTTACCCCTTTATCCCATAAAGTTTTTATCACAAGATCTGCTGAGGCTAGTCCATATAAAGGCTTTATATCATGTTCTAAATTTACAAACATAATATCTGTATATGGTAAGATTTCTTCAAAACTTTCTTTGGCTTCTTCTGGTTCCCAAACTCTTGAAGTGTAATTCAAATCATAAGCTACTTTTATATCATTTTCTTTAGCAATTTTGAAAGCTGTTTTTACTGCTTCTCTTGCACTTAATGACAAAGATTGAGTTATGCCTGTAGAGTATACTATTTGTGTGTTTTTTAGGTATTCGGTGTTTATATTGGATTCACTTAAGGCAGTTGCTGCAGTTTTTTTGCGATAATAAACAAATTCCTTTTTGCCATTTGGGCATCTTGCTATGATATAAAGTCCGTTTGCTCCTTCTGCTAACCTAGTTTGACTGGTGTCAAGCCCTTCACAAGCCCATGCGTCAAGTAAAAAATCTTTTAAATAATCATTTCCAACTACTGTTATATACCCAACTTTAGCACCAAGACGCGAAGCTGCAACGGCAGTTGCCATAGTGTCTCCTCCAAAATATTTGTTTAAGACATCAGCATAAGCAAGACTTTTATCTGTAGATAATTCTATTAAACTTTCTCCAATACATACAATATCAGTTTTTTCAAACATATTTTTTCTCAAATTTATTACTACCATTTTCTATCACAGTAATAACTTTCGGTCAATGTTTTTCTTTTTAAATATAAAAAAAGAGCCAAAAATTTTGCTTGGCTCTTTTAATAATATCAAAAAATTTATTTACCTGCGTTCTTTTGGTATTCTCTTTCTCTTTGAACTCTTTCTTTTTCTCTTTGATCAAGATATTTTTGATAAGTTTTCTTTTGTTTTTCATCTAAAATACCCATCAAAGCTGTGTCGTATGCAGCTCTTTCTGCTGCTAGTTGTTCTCTCATTTCATTAGCTGCAGCTCTGTATTTCTCATGATTTTCTTTTCTTTGAGCTTCAGTAAAGTTTTTTGTTCCGTCAAGGTCTAAAAGAGTTTCTCTCTTTTGTTCCATGTTTTTACGAATGGTTTCCATTTTTTGTCTTTGAGCTGTTCTTATGTCAGCTAATTTTTTGTTTTGTTCAGGTGTTAAATTCAATTGTTGATAAATGCTAACAGATTTTGGAACTTCTGGTCCGCTTTTTTTGCCACAACCTGCTATTGCAATAACTGAACATAATGCTAAAGTTAACAATACTTTTTTCATAATTCTCCTACATGATTAACATATCTACTTAACCATCGCAATTATACACCAATTTCTCAAATTTTGCTAAAAATATTTTTCAGCACTTGCAAACAATGTTAATATTTGTTATTATATAAATATGATATAATAAGGCTGTGATATGAACGAAGATATGCAAGATGTTTTGCTTGTAGATTATAAATCTGATAAAATTAGATTTAAATTGACTTATGGCTATTTGGACAAAATCTATGAAGCATTTAATTTTAAAACACAAAAAAATGAAAGTATAGAAAAGTTTATTCTTAACTTAGATAACGAAGCCATGCCTGATAACCAATATCTCCTTTTGGAAGATATGTCTATGCAAGATAATAAAGTTTTTAATGTTGAACTGAATTTGGATGGGCTAGCTTATAAAGGTCAAGGAAAAATTTCCAAATTTTTTGGACCGCAAGGGCTAAATATAGATTTACACTTATTGGAAGAAAATTAACAAATTATCTTTTTATTCCAGTTTCGTATCCGCATAACGTAAAAATAGGTGGGATAATTTTTCCTACAATTTTTTGTATGCGCCCATTTTTGTCTGAAAGTACTAAAGCTGTAGCAATATCATCTGGATGATATATAAAATCAAGGGGTTTAACCTCTCTTTTGTGACAATGATGTTCAGTACATTCGTTGATTTTATTCGAAACAATAGTTCCTAAATGTACGCCTCCAATTAAACCAGCTATTGTTATTGCAAGATGAGGAAAAACTTTTATGCAATTGTTTGCAAGTTTACTTAAAGATGAGTTTTGATGTAATTGAGGGAGTTTTATTTTGGGTTTAATTTTTTCGTAAATTTTATTGCCTGCTCCAATCAAAAGAAGAGGGAACATTATATTTGCAATTGCTTGATGGATACCCTCTCTAATTTTAGCTTTTCTGTGTTTCTTTTTGTCTAAGCCTATTCCAGCCAATAAACCTCCTGCCAAAGAAGAAGTCGCAATTGCTTGAATTCCCAGTTCATTGTATTTTACGTTAAAAATGTTAACGGATTTGCCTAAGCCTTTACTTTGATGTTTTGCAAGTAAAAAAGCTGCTCCCAATGCCCCTAGTCCTGCACCAACAAAAGAACCTATTTTAACTTTTAAAGGAGGTTCTTTGTGTTCATGTAAATTATGACAACAAGACCTGCGCCTAGAATAAAAGGCATTGTAACATTGGGGGCGATTTATTGGATTTATCATTTTAATTTCATTTCTAGGGCAAACAAATTGCCATTATGTGAGTCTTATTGTATAAATCTTTCAATTGATTTCTTAATTTCTGATAGAGGGCGCATAGAAACAAGCAACTTCTGCCCATCGTAAGGATTTTTCCTTACTTGCAAAAATTCTACCTCTCCTTTCATAAATTTGTCAAGGTATATTTTTGCATTGTTCATATTTGTCATTTGTTGAAGAATTTCTTTCCCATTTTTTTCAGGATGCAAGGATAAATATTTTAGGCAAGTTTCTTTTGCAGCTTTGCTAATTCTTCCAAAACTTGTATTTTGATTTGGTTTTGGGCAATTGCTGTTGTGAATTTTTTGAATATGCATAATTGTCTCCTATTACTTTACAATTATATCAAATACAAACATAAATTAAGTTGCTTTAATATTTTTTGTTACATTTGTTATTGAATCAGTTTAACACAAACTTTTCGCAATATATTTTCTGTGGTATTATTTTGTAAGAGAAAAGGAATACACATGAAATTATTTATTTTTAAACAACTGATAGCACATCTTTACAGAATATATTTTTCAATAAATTTACAACCAAAAGAAATGAAACTAAAAAAAGACTCAAGATGTTTGGTTTTAGCTCCCCATTCAGATGACGAAACAATTGGGTGTGGTGGATTAATTTTGCAACAACCTTCAGCTTTTGATGTGTATTGTCTTACTAATGGTTTTAAAGGAGTTGAGGGTGCTAATTTAAGTTATGAAGAAAAAGTTGCAATAAGAAAAAAAGAATTTTGTGCTGCTATGGAAAAAGCTGGAGTTAATTATTATCATTTCTTTGAAGATATAGACGATAAAAGGTTGGTAATGCGTTTTGACAGATTTAAAACAATAAGTTTGTCAGATTATGACTATATTTTTATTCCTAATATCTTGGATCAACATAGAGACCACAAAGCTGTTGCAATTATGCTAAATGAACTTATGAAGGAAAGACCCTATAAAAGAAATGTAAAAATTGTTATGTATGAAGTATGGACAGCTTTAGCGCTTCCAAATGTTTTTGTTGATATAGAAAATACTATAGAAGCAAAAATGGAATTGCTAAAAACTTATAGATCTCAAATTGCCACAAGAGATTATTTAGGAACTATAAGAGGTCTAAATTTGTATAGAGGACTTAATCCTCAAAGAAAATATGCAGAAGCTTATTGTATGATTGACGTAAGTGATTTTAAAAAACTTTGCAAAATGTATTCAATATAAATTACGGAAAATAATGGATATAAAAGAAAAATTAAGAGCAGCCAAAAGAATAGTTGTCAAAATAGGAACAAATACCCTCTCAACAAAAGATGGTAAGATGGCTTTGTCTAGAATTTATGGATTTATTGAAGACATAGCAGAACTAAAAAATCAAGGCAAAGAAATAATAATGATTACCTCAGGAGCGGTAGGTTTTGGCGCAAAAAAACTCAACATTCCTAAACCTGAAACAATTGAAACCAAACAAGCTTGTGCAGCTGTTGGGCAGGCTAAATTAATGCATTTTTATGAAGATGCATTTGATAAATTTAACATTACTGTTGCGCAAGTTTTATTAACAGAAGACGATTTTGATTATAGAAGCAGATATTTGAGCTTGAAAAGCGCATTAAATGAACTGTTGTCTTTTGGAGTTATTCCTATAATTAATCAAAATGATACAGTTAGTGTTTTTAAGTCAAAACAGACATTAAAACGTAGTTTTGGGGATAACGATAAACTTTCTTCGCTGGTAATGAGTGGGCTAAGTGCAGATGTTCTTGTTATTTTGACTGATGTTAATGGTCTATATGATGATGATCCAAGACAAAACGAAAATGCTAAACTAATACCTGTGGTAAAGGAGATAACTCCTGAAATAGAAGCTTTAGGTTTTGATGCGTCTAATGGTGGCAGAGGAGGAATGAAAACTAAAATAGAAGCAGCTCTTGTAGCTACACATTCAGGAGGTTGTGCTGTTATAGCTAATGGTAGTATTTCCAAAATTGTTAGCAGAATTTTTTCTGATGAGCAAATTGGTACAATATTTTTGCCAAGTACTAATTTGAACGAAAAAAGACGGTGGATTGCTTATGCAACAAGCCTTTCCGGTGCTATTGTAATAAACGAAGGGGCATTTCAAGCTTTACGTAAAAATGCTTCGTTACTTCCTATTGGGGTAATTGAGGTTAAAAATGATTTTGATAAAGATGATGTTGTAAGTATATTGCTTGAAAATGGTGATGAAATAGCTAGAGGTATGGTAAATTATTCTTCTGATGATTGTAGAAAACTTGTTGGGAAACATTCAGATGAAATTGAAAAAATAATTGGACATAAAAATTATGATGCGATTATTACAAGAGATAACATTATAATGACATAAATACATGAGGCGAAATATGACAACAAAAGAAAACGGGTTTTTAGCAAAAGTTTTCAGGATAAAAAGTCCTGAAGAATTAATTGCAAACGCAGATAAAAACGGACTAAAAAAAACGTTAGGTGCTGTAGATCTAATTGTTTTAGGAGTCGGAGCTGTAATTGGAACAGGAATTTTCACTCTTTCAGGTGTAGCTATAGCTGGAGAAGCTGCTGCAGGACCTAGTTTTATGATTTCTCTTATATTAGCAGGTTTGGCTTGTATATTTTCAGCTTTTTGTTATGCAGAATTTGCCTCTATGATTCCAGTTGCTGGTAGTGCTTATACTTATACGTTTGCTATTTTTGGACAATGTGCTGCTTGGTTAATTGGTTGGATTTTAATGCTTGAATATGCTATAGGCAATATAGCTGTAGCTATTGCTCTTTCAGGATATTGGTTTGAGTTATTGAAAGGATTTGAAAAATATTTACCTTATTGGATGGTTAACAAAGATTTGTGGATTTATAATTTTACCATTTTTGATAAAATTCCTTTTTTGTTTAATATTCCTTCAATTTTGATAATTTCTTTGATTACAGTTCTTTTGTACAAAGGTATTAGTGAAAGTACTAAATCTGCAGCTGTAATGGTTTTTGTGAAGCTTGCTGTAATTGCACTTTTTTTGATTGGCGGAATATTTTATGTGAAACCTGAAAATTGGACTCCATTTATGACTAATGGTTGGAATGGTGTTTTTCAGGGGGCTTTTTTAATCTTTTTTGCTTATATAGGTTTTGATGCTGTTTCTACTGCTGCTGAAGAAACTAAAAATCCTCAAAAAGATATGCCCATAGGTATTATTGGTACTTTGTTAATTTGTATGGCAGTTTATGTTTCTGTGGCTGCGGTACTTACAGGCATGTTTCCTTTTAGTTCTTTGCAAGGAAATAGTGCTTTTATTGATGCTCCTATTGCTTATGCTTTGAGAACAATTGGGAAAGATTTCTTTGCAATGCTTGTTTCTGTAGGAGCTATTGCTGGATTGTTTTCTGTTTTGCTCGTTTTACAGCTAGGAACTACTAGAGTTTTGTTTGCTATGTCAAGAGACAATTTACTTCCTAAAATTTTTGCAAAAGTTCATCCTAAATTTTCTACTCCACACGTAATTACAGTTTTTGTTGGACTTTTTACTATTATTGGGACATTTTTTCTTGATTTAGAATCTTCAGCACATTTGTGTAATATTGGTACATTTACTGCATTTATCGTTGTTAGTATTGGAGTTATAGTCCTAAGATATACTGACCCTCATAGAAAACGTTCCTTTAAGATTCCTTTTATGCCAGTTATTCCTGTTTTGGGAATACTTTCTTGCTTGTTTATTGTTTATAAAGGTATTCCTTTTAATACGTTTATTGCATTTAGTGTGTGGATTTTAGTTGGCTTAGTTGTTTATTTTTCTTATAGTTACAAAAATGCTAATCTTGATTTAGATGAAAAAATTGCTTTGGAAAATCAATCTGAAATAACAAATGATTACCATATAGAAGAAATTAAAAAATAATAATTCTACGAATTTTTCTTTGCCCCACAGCATTTTTTGTATTTCAAACCACTTCCGCAAGGACAAGGGTCATTTCTTCCGATTTTTCCATTATGAAATTTTTCTTGCATTTCTTGAGGAGAGACAAAATTTTGAGCTCCTTGTGTAAGTTGAGTCTCAATTGTTGCTTCTTGTGCTATGTCTGCAAGTTGCATTTCAAATTTTGTTCTGAAAAGAAATGTTACTGTTTCTGTTTTAATTTCTTGCATCATTTTGTTAAAAAGTGAGAAAGCTTCATTTTTGTACTCAATTAATGGATCCTTTTGTCCGTAGGCTCTTAAGCCAATTCCATCCTTTAGTGCATCAATACTGTGCAAATGATCAATCCATTTGTCGTCTATTATTCTTAGTAATATATCTCTTTCAACACTTCGCATAATATTGTCTTTTTCGCAAATATTTTGCTTTGGGTCATTTTCTGCGCGTATTACTTCATTAAAAAATTTAACAATATTCGTTTCATGTTCCTTGTATGCTTCTTTAGCTTTTTCTATTATTTCTCTTTCTAAATCTGAAAATTTACTGCTTGATATTTCATTAATAGATAGTAAATTTATAGTTGGGAATGTGTTTAAAAGTGCTTTATTTAATGTTTCAAATTCTTCTTGCGAAGCATTTTTAAGCATATAATCGCTGTCAAAATAATTGTGTAATATCCTTTTTGCTTCTTCTTCTACCATATAAATAATATCAGAGTATAAATTTTCCCCTTCAAGAACTTTTCTTCTTTGTTCGTAAAAGATTTTCCTCTGATGATTCATTACGTCATCGTATTCAATTACGCTTTTTCTTATGTCAAAATGATAGGTTTCAACTTTTTTCTGAGCTGATTGAATTTGTTTTGTTATTATAGGATTTTCAATAGCCATGTTATCAGGAATATTAAATGTTTCCATTATATTAGCAATTTTTTCTCCTCCAAAAATTCTCATCAAATCATCTTCTAAAGAAAGGAAAAATTTTGTTGAGCCTAAATCTCCTTGTCTGGCTGCACGACCTCTTAGCTGATTGTCTATACGACGTGATTCGTGACGTTCTGTTCCTATAACATGTAGTCCACCTGCTTTTATAACTTTTTCGTGTTCTTCATCTGTTATTTTGTATGCTTCTTCTAAAACTTCGTTTTTGAATCTTTCGTAATCTGGCATATCCTTTTCTATTCCACGTTCCTTAAGCATTGTTTTGGCCAAATATTCTGGGTTACCCCCAAGTAAAATATCTGTACCTCTTCCTGCCATGTTAGTTGCAATGGTTATTGCTCCTAATCTACCTGCTTGAGCTATAATCATTGCTTCTTTTTCGTGCTGTTTTGCATTTAAAACATTGTGTTTTAAGCCCTTTTGCGTTAAAAGATGTGAAAGATATTCTGATTTTTCAATACTTATTGTTCCAACAAGACAAGGTCGACCTTTTTTGTGAGCTTCTATAATTTCATTTACCACAGCATCGTATTTAATTTTGGCGTTTTTATATATAACATCAGGATAATCAATTCTTACGTCTTTACGATTGGTTGGTATGCAAGTAACTTCCAAATTGTAAATTTTACCAAATTCAGCTTCTTCAGTTACTGCAGTACCTGTCATACCTGCAAGTTTTGGGTAAAGTCTAAATAAATTTTGAAAAGTTATGCTTGCAAGAGTTTGCGTTTCATCTTGAATTTTTACTCCTTCTTTTGCTTCTATTGCTTGATGTAAACCATCAGACCATCTTCTTCCTTCCATTAAACGACCGGTAAATTCGTCTACAATCATTATTTGCCCGTCTTTTACTATGTAATCTGTGTCTTTGATGAATAATTCTTTGGCTCTCAAAGCTTGTATCAAATAATGTGCGTATTGAGTTTGCGGGTCGTATAAATCTGTAACACCTAATAGTTCGCAAGCTTTATCTATTCCTTCTTCGTTTAAAACTATATTTTTGTTCTTTTCTTCAATTTCATAATCTACAGGAGCACTAAGCTTTGGAGCTATTTTAGACATTGTTATGTATGTTTCCGCAGATTTATCAAGTCTTCCGCTAATAATTAATGGAGTTCTTGCTTCGTCTATCAATATACTGTCTACTTCATCAATAATTGCATAATTATAAGGCCTTTGCGTGCATTGTTCAAGGCTTCCTGCCATATTATCTCTTAAATAATCAAATCCAAATTCGTTGTTAGTTCCATATGTAATATCGCAAGCGTATGCTGATTTTTTACGGGCAAATTCATCTATACCCCTTTCGCCTGAAAGAACAACTCCTACAGTTAAACCCAAAAATTTATAAATTTTTCCCATCCATTCGCTGTCACGTTTGGCTAAATAATCATTAACAGTTACAACATGAACTCCTTTACCTGTTAAAGCATTAAGATAACAAGGTAATGTGGCTACCAAAGTTTTTCCTTCGCCTGTACGCATTTCAGCAATTTGTCCTTTGTGAAGAAATATTCCTCCAATTAATTGAACATCAAAGTGTCGCATATTTAAAACTCTTTTACCTGCTTCTCTTACTACAGCAAATGCTTCAGGTAAAATTTCATCTAATGCTTCTTGTTCAAGTTTAAAATCTGTTTTTTTGTCTTTTGATTTCTTTCTATTTGCTAATCTTTCTTTAAATTCGTTGGTTTTGGCTTTTAATTCTTCATCAGATAAAGCTGAAATTTCAGCTTCTAGTGCATTTATATGATCTACAATAGGCATTACCGCTTTAATTTTTCTTTCGTTTGGATCGCCTAAAAGTTTTATAAGAAAATTTATCATTATCCTACTCCTCAATTATTTTTAGTTTATCACAAAAAAATTGAATGTAGAATATTAAATACTAGCCAATAGTATTATTTTAAAATTTATATTGACTTTGAAGGAGGGCTTATACTAAACTTATTTTATTAAAGTTCTAAATGAACTTTGTTTTAACGGGACGTAGCGCAGCTTGGTAGCGCACCACCTTGGGGTGGTGGGGGTCGCAGGTTCAAATCCTGTCGTTCCGACCATTTTTCCACAACATTTAAGTTGTGGATTTTTTCTATAAAAATAATCCTTTTCTAATTTAACTTAAAAACAAAATAAATGTATGATTTGTTTTTGTTAATTGCATTTGAACCTAAAATATTTTTATTGCAAAATCTTTTTTTCTTGTTATATTTTAGCTATAAAAGTTAAAGAAATATTGTGTTCTGAGGATTTAAAAATTTGTGGGCGATTGGCGCAGTTGGTAGCGCACTTGAATGACATTCAAGGGGTCACAAGTTCGAGCCTTGTATCGCCCACCATTATAAAAAACAAGGGTAAAATTATTTGCCCTTGTTTTTATTTTTGCTGACGTATTTATTTTACATTTAATTTTTTCTTGGTGTCTTTTTCTGAATTTCTTTTAGGAGCTTCAATTTTTAATATTCCATCTTGAAGTTTTGCTTCTGTTTTTTCAATGTCTATTTCTTCAGGGAAATATACTGTTCTTGAAAATTCTCCATATCTAAATTCTGATTTTTTGTAAGATTTTTCGTCTATTTTGTTTTCTTCTTCTTTTTTGGCATTGATTGTAATGTAATTTTTATCAATGTCTATATCTAAATCTTCTTTTTTTACACCTGGTAATTCTGCTTTAACCTCATAATTTTTTCCTTTGTCTTCAATTTCAACAGGCATTGAAAATTTATCCATTTCTTCCCAATATGCTGCCTCAGGGAAATAACTGTCAAAATGTCTGTTTAACAAAGAATTAATTTCATCATTAACAGTTCTCAAAAAATGTTCAGGTGCCTTTCTAACTAAAAATTTCATATTAATCACTCCTTTCAAAGGTTCATTTATTTTTTACATTTACGTTATAACTCTTTTGTAACCAAACATTGTTTTTTTTAATTAAAATTTAACATTTTGTTTCTATTTTCATTAGTATAAACAATTTTTGTTGAATTTTAATTGCCGTTTGGGGGGATATCAAAAATTTATATTTTATAAATTTTTACTATTTTTTTTTTGTAGAATTTTTCATAAATCTTGCCCTTTGTCTATTTTTGCGGGAAAATATAAAAAGAAAATATAGGGAGTTGAATATGGAATTAAATGTAATTAGAAATACTGATCCTGAAATAGCCAAACTTGTTGAAGAAGAACTTTCTAGACAGCAAAATACTATTGAGCTTATTGCAAGTGAAAATTTTACTTCAGAAGCAGTTATGGCTGCGGCTGGAACAGTTTTAACAAATAAATACGCTGAAGGTAAACCTTATAAACGTTTTTATAATGGTTGCGAAATTGTAGACAAAATTGAATCTTTGGCACAAGAAAGAGTAAAAAAACTCTTTGGTGTTCAGCATGCAAATGTACAGCCTCATTCAGGTGCGCAAGCTAATATGGCAGTTTTTTTGTATGTATTAAAACCTGGTGACAAAATTTTGGGTATGGATTTGTCTAATGGCGGACATTTGTCTCATGGGTCACCCGTTAATTTTTCTGGGATGTATTTTGATGTTGTAAGCTACGGTGTTAATGAAAATGGTTACATTGATTATGACGATGTGGAAAAAATTGCAATAGAAAACAAACCCAAACTTATTATTGCTGGAGCTAGTAATTATCCAAGAATAATTGATTTTAAACGATTTAGACAAATTGCAGATAAAGTTGGAGCTTTTCTTTTGGCTGATATTGCACATATAGCAGCTTTGGTGGCTACAGGATTGCATCCTTCTCCTGTTGGCTATGCTCACTTTATCACTACTACTACGCACAAAACTTTAAGAGGTCCAAGAGGTGGAGTTATTATGTGTGATGACGAACATGCTCTTGGTATTGACAAAGCGGTTTTCCCAGGAACTCAAGGTGGACCTTTAGAACATATTATTGCTGCAAAAGCTGTAGCTTTTGGTGAAGCTTTGAAACCTGAATTTAAAGAATATGCTCAACAAGTTATAAATAATGCTAAGACTTTGGCTCAAACACTTATTGATAACGGCTTGGATGTTGTAAGCGGGGGGACCGATAATCATCTTTTGACTTTGGATTTAAGAAAAGTTGGGAAAACAGGTAAAGATGTGGCTAATCTTTTAGAGGAAGTTCACATTACTGCAAACAAAAATACTGTTCCTAATGATCCTCAATCCCCATTCGTTACTAGTGGCGTTAGATTGGGAACAGCGGCTGTAACCACTAGAGGATTTACTGAAGAAGATATGAAAATTGTTGGCGAAATTATTTCGAATGTAGTCAAATATTCGGATGATGAAACTATTTTTGAAAAATCAAAAAGAATGGCCTTAGCTTTATGCGAAAAATATCCATTATATTCTAAAGGAGAGAAATTACGGACAATTTAATTAAAATGCCGATAATCGGTTTTATAGCAGCTTTTATTTTTAGTGTAGCAGTTGTTCCTTTGGTCAGAAAAATGTGCCTAAAAGAGGGCTATTATGATCTTCCTGGCGAAAGAAAAATACACAAAAAACCAATTCCAAGACTAGGGGGAATTGCTATATGGCTGGGAACAATTTTTTCGCTTATTTTTGTTGTACTACTTCAACAAGAATATCCTTTTGGCAATAGTATAAGTGCAATACTTGTTGGCGGAACAATAATGTTTATTCTAGGGATGGTAGATGATACTTATGGACTGAGTGCAAAGTTTAAATTTTTTGTTCAAATTGGAGCTGCTCTCGTTGCTTTTTTGCTTGGCGTTCAAATTAATTATGCAAGTTTGCCCTTTTTAGATTTGCATATCGTCTTTGGCTTTCTAAGCTTACCTGTTACAATTCTTTGGATTGTTGGATTATCAAATGCTTTTAATTTTATTGATGGAGTTGACGGATTAGCTGGAACTATGGGAGTTATTGGGGCTGTTACGCTTGGCATAATTGCTTTATTTGCTCAGCCTCCTCAGACAACTTGTACATTATTGAGTTTTATTTTGTCCGGAGCAATTATGGGATTTTTGGTTTTTAATTATAATCCGGCTAGGATTTTTATGGGGGATTCAGGATCTTTATTTATAGGTTTTTTGTTGGCTACTCTTTCTGTTGTAGGAGTTATGAAATCTGTTGCTTTCACTATATTTTTGCCTATGTTTGTTTTAATAGTTCCTATATTTGATATATGTTTTGCTACTACAAGGCGATTGTTAAAAGGTAAGAGTCCTTTTAGTGCAGATGCGGAGCATTTGCACCACAAATTATTAAAAGCTGGTTTTTCGCACAATAAAACCGTTTTAGCCTTTTTAATAGCTACAATAGCTGCGGGAATTGTTGCTACTTATTTGGTTGGGGCCATTAAATTTTATCTTGTGGCTGTTCTTATAATAAGCTTTGCCCTTTTTGTGGTTTCAATTATTTCCAAAATAAGAAAGTAATTCTTTTAAAGCTTCTTTGTGAACTGATTTAGGAAAATCTTTAATTTGTAATAATGCGTTTTGCTGATAATGGTTTATTAAATTTTTGGTTTTTGTTATTGCTTGTGATTTTTTGAAATATTCTGAAAGTTGTTGGTATTTTTTTTGAGCAAGAATATTTTTTATTTCGGGAAACTCTTTTGCCAAAAATATTATTGGCGCTGTGTATGTGCCATTTTCAACATCATTATATACAGGTTTGTTGTCTTTTTTTTGAAAATTTTTTAAATCATCTTTAATTTGAAAAATCATTCCAAAGTTTTTTCCAAAGTTTTTTAATTTTGTTTGTACCTTCCCGTCTTTGTTTTCTGATAAAATTGCACATCCGTGTGTTGTTAATTCAAACAATAAAGCTGTTTTTCTCTCAGTTTTTTTTAGGTATTTTTTTATGGGTAAAATTTTGTATGCCGAAAAATTTTGCTCTATTTCTCCTTCACATATTTCTTTCATGTATTTGGCTAAAAGATTATTGATTTTTTGACTTTTTAGTTTATGTATAATTTCTATAGCTGTTGATAAAAAATAATCTCCGGTTAAAATAGCAATCTTATTGGAAAATTTTTGATGTAATGCTATATTTCCCCGCCTTATTTTTGATTCATCTATTACGTCATCATGTAGTAAAGTTGCATTGTGAATAAGTTCAATACCTTGTAAAAAAATGTTTTGTCTTTCGTTAAATTGTCCAATAATGTTCGAACATAAAATACCTAAAATGGGTCGAATCTGCTTGCCTCTTGTTTTAATTATGTATTCTAATACTTCTTGAAATTCTTCTGTTGAACTTCTTATGTTTTGTTTTAGCCCAAAGTTAAATTGAGTTAGTTCTTTTTCTATTAATTTGTTAATTTTGTTTTGCATATTTTGATTTTAGCATAAATTAAAATTTATCTTGTTAATTTACCTGCAAAATTGATGCTTGGCGATAAATGTAATTCAAATTCCATTGTCTTATAATTACTCCAAAAGCCTTTATTTTTATTTAAAATTGGAGTTTTAGAAATATTCGCAAACAAATAAAAGTCACATTTTTTTGCTGCAGAATTTTTGTTCTCATCATTTATGTAACTTTCAATAATATTTTGATGTCCTAAAATGAACAGATTTGTATCTAAAGTCGTAAAACTTAGATTATAAGGATAAAATCCGCTACTTAAAACATTAAATGTTCTGTTGTTTACTTCTTTTTCTTTTAATTCTGAAATGTTTTGAAGTTGTAAAAAACTTAAATATTTTTGTGCTTGTTTTACGATATCTTTTTTAGTTTGTAAAACTATCATGGGATGTAAAGTCTTTTTATCGTTAAAAAGATATAAAACTGCATTTCCATCTAATTTTTGAGCTATATCTTCTTCAAAATTAGTATTAAAATCATTTTGAATTAAATTAAAAGTTTCGCTGTATTGGTTATCTTGTAATGTTTTGGTTATTTGCAAAAAAGTTTTTGTCCATAAATCAAAATCTTTGACTCCCATAACTAATGCTAAATTTGTTGTGTTAAAATTATCAATTTTTATATTTCTGTTTGTAAAATTTTCTGTAATTTGTTTTGCAGTTGCAGCTATGTCAATTATTTTGTTTTTAAAAGTAATTTCTCCACTAATTTCTATTCCATTATTTCTGTTGAAGATTTGTATTATTGTTTTGTCGAAAACTTTGTCAAAAATTTTTTTAATATCTTCATCTATAGGAAGACCTATATATTCAATGTTTGTTATTACAATAGTGTAATCTCTATTCTTATCAAGGTTTTTTATAAGTTTTTTTATGTTTTTGTCTTTTATAAATTCGTAGTTTTTTGTTTCAATTCTCTTTTTGAGGTTTTTTAATTCTAATTCACTATTTGATAAAAAAGTATATCCGTCTTTTGTAAACAAAGAATATTCTTTTGTGTCTATTATAGGAGTATCACTATCAGGGGTTTTTGCTACCATCAAAAATTTATCTTTTCCTCTGTCATCTTTGAAAATTCCATAGCTTATAGATTGATAATCTTTGGGAAGCTTAAATTCTTTAAATTCTCCAATGTTAGTAAAATCTTGGTAAAATACTGTAGATGTCGGGTAAAATTTCATAAATCTGCTATTTTCTAGTGTGTCAAAATATCCTTTTCTGAAAATGAAACCTATGCAAAAAATAATCATAATTAAACAAAAGGTTTTGATTGTTCTAAAAAATTCAAACTTCATATCAAGTGGTTTTTCTTTAATTTCTCTAATTATAAATTTTTTTGACATCTCTATTAACCGTGCTTTATTTACCCAGCCAGCTTATCTCTTCTAATATTAACATAAAAATTAATATTCAAAGTATTTGCAAAAATCTACATTTTCAAAATTGCATAAAAGTTTATAAACTTCGTCTTCTTCATCCATTTTCTGAAATTTGTAGTTATCAAATTTCCAATACTTTGGGTTTATTCCTGTTACTCTAACTATTTCTTTTTCAAATAAAATTTTTAGTTTCTTTTTTACAGTGTCAGTTGGAAGACTTAATTTGCGCGCAAGTTCTATTGCTGTTATTCCTTCTTTGTTTGCACATTTTTCTGGAGTGCAAAACATTAATTCAAGTCCTACAGCTTTTAATATTTCATCATCTAATTTTGTGTTGCAAATGTCCATAGGTCGATTTTACATCAATATGAAATTCTTTCCTATACAATTCATAGGTGATTTTATACATTTATAAAAATTTTCTTTTAAAAAAATTTTCCATAAAAAAAGGTGGTATGATTACCACCTTTTTTAAGAAAAATTTTTTCTTATTCTATAACAATTGCTGCAACCGGGCATGCTTCAGCAGCTTCCTTTACTGCATCTTCATTTGCTGCAACAGCACTTTCGTTTACAACTGCTTTGTCAGCTATAGAAAATACTTCGCCGCAAATTGATTCACAAGCACCACAGCATATGCAATCATCAGTAATAGTAACTTTCATCATTATCTCCTATAACATTTTTACCAATATTAATTATATAAAATAAATTTTTTATAGCAAATTTTTTTCTTTGTATAATTTATATAAATGAAAAAATATTTGAGGCATTATGAAAATTAATTCAATAAATTTGTACAATAATTCTAATTATAAGCAAAATTTTGGTTTGAAGATAGATAAAGGTTTTCAAATTGTTGTAAAAAAAGCTAGGTCAGAAGTCTTCTCATCTGGTATAATTCACCCTGATATATGGAAATATACTAAAAATTTTATAAAAAGATTGCAAAAAACTTTCCCAAAAGGGGAAATGAATTTTCGCCAAACTGAACAAGGTCTTGTGCCTCAAATATTACCTTTCCCAAAACAAAGTTATATTAGCAAAAATTTAAATCCTGAAATTTATGAAATGAATACAGTACTTTTGCAAAAAGGTGCTTGTCATGGAAAAGATATTAGAAATCTTACTTTTGAAATAGAAAATCTGGAAAAAAAATTAAGAAATCGTTATAAATGAACAAAATTGTTTTCTTCTAAATTTTCCCACACTTCAATCATTTCATCTCTTGAAGTAACTGCACAACCAAATTGACGTATGACTATACTTGCCGCAAGGTTACCTATTATTGCAGCTTTTTGAGGTGAAGCACCAGATGCAAGTGCAAGCGTAAAAGCTGCAACAACTGTGTCCCCGGCTCCAGTTACGTCAAAAACATCAGTTTTGTTAAAGGCATTTATGCTAAAGTGCTTGTTCTTGTCATAGAAAACAATCATTCCTTCGTCTCCCCTAGTCAAAAGCATCATTTTAGCATTAGTTATTTTTAATAAATCTTTACCTGCTTTTATTGCATCATCATAAGAATTGATACTGTAGCCAACAGCTTTTTCAGCATCAGGTTGATTTGGAGTAAGACAAGTAGCATTTTGGAAACGTCCTAAATTTTCCTGTGCATCAACAGTAACAATTTTTCCATATTTATTAGCAGTTTCTATTGCGCAATTTATTATGTTGTCTGTCATTATTCCTATGTTGTAATCAGAAAGCAAAACTGCATCGTAATTTGGGACTGCTTTTTTTATATTTGCAATAATTTTGTTCTCGGTTTTTGTATTAACAGGTTCATTTAATTCTCTGTCTATTCTAACAATTTGCTGTCTTACAGATTGTGTAGAAAATCCAGAAATACGAGTTTTTGTCGTAGTTGGTCTGTCTTTATCTTCAATCAACATAGAATAATCTACATTGGCATCTTTAAAAGCTTTTTTCAAAATAGGTGCATAATAATCTTTCCCGCATACTCCAATAACTCCTACTTTTCCATTATTTAAAGCCGAAATGTTGTGAGCGGCATTTGACGCAGCACCAAGAATAATTTTTGTATCAGAATGTCTCAAAATTAGTACAGGAGCCTCTCTTGAAATACGTGCGGTCTTTCCGTAAACCATTTCATCAATGGCAAAATCACCTATGACTAGAACTTTGGGGTCTTTAATACAATTAATTGCTTCTATTACTTCTATTTTTTCGTTATTCAATGTTTTATTTCCTACAAAAGATTGATTATAAATATGTCTAAATATTGTAAAATAATTATTGCATAAAAAATATTTTGAGGGAATATGATTTTTTCCGAAAATAATAACGATAATGAAGAAATTCTTGAAAATCACCTACAGCAAGAAAAAGCTGCAGGTGTGAAAAAATACGTAATTAGCGTTAAGAGTCAATATATTGATTTAATTGATTCTATGAGCATTGAAGAAAGAAATGATGTAATTAATGATATTATTTCAGAACATAATGATTATGTAAATGAAAAAAAACAAATAAAAATTTTTGCAAAAACTGCTCTAAATGTTGTTATTTTAATATTTATTTTGCTTTTTGCTGCTCCAGGCGCTTTGTGGTTGGTAAATAAGTCTTTTACTTTAACCAAAAATAATTATTCAGAAATGCAAAATAATTTTGAAGTGCTTTATAAAAACAAAAAAATCAACTATTAACGTCTGTATTGAACGTTGTATTTTCTTTCTAGTTCTTTTATTTTACCTGATTTTTCCATTATGTCTAAAGCATCATTAATAGCTAATTTTAAGTTTTTTGAATATTCATCTTTTCTTAATGCAATCCCGTAAAATTCTGTTGAATAACGATCAGGTAAAATTTTGTATTTGCTTGATTTTGTTGCTATCCCTTGAAGTATTACATCATCTGTTGAAATAGCATCAATATTGCCTTTTTTAAATTCTTCAAAAGCATCTTCATAATTTTTAAAACCTTTAATTATTGCATTTGAAGCTATGTAACGTATGTTTGTAGCTGCTGTTGTTCCTAATACAATTCCAACTTTTTTCCCGTTCAAATCTTTCCCAGAACGAATGTTGCTGTCTTCATTTACCAATATGGCTTGTCCTGTCATATAGTATGGATTTGAAAAATCAACAATTCTTAGTCTTTCTTCTGTTATTGTCATTGTAGAAATTACTATGTCTACTTCTTTTGAGTTTAAACTTAAAATTCTGTTGGATGGAGTTACAGAAATAAATTCAATAATTTTGTCGGTATCAAAAAGTTTTTTGGATATTTCTTTAATTAATTCTACGTCAAAGCCTTCTAGTTCTCCTTGACTGTTTATGTATGCAAAAGGTTTCGAATTTTTGTTAACTCCTACCAAAAAAACCTTTTTGTCTTTTATTTTGGTTAACAAATCTACGTCTTTTTCAATATCACTTTGACAGCCGCAGAAGTTTATAAAAACAAAAATTATAAAAAATATTTTTAGTAATAATTTCATACATTGATTTTAGCAAATGTAACATAAAAACTCAAATAATATTAAAACATACAACAATCGAATGATTACAAATATTGTTGTCACTTGTATGATAAAACCTGTTAGAGTAGAGGAAGTAAAATTGACCAAAAATAGTACCAAAACAGTTCCAAATAAGTCAAATTTGCGAGTAGTTCGGGAAACAACAGCTTATAATGATATAAAACTAAAAGATTGGAGAAATTATAAACATATTGAAACTGGTACTTTATGGAATTTTCAATCACGAGATAATACTAATGGTCATAGCTATGATTATCATGGAAATTATATTCCACAAATTGCTACACAATTGCTTGAACGTTATACAAAATCTCAAGATGTTGTATTAGATTTGTTTTTGGGTTCAGGTACAACTGCTATTGAAGCTCTAAATATGAACAGACGTTGTATTGGAGTCGAAATTCAAAAAAGGATGTGTGATTATGTTTCCAAAAAATTTACCAGAGAAGCTTTAAATAAATCTATTAAAATTATAAATGGCGATAGCACAACTGACGCAGTAAAAAGACATATATTTGCAACTTTAAAAGGTCTTGAAGAAGAATATGCACAATTTTTAATGCTTCACCCTCCTTATGCTGATATTATAAAATTTAGCGAGTTGAATGGAGATTTGTCAAATTTACAAAAAACAGAAGATTTTTTGAAAGGTTTTAAAAAAGTTGCTCAAATAGGATTTGATTGTCTGGAAAAAAAACGTTTTGCCGCTTTAATTATTGGGGACAAATATGCAAATGGAGAATTAATTCCTTTGGGCTCTATGTGTATGGAAAAAATGAAAGAAGTTGGATTTTTACTAAAAGCTGTAATTGTTAAAAATATAGAAGGTAATGAAAAAGCGAAAGGTAAAAATGCTAATCTATGGCACTATAGAGCTTTAGCTGGTGGATTTTACATTTTTAAACATGAGTATATTTATCTTTTTCAAAAAAAATAACAATTTATGAATTCTTTACAATTTTAGTAAAATCAGCTATTCTTAAAAATTCTTTGTTTACTTCGCTAAGAAGTCTTAGCCTGTTATTTCTTACACTTATATTTTCGTCCATAACCATTACATCTTCAAAAAATTTATCAATTATGGGAACAAAATTTACTAATAAATCATAAAATATTCTGTATGAAATAATTTTTTTAGATGACAATCCAAGTAGAAATCTATACATATCATCTTCGGAATCTTTTTTAAATAAATCTTCTCTAATAACATTACTATGAGAATTATGAAGAATATCTTTGTGAGTATTGTTTGCTGCAAGTTCTGTTGAAGAACTCAAAATATCTCTTATGCTAGTATCGTAATAACCTTCAAATTCTGTATATTTATCAGAAATATTAAATGAATTTCGTACAAGTTTGGAGATTCTTGTGTGAGTAGATACAATCTTGTCAAAATCTTCAGTTGTGCAAACAAGATTAAGTAATTCCAATTTTTCATATATACTTGAAAGATTATTCAAAATATTAGGTGTGTGTAAAATAGCCTCAATGTGGTCATTGGAAAATTTCCCAGTAAGCATTCCCTTAAGCCTTTGAATAAAAAATGCTGCGATATCTTTTTTTAATTTTTTGGTGTTTTCTATTTGAATATCCAATCTTGCTATTGCAAAATCTATTAATTCCATAAGATTTAATGGTAATTTTTTCTGAATAATTGTTTGTAAAATTCCTATGGCAGCTCTTCTTACTCCTAATGGATCAGCAGAACCACTCGGAATTTTATTTAGGGCAAATACAGCGCATACAGTATCAAGTTTGTCTGCAATACCTACAATTTGCCCTTCTAAACCATTAGCAAGCATTGCATCTGCTGCTAGAGGATAGTAATGTTCTTCTATTCCTTTGACAACTGCATCTGTTTCTCCTGCTAGTTTTGCGTAATGTGCCCCAATAACTCCTTGTAGTTCTGTAAATTCAAATACTAAACTTGTAGTTAAATCTGCTTTGCAAAATAAAGCTGTTCTTAGTATATTTTTGTTGGTTTCATCATATTGATCGTACCCTAAAGACTTAACAATCTCGTCGGAAATTTTTATAATTCTTCCAACTTTTTCTTTTACAGAACCTAAGCCTTTTTGAAATGTTATTCCGTCTAATTCATCTACCCTTTGAATTAAAGGTTTCTTAATGTCTTCATTGTAAAAGAAAATGGCATCATCTAATCTGGCCTTGATTACTCTTTCATTTCCGTTTTTTATATTTGAAGTATCATTTCCAACATAATTTGCTACAGTTATAAATGCATTTAAAAGTTTACCAGCTTGGTCATATAAAGGAAAATAGCGCTGATGAGATGCCATAACTGTAACTATTACAGGCTCTGGAATTTCCAGATATTTTGAGGCAAAACTACCCAAAACAGGTTTGGGCCATTCTACTATGTTAGTAACTTCTTTTAGTAATTCATCTTCAATTTTTACTTTAGCATTTATTGTTTTGGCGAGTTCTTCAACTGCTTTGATTATAACATTTCTACGTTGATTTTCATCAACAATAACATTATGTTCGTACATTATATCAAGATAACTATCGACATTGGTTATCTCTGGGTGAACATCGGAACAAAATCTGTGAGCACGTGATCTTTTGGACGATTTTATTCCTGTTATTTCAATTGGTATTTCTTTATCGTCTAAAATACTTACAATCCAACGAATTGGGCGAGAAAATTTTTCGTCAAAATCACTCCAACGCATAAAATGTGAACCTTGTACTTTTAATACACATTCAGAAGCAATTTCTGGAATAATATCAAATAAAGATTTGCCTTTCTCAAAAATTTCTAGTGCAATGTATTTTTGTCCGTTTTCTTCGATTTCTCTTAAATTACTTGTTTGGGCATTAAATTTTTTTGCAAACCCTAAGGCAGCTTGAGTGTAATTACCATTTTCGTCTATAGCTACTTTTAAATTTGGACCTTTGAAAGTTTTTTGCGTATCAGGTTGAATTTCATTCAATCCTTCTATTACAAATACTAATCTCCTCGGAGTTGTATATGTTTTTATGCTTTTGTGTTGAGCATTGTTTTCTTCAAGTTTTCTGGCAAAATTTTCTTTTATTTGTATGCTTATTGAATCTATTAATTCATAAGGTAGTTCTTCTACACCTAATTCCAGTAAATATTTCGACACAATTTATTCCTTTTTTATTATTACGAACTGCCTCTATTATATGTTAAAAAAAAATGTGTAACAACAAACTTAAATACTTTGAAAAATATTTTAAAATTAAGCTTAAACCATGTTGACAGTAAATTTTGTCGTTGTTAATATGTAGTTAAATGTTTGAAGGGTCAAGCTGTTTTAAATGTCTGCAAGACTACAGCCACCAATTAGAAAGGACGCAGAAAAAATGTTAGCAATAGTAGAAACTTGCGGTAAACAATACCAATTGCAAGAGGGTAGATATGTAGATTTAGAATACCTTGGAGTTGATGTAAATTCCAAAGTTGAATTTGATAAAGTAGTTATGATTGTTGCAGGTGAATATTCTAAAATAGGTCAACCTTATGTTGAAGGTGCAAAAATAGCCGGAACAGTTATGCTTAACGGTAAAAATCAAAAAGTCTTGGTTTATAAACAAAGATGTAAAAAAGGATATAGAAAAAAACAAGGGCACAGACAAATGTTTTCCAGAGTTATGATTGATTCTATTTCATTTCCTGGAAAAGAAGAAATTCCGGTAGAAAAAAGTCTAGAGAAACCTGTAAAAGAAACAAAGAAAAAAACTTCAGCAAAAAGTTCAAAAGCAAAAGCTGAAACAAAAACTGAAGCTAAAGAAGAAATTACCGAAATTTCTGAAAAATCAAAAAAAACTTCAACAAAAACAACGGCTAAAAAAACTTCTACAGCAACTAAAAAGACAACAACTAAAAAAACTACCGAAGAAAAAAAAGAAGTACAAGAGTAATAACAAAAATGGAGATATAAAAAATGGCACATAAAAAGGGTGTCGGTTCGACCAAAAACGGACGTGACAGTGTAGGTAAAAGATTAGGCGTAAAAAAATTTGGCGGCGAAATTGTCAAAGCAGGAAATATTCTTGTTAGACAAAGAGGTTCTGAATTCCATGCAGGAGAAAATGTAGGACAAGGTTCAGATTATACTCTATTCGCTTTAGTTGATGGTGTAGTTAAATTTGAAAAACACAGAAGAACAAGAAAACAAATAAGCGTTTATGCTAATGCTTAAACTATAAATAGTTTAAAAGAAGGGGCAGAATATATTTATTCTGCCCCTTCTTATTCTTTTGTTCGTTTAAAATCAGTTGATGATCTTTCATGCAGCCATCTTGCAAATAAAAAATTTTCATAACTTAAACAAAAATTGTAAAGAGATTGCATAAGTTCTCTTCCCGTAGGTGAATTTGAACTTACTATTGTTAATCCATCTTGGGTAGTTTGTAAAAAAAATTCTGTGTGAATTACGTTCTCTACATGATTTTCTGGATTTTTTAGCAAAATTTTTTTTAGCCATTTTTGTAAAAATGCGCAAGGTTCAATATTTTTTTCTTGGTTTAATTCTTGTGCAAATGCTTTTAAAATCAACTTAAATTATCCTTTCATGTAAAAATCTTTTCGCATTTTTCCCTGTGTATTCAGCAACTATTTGTCCATGACCAAATAATTTGTATTTATATATTGTTAATCCTTCAAGTCCTACAGGTCCTCTTGCATGAGTTTTGTTTGTACTTATTCCTACTTCGGCTCCTAAGCCATAGCGAAAGCCATCAGCAAATCTTGTAGATACATTGTGGTAAACTCCTGCAGAATCTACTAAAGACATAAATTTTTCAACATTTTCTTTGTTTTCTGAAACAATACAATCAGTATGTCCTGAACCAAATTTGTTTATGTGAAATATAGCTTCTTCTACATTTTTAACTATTTTTATTGAAAGTATTTTGTCTCCATATTCTGTCTGCCAATCTTTTTCTTCGGCTTTTTCTATATTTGGCAAAATATCTTTTGTTTTTGAATCTCCTTTAAGTTTTACTCCGTTTTCTGTCATGATTTTACTAAATTTAGGTAAAAAAGTTTTGGAAATTTTTTCTGCAACTAGTAAAGTTTCTACCGCATTACAAGCAGCTGGGTATTGAATTTTAGAGTCTAAAGTTATTTTTATTCCAAGATCTATATTTGCATTTTCATCAATGAAAATATGACAAATTCCATCAGCATGTCCTAGTACCGGTATTTTTGTGTTGTTTTGGATAAATTGAACAAGTTTATTACTGCCTCTTGGAATAATTAAATCTATATATTTGTCTAGTGCTAGCATTTGGTTTACATCTTCTCTAGTTTCAACAAAATTTATTGCATTTTGGGGAAAATTAGGAAGCTTGCTTAAAGTTTCATGAATAATTTTTATGAAGGCATTGTTTGTTAAGATAGATTCAATACCACCTTTTAAAATCACAGCATTAGCTGACTTGATTGCTAAAGAAGTAATTTGAACAATTACATCCGGCCTTGCTTCAAAAATTACTCCTATTACTCCTATAGGACAAGAAACTTTGTAAAGTTCAAGTCCTTCAGCAAGTTTTGTTGCACACAAAGTTGTATTTATTGGATCTTGTAATTTTTTTACATCCAAAATACCTGCTATCATATCATTAAATTTAGAATCAGAAAGTTTCAGTCTATCATATATTGCTTGAGATATTTCTTTGTTTTCTAAAAGTTTTTTTGCTTTTTTCAAATCTTCTTCGTTTTGTGAAAAAATATAAGCTTTGTTTGCTAATAATGCGTCAGCAATGTCTTGTAAGGCTTGATCTTTTGTTTGGCTGTTAAGGCCTGCTAAAATTAAAGATGCTTCTTTAGCTTTTTGTGCTATTTGCTTTATATTATTTGTCATTTATTATTTCCTTTATTCGTCTTTTTCAAAGTCAAATTTGTCAACAACTTTAAGAAAAGCTTGTACAACATTATAATCAAGTTGTTTGCCTGCATATGAAGATATTAATTCAACGGCTTTTTCTATAGGCATTGAATCTCTATAAGCTCTTGCTGACACAAGGGCATCAAATGTATCTGCTAATGCTATGATTCTTGCACCTATAGGAATTTCTTCCCCTTTTAGTCCATATGGATATCCGCTGCCATCATAACGTTCGTGGTGACATTTAATTATTGCTACAACTGAATCAAGTTGTTTTATGCTGCCTAAAATGTTTAAACCGTATTCAACATGTTTTTGAATTTTTTGATATTCTTCTTCCGTTAATTTTTCCGATTTGTGTAATATGTATTCAGGAACTCCTATCATTCCTATGTCATGAAGAAGACTTGCTACTTCTATTTTGCTTAGTTCTATGTCAGATAAATTCATTTCTTTTGCTATTTCTATTGCATATTCGCAGACACGTTTACTTCTTCCTAATGTAAATTTGTCTTTTTCATCTAACGCATCTGTAATTGCACTTATTGTGCCGGAAAATAAATCTTTGAAATCTGTTATGAGTTGCATGTTTTCTCTTGAAAGTTTGTTTGCTTCAAAAGATTTATTTACTGTTAGTAATAATTCTTCTGGTGTCCAAGGTTTTTTTATGTATCTGTGAATTTTTCCTGCATTAATTGCATCTACCAAAATAGGTACTTCTGAATAGGCTGTTATAAGTATTCTTATTATATTAGGATAATGACTAAAACAATGATGGAGAAGTTCTACTCCACTTTTTCCGGGCATTTTATGATCTGAAATAATCATTTCTATATCTGAAGTTTTTTCTAATATTTCAATTGCTTCAAAAGCATTGTTTGCAGTTATTATGTCGTAATATTTACGTAGGGTTCTTTTTACCAATTGTAAATTATCAGGTTCATCATCTACTACTAATATTTTATAATTCATTTATTTGTTTCCTTTCTTTTTAAACCATCTTTTGGTAAAGTAATCGTAAATTTGGTGCCTTTTCCTACTTCACTTTCTATGTTAATTTTTCCATTGTGCGATTCAATAATTTTGTAACTTATAGACATTCCAAGTCCAGTTCCTTCTCCAACTCCTTTTGTGGTATAAAATGGTTCAAATACTTTTGAAATGTTCTCTTGGGGAATTCCTACGCCGGTGTCTTCAATTTCTACTATTATATTTTTTCCATCATCTTTTGTTCTTATGTATATATCACCAGTTTCCTTGATTGCAAAAATAGCATTGTCTATTATGTTCATTAAAACTTGGTTAATTTGTCCACCGTAACAATCTATGGGCTCTACTTCTTCAAATTCTTTGTGTATTGTTATTCGATTTTTGTATTTGTTATATAAAATGTTCAAAGTTGTGTTTATTTCTTTGTTTATTTCTATTTCATTTATAATCATTTTTTCTGTTCTCGAAAAATTCTTTAAATCCATAACTATATTTTTCGTTCTTATTGTTCCTTCTCTACAACTTTTTATTAAATCAGGAAGGTCTTCTTTTATGTATTCATATTCTTTTTCTTCTAGTATTTTTTTTATTTCATTTCTTTGTTCTTCAGGAAGTAGTTCAGAGTATTCTTCAAATTTGTCTATAATATCCATTAAATCTTGAGAGTAATTGTTTAAATGTGTTAAATTTCCGTAAATGAAATTTACCGGATTATTAATTTCATGTGTTATTCCTGCAACAAGTTCCCCAAGAGAACGCATTTTTTCCCCGTGAACTATCATGGCTTGCGCTTCTTTCAATTCATCCATTGCTTTATTTAGTTTTTGATTTTTGTCAGTAATTTCTGCTGTACGTTCTTTTATTTTTTCTTCTAAGGAAGTATGGGTTTTGTATATAATTGAAGCCATTTCATTAAAAGCTCTTATTAAAATATTTAGTTCTTTGTAATATGTCATTGATATTTTATGTTTGAAATTTCCTGTGGAAAATATTTTTACTGCTTTCGTCAAAGAATTTATGGGAACTGTTACAAGTTTAATCATTACTAAAGCACAAAACGAACCAAGTAATAAAAATATAATTGCTAAAGTCGGATTTTTGGCAGATATATCTTTTATGTAATATGATAAATTTGAATCTAAAGTGTATGCAATAATTACATTAACTTTTTGGGATACAGCTCCTGTTTCAAATCTAATATTTGTGTCATATGGAAATTTTTTTTTGTATATTTTTTTTACTTCATCTATTGAAAGATTTTTGTTTTCTATTTCTTGGATGTTAGACCAAATTATGTAGTTATTTTTTTTTAAATCATATATAACTACAAAATTTATAAGTCTATTGTCTACAAGTTTTTTTGTTATTTCGTCCAAAATAGAAAAATTTTTAGTATTTAAACTTTCTTTTGTTGTACTGTATATAATGTTTGATATAGATTTACTAATTGTTTGTCTTTCATCAAAGCTTTTGTCCATTAAATCTTTAGACATTTGCATAAAATATGCGGTCATAGATATAATGGTTACAAGCATAACAACATTCATAAAAATAAGAAAAACTGCTCCTAAACTTGGAGATTGTTTTTTTATGTATGCATTAATTTTTGTAATGGTTTTCATTTTATGTCCTTTGTTTATTGAGAATCTTGATTAGGCAAAATGGTTTCTTCTTTAGAGTTTACTTCTTGAGTATCTTTAGGTTGAATGAAAGGTGCGCTGTTTAGAACTTGTTCCGGACTTAACATTAAATCATCAATAAATTGTTGCTGAGCCTCTGTGTTTAAAAACCTTGTGTCACCTTTTGATTTTTCAAGAGTTTTACCCAAAAGAAAGCCACCTATATATGCAACTATACCTGCCGGTACAGTTATTTTTAAAGCCCAAAAAATTGTGGGAAAATCAATAGTTTGATTACTTACAAATACCAAACTTCCTACAACAATTATGGTAATTAAGCATAATAACATTGCAAGTTTTTTATCCATAAAATTAACCTTTATTTTGTGCGTTGTTTTGCTTTAATATTTAATGCGGCATCGTGAGCAAGTATGTATATTGAACATGATTTGTAATTTTTCAAATACCAAGCACAATCTTCTTGTTGACAAAGTATGTAATTTCCGTCTTTTCCGCTCATTAAAGGACATTTTAAAATAGCCAAATTAATATCTCCAACTATCTATAACGCCTATATTATAACAATTTTTTTAATTATTAGCAAAATATTAGTAACTATATTTTTTGATGTGTTGTAAGAAATAAAAATTTCTCAAAATATTGATTATACTTGTAAATTTTGTTATAGTTTTTTCATGAATATTTTTAAAGTACTAAAATCTTTCGATATTTTTAATAGTGAAGCTATAAGATTTTTGGCAAATAAAGCTCTTAACATTTTTTTGGTAGAAACAGCTAACGTAAAACATAATGGAATTAATTTGTCTGCAGATAAAAATACCATTAATATAAATGTAATCAATCGTCCCAAAACTTATAATCTTTTAATTAGTGCTCAAAAAAAAATTGAACAAAAAAGAGCTAAACAATCAGCAAAATTATGAAAATTTGTAATCCTAAATTTTTAAAAAGCTCAGATAGTTTAAAGAATTGTCCCGAATTGCAAGTTCAAGAAATTGCTTTAATTGGACGTTCAAATGTAGGTAAATCTTCTTTTATCAACAAAATTTGCGGCAGAAAAAATCTCGCAAAAACTAGTAATACTCCTGGTAAAACAAGACTAATGAATTATTTTCTAATAGATGATAAATTTGCTATTGTTGATTTACCCGGCTATGGATACGCCAAAGTTTCTAAAAAAGAACAAGAAAAATGGCGTATAGAACTAGAAAATTATTTGCTAAAGAGGGAAAATTTATTTGCTGTAATACAATTTATTGATGGCAGGCATGAAGTTCAAAAAAATGACAAGCAAATGCGTGAATGGCTAGAATATCACGGATTTAAGGTATATACGGTTATAACAAAAATGGATTACATTTCAAAATCTCAATATTTAAAAGTCATAAATAATGTAGAGAAAACTCTAAAATGCAAGGCTATTCCATTTTCTACTCAAACTGATATAGATGCTGCGATATATAGCATTTTTCAAGATATTATCCTGAACCTATAAGCTTGACTAGCTTTTTTGCGCTAAATATATAGTTGGATTTTACTAATATGTAGCTAATTTAATTGTTTTTTTAAAATTAGCAATTTTTAATTGCAAAATGTTTTTATCATGCTATGGGATAAAAGACATATTAGGGGATAGTTATTATGAAAGAAATTGAAAATGTTCCATTTTTGGGTGGATTAGTGAAAGTAGTTTCAGCACCGATTAAATTAATTGGCAACACAACACAAGCTACTGCTTCTTTATTTACAGGTGATACTGAGGGTTTTAAGGATGGTTTAGGTGGAGCTGTAAATAATATTTTTGACGTAGTTGAGGCTCCTTTACAAATGACAACAGATGTTTTAGAAGTGCCTAAAACTGTTATGGGTGGCAATGATTCAGGAAATTCTAGTGGATTTGAAAAAATAACAATGGGAACTGGTAACGCAATGGATATTCCAATAGGTACTGTTCAAATTGTCCAAGATGCAATAAATGCAATTCGTCCTTCTCGAAAAGGTTTTGGAGAAAATTTTGAAATTAAGGAAAAAGAACCAAAACAGGAAGCTCCAGAAAACAAGACTCCTCAAAATGAACCTGCTCCAAAGAAAATACAACCAAGAGAGCAAGTTGAAAGTCCAGCGCCGCAACCTCCCGTAGCAAAAACTCCAGAAACGCCCAAAAAAGTAAATTCAGATGATAGTGACGCAAAAAATACAAATTCTAAATTAAAAACAACAATTTCAGAAGCTCAACAAATTAATGATGAACTGGAAAAAAATATTATAAGGGCAAAAGAAGAAAACGAAAGATTAGAAGAAAATATTGAAAGAGCAAAGGGAAAAGACAAACAAGTAATAGTTTTACCCCCTCCCAATGTGTCACAAAATAACGATAAAACAAATTGGAAATTAATTGGGGCAATTGCTACAGGATTTCTTGCAGTAGGTGTGTTATTTGCCTTAAAAGGAAAAGGAAAGAGCACGATTGCTAAATTATTTAAACGTAGTCCAAAATCAGCAAATGTGAAAAGTTTTGATATAGATATAGATAAACTTTTAAAAGAGGCTACAAAGAAAAGTGCTAATAGTACCATTCAAAGTATAAATAAAAATGCAATATCCAAAGCATCTACATACAAAGTAAGAACACCGGAAGAAATTGCGATAATTAATAAAGCAAGAGCACACAGATTAAAAAGGGCTGAAAGACGAGCATTAGCAGCTCAAGCAAAGGCTGCAAGAAAAGCTGCAAATGCGCAAAAAGTTGCAGAAAAGGAACTTGCCGACAAAAAATATAGCGAAGCTGTTAAGCTTAATAGAGAACTGACTCAAGGTGTAGACAATGCAAGAAGAGCAGAAAATAGGCAGCTAAGAGAAGATATCATAAAAAGAAGCAAATTCCAAAGAAGGCAAGAAGCTAGACAATTAGCCCAAAAAAATCAAGAAACTAAAATGTGGGAGGACAGAAAAATTCAACAAAAAACTGAAGAAGCAAGAATTGCAGACCAAAAAAATGCCCTTTGGGAAGCTCATGAATTAACTCAGACACAAGCTCAAACAAACTTACAAGCCAGAACTAATAGAGAAATAACTCAATATATGGAAGGTAAGGCTTTACCAATCGGTGCGCAAAAAGAGCAAAAGACTCCAAAACTAACTTTGGTTAAAGCAAAAGCTCCCAAAATAGTGCCTGCTACATTAGAACAAAAACCAATGGGAACTTTAGCAGAATTACTTCCACAAGTATCAGCCAAGTTAGATGCACTAAGAGCTAACCTATCAAGTACTCAAGCTGTTTTAACTTTAAAAAAAGGTAAAGTAGTTCATATGGGTGATAAAGTTAAAATAAAATTAAATTCTAAGAAAATTTCAAAAACACAATATTCTGAAATTAAAAATGCAATAAGATCTCTTATGGGTGGTAAAGTAGCAGGACTCCCTAAAAATCAAGAAGTAATTGAAATAACATTAAATTCTTCAAATTTAGGTCAAATAAGAAAACTACGTAAATATCTTGAAATTACTGCAGCTTAGAAAATTTTATAATATGTTAAAAGAAGAAGGTTTTTGAGACCTTCTTCTTTTATTTTTAATATTTACATTAAAGTTTCCTTCGTATACAATAAATTAAGCTATTCAAATGGAGAGGTGTCCGAGTGGTTTAAGGTGCAAACCTGGAACGTTTGTGTGGGGGCAACTTCACCGAGGGTTCGAATCCCTCCCTCTCCGTTTTGTTTGTTCTTTTAGGTTTAGATATGAAATTACTGTTGTAATTTAATGTAATTTAACGGGACATTTTATCTGTGTAATTTAACTGTAATTTAACGGGACATTTTATCTGCACGCATAAAAAGATTATTCGGCAAAGTTGGCTTTGTGTTTAAGCTTTAGCGGTCGGAAGTAATCGTTTTACATGTTACAAAACGGTCTTTTCTTGGTCATCATTGTCCGATTACTGTCCAAGAATTGTCTTAATTTTTCTATTTTAAAACCAATGTTATAGCCTATTTCGTCCTCATAATCTAA